>WQWI01000014.1 GCA_009785425.1 Bacteroidales bacterium | reverse complement strand
CATAAACACAAGCTTTATTTGCACATAAAAGAGTGCGAATTTCGATATAATTTCAGAAATCAAAATTTATTCGTATATTTGCAGAAAAATATCAGAAAAAATCCACTAATCTAATCTTGAACCAAAACAAGAAAATTATAACAAAGCATTGGAATATAGCAATGAAGCCTTACATATTGAAGAAACTTTAGACAAATATCATCCTAGTTTAGCCACTAGTTATAATAATATAGCTGCAATTTATGATGATATGAATAACTACAATAAATCATTAGAATATTACAAAAAATCCCTATATATTTTAGAAAAAGTTTTAGGTGAAGAACATTTTTATACAGCCATTACCTATAGCAACATCGCCAAAGTTTTTATGATGCAGAATTATTTCAAAGAAGCATTGGATTGGTATCTGAAAGCTTTCCCTACCATTATAAATGTCTTAGGTGTTGAGCATCATAAAACAGAAGGAATTTTTTATAATATAGCAACAGCTTATGAAGAAAGTGAAATTACTGAGCCTTTTTGGGAGTGGTTAAGGAAAAACTTGCCCGAGAACTGTTGGGTAAATTTGATTAATGAAATATCCAAAGAGAAAGAAAGCGAAATAAAAAAATGCCCTGAAGGACATTTTTATCAACAAGACAAAACAGAGTGCCCGCATTGTATTGCTAATAGTCAAATTGAGCAACAAATAGATACTTATATAAATGCCTTATTGGAAGCCTATTCCTCAGCCTATAAGAAGAAAGAACTACAAAAAATCACAAACTTAGATAGTTTAGTTGGTCAATATGGTTATATTTTTCATAAGGCTTCAAAATTTCTTTTAGTCGGTACTGATGAGTATGGATATAATGACTATTTTCATTACCCATTAGTAGAATGGAATCAGGAAAAACTAAAAAATGGATGTGAACAATTTGCCCAAGCGAAAGGAGTTACAGAACAACAATGTTTGGAAAATTTGACACAAGAAGAAATACGGGATTTATTTGAATTATTTCACTACACCTTGATAAAAGTAGAATCAAGCCAGAAAGAAGGGGTAAGCAAAATAATTTTTCGGCACAAGGTTGAAGAAAAAGAATGTTTTGTCTTTTGTCAATTGAAACTTTAAAATTTGAAAAAGAGTTGACATAAACATACACCAGCGCCCAACAAGCAGTTTGGCGTGAGAGGCGGTGTAGCTCGCAGAAACCTTTGTGCTATTTTGCAGGTTTTGCTCCCGCCCGAGCCTCAGTGAGCCGCCTCCCACGCCAAGCTGCCGGGACGTTGGGTGCAATGCGGGGCAACACTATTGCAATCGAAAAAAGTGCAAAAAAATGAAATAATTGAAAAAAAATTGTATCTTTGCACTTTGTAATAAATTATGGCAAGAATTTCGACAAATAAAGATTTGCACAAGGCAAAAGATGCCAAAAAAGACGAGTTTTACACTCAATTATCCGATATTGAGCGAGAGCTGAAGTCTTACGAAAGACACTTTAAAAACAAAGTAGTTTATTGCAATTGTGATGACCCGTACGAAAGCAATTTTTTTAAATATTTTGCACAAAATTTTAATTTTTTAGGACTTAAAAAACTCATTGCAACCTGTTACACCGGCTCACCTATCGCTAACACACAAATTTCTTTGTTTGACGATGAAAGCGAAGAAAACAAAACAACGAGAGTGCCACACAAAATAGAAATTACAGAAATTCCAGATATGAACAATGGCGGTGCAGTAGATTTAGCAGATGTTGAAATTTTGCTCGGTAGTAATAAAAATTATTTAACTCGTCTTAAAGGAGATGGCGATTTTCGCAGCAAAGAGTGTATTGAACTTTTGAAACAATCCGATATTGTGGTAACAAATCCACCGTTTTCATTATTCAGAGAATATGTTGAGCAATTAGTGAAATACGAAAAACAATTTTTAATAATAGGAAATATTAATGCGATAACATACAAGGAAATATTTAAACTAATCAAAGAAAACAAGGCTTGGTTAGGCATAAATATGGGTAGAGGTATTTCAGGTTTTATAGTTCCCGACCAATACAATCTGTATGGAACAGAAACTCATATTGATAGTTTTGGAAATAGAATAATTTCAACAAACAATTGTTTATGGTTAACAAATTTAGATACATATAAACGACACGAAGATATTGTTCTTACAAAAACGTATTATGGGAACGAGAGTCAATACCCTAAATTTGACAATTACGATGCTATTAACGTAAACAAGACCAAAGATATACCAATGGACTACAATGGTGTTATGGGTGTTCCAATTACCTTTTTGCATAAATTCAACCCTGCACAATTTGAATTGATTAAATTTAGAAAAGGAAATGACGAAAAGGATTTATCTATAGATGGTAAATGTCCATATTTTAGAATTTTGATTAAGAACAAAAAGGCTATAAAGAAATGAAGAAAAATCAAACAGAGCGATTAAGAGTAGAAAAAATAAGGGGTCAAGGACCAAAGGAAATATTTGGTAATAGTGCTCAAGCACACGATGTGTCAGTAAATGATTTTTCAAAAGTAATTTTTGAAACTTTGAAAAAAGATTTTCCCAACTTGGAATTTCGTTTTAGAAACAGCATTGACAAAAAAGAAATTAATACAAAACTCAATTCGGTTGATTCAAGATTAGGGATAACAATATTTGTTGCAAAAGCATCAATAAAACCCGATGGTGGAATTATTGAAGTTAAAGACAAGAATGGCAAATGGCGTATTGTTTTAGTATGTGAAGCCAAACATCAAGGAAAAGACATTGAAAATATCAGTAAGGGAATTTTGGTCGGCAAAAACAGCGACCAAGAATTAATGGTAGCGGGGAACGCTATTGAGCGTTCTCATAAAAATATCAATGAAATAAGAAACATTATGATTGATGAAAAACACTTTCCTTACATATTGTTTTTGCAAGGTTCAAACTTTCTTACAGAACCAATAACAGTAAAACGACCGGACGGAACAGAAACTATTTTGAAACACGATATAGGTTCACTAAACAGGATTGACAGGTTGACTTCTGCAAATTATAGTTTACCTATCAACCAAAACAGTTGTGAAAATATATTTATCTCTATTGACGGACAATCCGTTATGTTGCAAGCGGTATCGATTTATACGAAACCGACAGAGTGGACTGTTGAAGAAATGTTGCCAATAATGAAAGATGTTGCTCTCACTTCTCTAAAAATTATAGGCGTAACCGAATAAAAGGCAAAAAACATACTGACTATTTGATAAAATAGAATAATGGCAGAAATCACATTTTCAATAATGCAATTGATTGAAGAATCGACAAGTTCAGGCGACAGATTTGTTTTTCCGTCAAAAAATTCTTTTGCGCTATTTGATGATACTGTAAAATTCAATGATAACCAGACACATTTTGAAATAAATATTGAAAAAACAGAAGATTACGCATTTTTTGTTTTCAATTTTGGAAACCCAAGCCCACGTGATGAAAATTTAACGGACATAAAGACAGGAGAAAAAAGAGAAAACAACCGAACAATAACAGAGGCAGAGTTGAATAATCAGGCATTTTTCATTTATCATTTTCAGAAAAACTTGTTATACTTGTCTAATTCGCATAAAAAAACGGCATTTGAAAAAATGCTAAAAGAAAAATTAAATACCGATTTCAAACTAAAAACTTTATTCAAAGATGTTAACGAGTTTTTGAATACTTTGAAAGAGTGCAGTAGGATAAGTTTTTCTCACATAAACGATTTGTTTAGCAGTGATAGTGATAAAAAACAAGCACTCGCAGACTTAACAGGTACAGATACACCAAATGAATTTACAATAACAGCCAAATATAATAAGCACAAAATAGAAAATTTTATCAGAAATTTGTCGCAAGAGAAAAGCAATAATAAAATCTCTTCTCTTGTGATTAATGGTATTGATGAAAGTGGGTTTGGGATTGTTTATAATACAGAGAGTTTCCAACAGAAAATCAAAATAACTGCAACGAAAGACGACAACGGGAAATTCAATGCAGACGAAGTGTGTAGTAAATTATTAAATGAGATAAGCGGATGAAAGGTAGAGATTTAGCATATTTTTGGCTCATAATAACTATCTCAACAATTACAGGTTTTTTTGTGTTTGACAGTAATTTCGACAGTTATTCGGATTTAATTGTTTATCTTTCAATAATGATTGGGTTTAAAATTTCTTCATTATCAATTTTGTTTAGTTCACCATTAAGAAAAAAACTTTGGGACGCAAACCAAGTAAAACCATATAAAACGGAGTTACATAGAATAAAAGACTATTATAAACATTCAATTGTTTTCGAGGCAGTTTCAGTCATCTTAATTTTCGTTTTCCCAAATTGTTTGAAAGTGGATTTTTGGAATGTCATTCATTTAGGAAAACAATCTTTGGTTTTACCTATTTTGATAGGTTCTGCACATTGTTTGTACAAAATTTGCAAAGATTTATTCCGAATTTTCACATATCCAACTAATGATTAAAACAAGAAAATAAAACTCACAAAGTGCACTGCACCCAACTTGCGGTTTGGCGCAATGGCTACTCGTCTCCGCTGAAACTTCAAGGAAGTAAAAGACATCACGCTGGACAGCGTAGCCACAATAGAAACGTCGCCACTTCGCCAAGCCGCCGGTCGTTAGAGGCAATGCAGGCAAGCGCAGTGCCATTAGGAAGCGAAAAAAGACAGAGAGATAAAGACAAGTAGTTAAAATTTATAAGAATAGATGATTTAAAAATGGCAAGAATGGAACAAAGAAATTTTAAAGATAGTTGGCTTTTGCCGTGTTCGCTACGCTCACACCGCATCGCCAACCCTCGCCCCAAAATGGGCTTCGCCATTTTGCGGCTTTGCCCACCCACCGCCCGACAAGCGGGCGGAATTTTTCAGTTGAATGATTGTAGGAAAAATGTATCTTTGCACTTTGTCAAACAAAGTATTGGATATTCTGTAATATTAAAAAATTATAAAAATGAGTAATATGAAGTTTCATGAAAGAATTTCTGTTTCCAACAATACAAGCATTCATGCGATGATTTGGAAACCACAAAGTGCCCAAATAGAAAGATGTGTGATTTTTTCGCACGGTTTTAGTGTTTCTGGATATGAAAGTCGCCGAATGTTTTTGGATATTGCGGAGAGACTTGTACAGAGAAATATAATGTGTGTTTTATTTGATTACAGAGGTTCTGGTTATAGTGATTTGGATTTTTCTGAAATGACAATAAATACAGAAATGGAAGATTTGAATGCTGTAATATCTTATGTGAAAGAAAAATTGGCAACCAATTTGAAAATTACTGTTTGGGGAATGAGTTTTGGTTCGGGCGTTGCTTCGCTTGTGGTTTCAAAGCGAAATGACGTGAACTCTCTTCTATTGTGGTGTTTGTCCGCGGATTTATATAACAGATACAAGAAAAGATTCGGAGAAGAGATTTTTTCTAAGGGTTATGTATATACAGATAGGGCGCAAAAAGTCAGTTTGGATTTTTTGAACAGTTTAAAAGAAGTTGATGTTTTTGATTCGTATAAAAACATTATTTGTCCTATTTTATTTGTGCATGGAGATGACGACCCGATAGCGAATGTAGATTTATCTCATAAAGCGTATGAATTAGCAAATCAACCAAAATACATAGAGATTATTCATGGAGGAAATCATGGTTTTAAATTACAAGAGGCGTTATTTGAAACTGCAATAGAGAAAAGTTTATTATGGCTTAAAAATCAATAAAAAAACATTACACGCAAATGAATAATTATTCTATTTCTGTTGGCGTTATTGCAACCAATGAATCAAATGAGATACTATTAATAAAAGGACCAATAAGAGGTTGGGAATTTCCCGGAGGAATTGTAGAACCATCTGAAAGTATTTGGAATTCTGCAATTAGAGAGGTTTTAGAAGAAACTGGTTATACAATAAAACCATTAGAAATAAATTGTATTTATCAAAACTTGACAAAAAATGTAATTAGTTTTATCATGAGAGCATTTGTGGTTAGTGGCGAGGCACGTACTAGTAAAGAATCATTAGAGGTTGGCTTTTTTACGAGAGAAGAAGCAATAAAAATGATAAACTACAGCAATTTTGTTGATAGACTAAATAACTGTTTAGACAATAAAAAAGGACTTGATTTTGAGAAAATTATTTCATTCCACGAATAAATTTACTATACAGATGAATCATAACAACACATATATTTCACCTAAATGTAAGATTGGAACAAATGTATTAATAGGAAACAATTCTTACATATATGGCAACACAGTTATCGGAGATAATTGTATCATCGAAAATAATGTAGTAATAGGACATCCAAGTTGGGAAGAACTTCAAAATATTGATAAAAACATAAATGCAAATCTATATGAACATTACGATTCCGTATCAAAGCACAAAGTTGCCATAGGCAAAAACTCTATAATACGGAGTAACTGCATAATATATACTGGTTCTATCATTGGAGATAATTTTGATTGTGGTCACGGCGTTGTTATTCGAGAGAATTGTGCTTTTGGAAATGATGTGTATGTTTTTGTTAATACAGAATTTAAACGAGAAGTGCGTGTTGGAAATGGCTGTCGGTTAGCAGGAACAATTTGCGACCGAACAATTATTGGGGAATATTCCTCTGTTTATGGGCATACTGTACATAAATATAATATTGGATTCGGTGGTTATATAGAAAAAGCACCTAAAATAGGAAATGGCGTTGTTATAGGAAGAGAAGCCGTTATTATTGGAGACATAACAATCGATGATTTTACCTTAGTATCTTCTAATTCTGTGGTAACAAAATCTACTGAAAAATTCGGATTATATTCAGGTAATCCTGCAAAGTTTGCGAGAATGAGAAAAGAAGAAGAGTATCAACAATTATTAAATAAAATCAATGGCTAATTTACAAATTACAGGTTTTCGTTTAACAGATTTATTTGGTATTGATTGTGGAAATATAGCATCAAAGTCATGTAACATAAATTCTTTTCGAGGTGTTGAGGATTTTTTAGGTAAAGTAAAAACAAAAATGTTAAACCCAGAATCTTATGGCTTCACAAAACCCATTTATGATGAATCTGAATACTCAAAAACAGATAGAGTCAGCAGACACACTTTTTCCAATTATTTTGCGTATAATTTAATGCCATTATTTTTTGCATCAATAAATCCTACACAATATAAAGTAAAGGATTTGGTTTTTAATTTTCAAGGAATTAGAATAAGCCCTAAAATGTCAATAACAATCAATATTAGTTGTAACTTAGATAATAGTAAAAGTAATGTACAAGATTTGATTAACAATTATTCTGATTACAAAAAAACTGTAAAAGAGAAATTGTATGATTACATGAACAGTTTTATAGATTGCTGGAATGCACACGTTAAAGAACTAAGTTTTGAAAAAATACCTGAAAGTGAGTTTGATATGTTTTTACACCAATATGAAATAATTGATTTTGATTATTCTGTATATAATGGAAACAAGAAGACCACATTCAAAATAAAGGATATACTCAAGTCGGGAGATTATGATTTAATAAAACAATTAGCAGGATTTACCAGAATGTCCTACAATTATAACTCTTATGATATTGAAAAATTGGACAATTTTTTTTCAACAAATTTTGGTAATAGAGATGATGAATTATGGATAGTTAATAAAGAACGATTTATTAGACATCACCCTGAAGCAAAAACGAACAAATACAATATTGCTTTTTTCTCTGACGCTAAATTAGTGTTTGAAATTTTGTTGCAACAAGAAACCTGTTTAAAGTATTTAAATATTTGGATTAATAAAAACAGGAATGATTTTAGCAATAAACTTGTAAAACTAGCACAAGATAAGAATAAGAGAAAAAATGACGAAATAGAATCTTTTTTAGGAGACATAGCACGGTTGTCGGATATTTTTAGCGACAAATATTTGATACAGAGAGATATAAATCATTCTTTTTTCAATGAAGTATTCATTAGGGCTATTGATGTATTGAGAATAGAAAATTTAATGGCTATAACAAAAGAATCCTATCAAATACACTCTTTGTACACATCTCAAAAAATATCAAATTATTCGTTGAATTTAAACAAAAAAATGAAACATTTGACAATATGGATGATAATTTTAGGTGTATTAACTTTTTTATTAGCGGCTGTAACTACTGTAAAAACTTTATCCGACTCAAAATTCAAGAATGATAATGTAAATAATGAAGTTCAAATTGATTCTGAAAGTGAAAATAACGGAACACTAAGACAGATAAAAAAATTGAAGTTTTGAAAAGCAAGTAATTGAATATAAATGAGATACACAGCAAGCACTGCCTCTAACAGGCGGTTTGGCAAGATAGCGGCATTAGCCCCGCAAAAACGGCAGTGCGAATTTGGAAGTTACTACCCCGCACGAACCTTTGTGAAGCCGCTACCTCGCCAAGCCGCTGGGACGTTACAGACAAGTCGGGAAGCGCAGTGCGATTGGGAAGCGAAAAGACAGAGCGTTGCAGACAACGATAGCGTGATAAATGAATGACAGAAATAAGAAACAAGAGGAAGAATGGTGCAAAGATATTTTTTAGATAATTGGCTTTTGCCGTGTTCGCTGCGCTCACACCGCATCGCCAACTCCTCGCCCAAAAATGGGCTTCGCCATTTTTCGGCTTTGCCCACCCACCACCCTACGGGTGGCGAACACGACGAAAATAAGGTTGAGAGTTACGTGAAATACCGAATTATAAAAGAGAAAATAACATTCAAAATATAGATTAAAGTATGTGCAAATATATATATCACGAAGAAGAAAATGGTGTGGTGATAGATACTACGCCGTGTCAGATTCAAAATTACTTTTCTTTCTTGGAAGAAAAAGTAGTTTTGCCTTTAGATGATTCTGGTTTTTGTATATTTCACAGTGATAGTATCGAATGGAAACAACAAAACAATTTTTCAGAGTATTTAGATAAGTTATTCGATATAATTAATCGTTTTGACAAAGGAGAATTTAAAAGTCAAAGTGGGATTTTAAATTTTGACATTCAGGGTGTTAAATGGATTGGCAAAACACTAGAAACAGATGAACCTACAATTTCCATAAGACAACTACGTTTTGATAATCATATTTGCTTAAAAATGGCAGAGGGTCTTTTTTATGATAAATTGATTATTGATGATATTGACACACCAAAAACTTCTTGGTATTTCAACGGTAGCGAGTTTAAAAAATCATTTTACTTATCCACTTTTTGCATAAGTAATATAAATTTAGTAGGGTGTTATTTGTATGGTGGAATCATTGTAGAAGCAAAAGAAGGATGTGAAAATGCAATCGTTACTTTTGCTGAATTTAGCAATATGAAACTATATGAGAATTTTGAAATTTTCGCTACTAAATTTCAAGGAGAAGTTTTTTTCGATAATGCAGTATTTGATACACAATCAACAATTTTCTTAACGAATCTCTGTTTTGAAGATAAGGTAAATTTTGAATATTGCGTCTTTGATGAAATGCTATATATAGCAAGTTGCGAATTTCACGGCGAAGTCATCTTTAACAACGCAATTTTTAACAACGAAACTCGTATTGAAGTAAATAAATTTAAAGGAGTTGTATCTTTTAAATATGCTGATACTTCAAGTAAAATGTTCAATAACACAATGCACATTGACGTACAAGAGGAAGACCTTGACGGAGTTATTATTTTTGAAAATGTTGATATTTCACCGATAAAAGAAAAAGATAACCTCTTAAAATTGCAAAAATCCGATAAAGTAAAAATCGGCAAAGGGTGTATAAAGTATCGAGTTCAATCCCCTATCTTTAAAATCAACACCGACAAAAACAATTACGGTCTTGTTGTAGAATTAGCAAATTCATTTGTTAATTATTTCAATGCAAATGGTTGGAATTTAGGCGTTGATATTGTAAATAGAACAAGATATTATATTGAATTATTTTATTACACAGATGAAGATATAACAATAGAGGATTTTGAGTTACAATTAAAACGAAAAACAAAAGATTTTTTAACGACTTCTATTAATTCTATTGATAAAAACGATATGGCAGAGAAAAACATATCTATCATAGATAGTATCATTTCAAAAGATAGTGCGATGTTAAAAATGGCTTTTCGGAAAATGGCAGGTCTTTTGACAGAGGATAAAATTAGCAGAATATCAAAAGTATTACCATATATTGATGAAGAAGGAAAAAAAATAATAACAATTAAAATCAGCAACAATTACAATATGATAACAAATAACATCACAAATTCGGGAACTATAGGGGTTCTAAATACAGGTAATGTGAATAAAATCGAAAATTCCATTAGTCAATTACAACAAAGTGGAGCAAATGATATTGCAGAAAGTATAGAAAAAATAAAAAATGCTGTCTTGCTATCGGAAGAATTAAATGAGCAAATTAAGGAAGAAGTATTTGTGCGATTAATCGAAATTTCTGAACAAGCAAATTTGCCAAAAGAAAAAAGAAAGGGGAAAAGTATTCTAAAAGACATTTTCAATGGAATAAGTGCAACATTAAACACTGTTGGAGATTTGGCTACAATTTGGGGAACTTGGGGAGCAAATATTTCTAAACACCTTAATCTTTAATGGCTAATCTATTTATCATAGGCAACGGTTTTGATCTTGCACATGGACTGAAAACCAGCTATCGTGATTTTCGCAATTTTTTGGTTCAAATTGAAAAGGAAGAATGTGCAAAAATGGGAGAGGTATCAATTTCTGAAGATTGCAATCTATTGAAAGATGATAAAATCAAATATCATTTTGAGAGTATTGTTATTCCGGCAATGATGAACGCATTATCCGAAATCGCCAATTTAATTCAGTTGAAGGATAGTTCAACTGGAATGACTGCGTTAGATCAACTTGATGAAATAATGAAATTTCATGACGATGCAGACAGAATTGTACAATGGATAAAACATGGTTCAGGTCAATACTACACAAGAGAGAACAATGAATCTAAAGCCATCAGACAATTCATTGCGACGCTTGAACCTGAAACAGGTATAATTACTCACAACACAAATCTGAATAATAACAGTTTTGTTTTTTGGCAAACAATGGAAAGCGAATTTGGCAATATCGCAATGAAAACTTTCCAAAGTGGTGTTGGTGCAGATAAGGCTCCTTTTTGGTTAACATTGCGTCTTTTTATAAAAATGATAGATAATGTTAAGGAAGGAGAAGGTTGGAAGAATCTTGAAGAGTCTATAGGTGTTTATAATTTTGAAATGGTTTTTGATTTATTCAAGAAATTGGAATCTAATGATAAATATAAAACCTGTGTTGAAATTTTTTTTACGTCTTTATTTTATAATGTTTCTGAATTGTTTCACTCCTGGATACTCTTCACTCAAATCGCTTTTGAACATCAAATAGTTAGCGATGAAATGCTTTCTGCCTTGCGACCACGTATTACAAAAAAACAAAATGGACTTGAATTGTCATTCACTATAAAAGATGCTATACTAAAAGAAAATTTAAGTCGCATACACTCTCAATCAACTTCTGACAGACATCTTGTGCCAAAAACGCAATTATCACAAATCTTCAATCGTACCAAAACCTGCTTTTTTTCATTTAATTATACACAAACGCTTGAACTTATTTATGGTATTCCAGAAAACAATATTTGCTATATTCACGGAGTGTCGCGAGGTGCAAAAAATTTAAATAGTTTAAATTCAGATGATTTGATATTTGGTCATGGTCGAGAAACTTTCGATTCAAATGTTGAAAATGTAGTTAGCACTGCTTATAATATAACTAAAAAACCTGTTAATCAGTGCATAGCAAATAATAAATTGTTTTTTGACAAATTGGAAGGTGTTAATAATATTTATTCATACGGTTTTTCGTTTGGTGATGTCGATATGCCTTATGTGTCAAAAATATGTAATAGTATTGGAGACACTTCTAATGTAATGTGGTATCTCAATGACTTTGATATTAAAGAACACGAGATTTTTAAAGGAAAAATAAAGGCAAGTGGGTTTATCGGACAGTTTGATACATTTCATATTGATTAAAAAAACAAGGGTTGAAAAAATGGCAAATGAACTGTTAGTTATTGGTAATGGCTTTGATTTGGCACATGAGATGAAAACTCGCTATCACGATTTTAGAGATTGGCTCAATAGGTTCGCTCATAAGGAATATGTTGCAAGAATGGAAGGTAGTCTAAATTGCTATGGAGAAATGCTTTGGGCAAATTTAGAAGAAAATACAAGATTATTAAAAAACATTGATTATAAAGAGAAGTTTTATGAGCATTCATCATATTTAACAGAATATTCAAGCACAATAATTAATCTGACTGACGATTTTGTTGAATATGATGATGGCAACAGAAGATGCGAAACAGTGGCAGATTTAATGCGAGATATATTCAACCAACAAGGATTCCAACACTATTTAGAAGAAGATTTTTTTTGGCTATATAGACTTAAAAGCCATTTTTGTGAATGGGTCAAATCCATAGAGTTAGCCAAAAAACCACTATATTATATTCCACAAAATGCGTTGTATTTGAGTTTCAATTATACAAATTTACTTGAAAATACATACAAAATTGCTACAGAAAACATTTTGCACATACATGGAAATACCGATAGAGAAATTGAATTTGGAAACCCTGATATAACATCGTTTATTTACAAAAATGAAGATACAAGAGCATTGGGGGTGAAAGATGAAATCAATCATGCGTTGAGGAGTGTTTATAAGGATGTTAATTCTATCATACGCAAAAATCAACTTTTCTTCAGTACACTTGAAAAAATTCAAAAAATATACATTTTAGGGCATTCAATGAATGAAATCGATGAGCCTTATTTCTTAAAAATTAAGGAAAACGTACCTTCAAATACACAATGGATGGCGAGTTATTATAGTGAAAAAGACAGACTAAGGGCAGAGGAGTTAATATTTAACAAACTTGGCGTTAATGTTTTTGAGATTAAAAAGTTAGATAACATCTTGAAAAGTGTTTAATATTGGCATAAAAATTAATCCTATACATCTGTTTATAAATGTCAAAAACCAAAAAGACCTGCCTGTAACTTGGGTTTGGCGCAAGCGGGGCAGTAACTCGCCCGAAAGTTTGTGCAAACTTGCAAGTTTTGCGCCCGTCCGAGCGGCAGTGGAAGCCCCGCCTGCGCCAAGCCCTTGCTCGTTAGCCGTCATGCGGGGAGCGCAGTACGAACAATGAACGTAACATTGTTGAAAACTTTACGAGAAAACATTATCTACACATAAGAAAAAATCAATATCTTTGCAAATTATATCAATATTCAAACGAATGGAGCAAATTAATAGACTAAAAGTTGTGCTTGTAGAGCAAAAACGTACAGGAAAATGGCTTGCGGAATCATTAGGAAAAAATGAAGCAACAGTATCACGTTGGTGTACAAACGAATCACAGCCATCACTGGAAACACTTTTAGAAATAGCCAAAACGTTAAACATTGATATAAGAAAGTTACTTATTTCATCAAAAGAAAAATAATATGAAACTTGAAAGACTAAAAATTAAAAATTTTAGAAGAATAGAAGAGGCAGAGTTGACATTTGCTTCATCATCATTTGTAATTGGCTCTAACAATTGCGGTAAAACTTCTGTTATTGATGCAATTGATGCATTACTTTCGCTAAAGACAGAAAAAATATCCGAAGCCGACTTCCGACAATCTACTGATGGAACAAGAGCAGAAACAATAGAATTAGAAGGTGCTTTTTCTAATATTTCGGCTGAAACTGCACAAAGCAGAGGTTTTAAGGGCAGAGTAATAGACGGTAAATTTACTTACAAGAAGACTTATAAAATTACATCTGTTACCAAACCCAAAATTGAAAGCATTACTTTTCCATACAATATAAAGGCAGAATTTAGTGCAGCGAAAACAGTAAAAGATTTGCTTGATAATGGAATTGAGCAGAACGTGATTTCCGATAGATTCGCAAATTTAAGTATAGGCGATAAACTTCCAAAAGGTTGGGAAAAAGACTTCACTGAAGTATTTGAGTATCACACCGATCAAGAACCTGTTTTTGAAGAAAATCCAGGAGGTTTTCCTTCAAATGTGAATTCTAAATTGCCAAGAGTAATTAGAATCCCTTCTTTGGTAAATATTAGCGACTTAGATTACAAAGACAAAGGAAGTTCTGTTTTAAGCGAATGTCTTTCTTTATTGTTTGAAGACTTACTCAATCAAACTAATCTTGCATCTGAAATTCAAGCAAAATTAACTGAACTTGAAACGCAAATGAGCCCTGAAACAGAAGGGTCATTAATAAAGAGCCTAACTATTGATGTAAATAATATTATTGCCTCTGTTTTTCCAGCTTGCGGAATTGAGATAAAACCAAACCTTCAAAACTTAAATGATATTCTTAAGCCAAAATACGAGGTTTCATTATTTTCAAACGTTAGCACCAAAATTGAAAAACAAGGAACAGGCTTGATACGAACGACAGCATTTGCTATGCTTCGTTACCATTCAAACTTGAGAAAGGAAAAAAATTTGGAAACGAGACCAATTCTTGTAGCCTTTGAAGAACCGGAAATTTACTTGCATCCGGCAGCAGCTAATTTATTGAGAGATACAATTTATGCTTTGGGCAGTACCGACCAAATTGTTTGCACTACACATTCGCCGTGGATGATAGATTTAACACAAGAGCCTTTGAGTTTAACTAAAATGATTTACACCGCGGATGATGCTATTTCATGCGCAAATTATGGTTTAACGTCCGTCTTTGCTCAACTACCAGAAGATGATAAACGGAGAGTTAAAATGCTTCAACTATTTGACGATGAGGTTTCAAGAGTGTTTTTTGCAGAAAGAGTTATTATTGTCGAGGGAGACACAGAACTTTTAGCAATTAAAAACACACTCAAGATTATTCCTGAAAATCTACGTAAAGAAATATTAGCAAGAACACAAATAGTTAGAGCAAGAGGAAAAGCTTCAATTATTTCTTTGGTTAAATATTTACACGATTTGCATATCTTCCCATATGTTATGCACGATAGAGACCAAGGTATTGTAGGAGCAGCTGTATTCAATCAACCAATTGCAGACGCTGTAAATGACGCTGCGCGGCTAATATTAAATCACGAAAATGTGGAGGATAGTTTAGGATATATTGCCCCTGCAAGCGACAAACCATTTCAGGTTTTTCTTCATACCAGCCAATGGGCAACTATAGCAGATATACCTGCCGAATGGAAACGTAAATTTGAATTTATTTTTGGAATAACATTATAACCTACAAACATTAAACTTAGAAGCCAATTAGGGTGAAAATTAATGATACAAAACATATAAGCCCCACGAGTAATGAACAGCCAAGCATTTACGCTGACAGGTTAGGAACAGCTTATACCCAAACAGTATCACAAACTTTCAAAAAAGACAACGGACAATTTTTTACTCCTCAAGCAATCGCCCATTTTATGGGCAGTTTGGTTTCCGCAAATAAAACGCAAATAGATATTTTAGACCCCGGTTGTGGAACAGCGGTATTGACTTGTGGATTAGTCGAAAATCTTGTTGAAAAAAATCCAAATATCGAAGTCATCAATTTAGTGGCTTACGAGACAGATTCCAACTTGATTTCTTTGTCCGAAAAATCACTGTCATACCTGAAAAATTGGCTTTCCAATAAAGGAATATCATTTCAATATACTATCTGTATTCATGATTTTATCATGGAGCATTACAATTGCCTTAATCCGCCAAGCCTTAATTTTTCGGATGAAAAACAAGATTTTGATTTCATTATTTCCAATCCGCCTTATTTTAAGTTGTCAAAAGACGATAACAGAGTAAAAGCAACGCAAATCATTATTGATGGACAGCCCAATATCTATTCGATATTTCTTGCTATTGCTGCTCGTGTGTTGAAAAACGACGGCGAAATGATTTTTATCGTTCCTCGCAGTTTTACATCGGGGCGATATTTTAACTCATTTCGCAACTACTTTTTCAACTATGTTCAAATAGATTTTATTCATTTATTTGAATCAAGAAAAGATGCTTTTTCAAGAGATAATGTTTTACAGGAAACATTGATACTTAAAGCCAAACCTAAAAACAGTAAAGAAAAAGAACTTAAAATAGTTGTTTCCACATGTAGCGGATTGCAAGATATTGAACAATCCAAACGCAAAACATATTTGCAGAAAGATTTAATTGATTTAAAATCAAAAGAAAAAATCATACATCTGCCTACTAATACAAAAGAAGAAGCAGTTATTGACTTGTTTAAAAGTTGGAATGGAAGTTTAAATCAGTACAACATACAAATATCAACGGGACCTGTTGTTGCTTTCAGAATGGAGAATTGCATTAAAGAAGTGCCCGAAGAAGGAGCGGTATCTCTCTATTGGCTTCATAATGTAACTAAAATGGAGGTTAATTATCCGGCACATAAATCCAATAAAGGTCAATATATTCAAATTTGCGAACAAACCAAATCGTATCTTATTCCGAATAGAAATTATATTTTTTTAAGACGATTCAGCGCAAAAGATGACAAGAGCAGATTGGTTGCCGCGCCTTATTTTTCGCTACCCGGAACGCCTCGGTATGTGGGTGTTGAAAACAAATTGAATTACATTTATCGCCCCAAAGGTCATTTAAGCAGAACTGAAGTAATGGGAATTGCAGCACTTTTAAACAGTAATCTTTTTGATACTTATTTCCGAACTTTCAACGGCAATGTGAATGTAAGTGCAACAGAACTTCGAGCAATGCCTTTGCCACCTTTGGAAACCATAAAGGAAATAGGCGAAAAGTTAATTTTACTCAATAACTTTTCGATGAAAAATGTGAGCAAAGTTATTGATGATTTTTTTGAATTAAATAAACGTTAGAATAATGAGCAAAATTGAAGAAGCGCAAGAAATCTTGAAAGCATTAGGCTTGCCAATCGCCCAACAAAACGAAATGTCGGCATTGACGTTGCTTGCGTTATGCAATATCAAAGACATTGACAGTTGGGCAAAAGCAAATCGTCAAAGTTTAGGTGTAACAAAAGGAATTATGTCGTTTGTCGCTGAAAATTATGGGAAACCTTATGCTCCTAATACAAGGGAAACTTTCAGGCGGCAAGTATTGCACCAATTTGTACAGGGGCGAATTGCAGATTATAACCCCGATGAGCCGGATTTGCCTGTAAATAGTCCAAAAGCACATTATGCTATTTCAAATGAGGCACTTTCCGTTATCAAAACCTACAATACACGAAAATGGAACTCGGCGGTCAAAACATTCATATCAAAAATCGGAACATTAACACAAGCCTACGAAAAGGAGCGGTCAATGGGTTTGATCCCTGTTACCCTTGAGGGGAAAGAAGTAAAGTTGTCAGCAGGAAAACACAATGAGGTACAAGCCGCCGTAATAGAACAATTTGCACCGCGTTTTGCAGGCGGAGCAAAAGTGTTGTATTTGGGCGATACAGCCAATAAGGATTTACATATCGACAAAAAAGGGCTTGAAAGAGTCGGCATAGTCATTACGGAACATAGTAAATTACCTGATGTAGTTATTTACGATGAAGAAAGAGAATGGCTGTTTTTGATTGAAGTTGTTACTTCCCATGGTCCTGTTTCTCCAAAACGAATGCTTGAGTTGGAAGATTTTTTTAAAGAATCCAAAGCTGGCAGAATTTATGTAACTGCCTTCCCCGACAAAGCAGAATTTAAGAAGCATATAACAGATATTGCATGGGAAACCGAAGTGTGGATTGCAGATAATCCCGACCATATGATACATTTCAATGGCGACAGATTTATTGGACCAAGATATGAATAAAACAAAATGCACAAACGGCTAACTTGGGTTTGGCGCAAGCGGGGCAGGGCTCGCCTGAAAGTTTGTGCGAATTAGCAAGTTATACGCCCGTCCGAGCGGCAGTGTAAGCCCCGCCTGCGCCAAGCCCTTGCACGTTGGGTGCAAGCGAGCGAGAGTGCGGTGGAGAAAGCCGAAAAAACTTTAAAACTTGCGACAATGAACAAGCCAATACCTGCGAAGCCATTAGAGCAGGAAAAATAATAAATTAAAAGTAATTTTTATGTTAGGGTCATTAAACGTTCCAAATTTGAAAACTATCGGAGGAACATTATATCTGATAGGACAGGAAAGTGTAAGCGAAGATAACTTTCCAAAATTAGAAACAATAGGTGGGGATATACATCTTGCTTTATCCGGGTTCACAAAATTACCAGACTCTTTGCTTTCTGTAGCAGGGAACGTGTATATTATTCAAGAACCAGAATCACTAGTTCAAAGTTGTCTTGCAAAGCAAAAAGCAGGAATAATCAAAGGTAATGTTATTCTTGTCGGTGGCAAAATTTCTTCAACGGAGGAAGGCAAAATAGAATATGGCGAATCATATATTTTGTCATAATGCCTGCAACACAACATGCGGTTTGGCGCAATGGCTGCAGGAAGCCCGCAACAATGGCAGTGGTGATTTGAAATTTTGTGCGCCGCAGCAATGGTAGTGGAAGCCGCCACTGCGCCAAGCCGCCTCCCGTCGTTAGGTGCAAGTGACAAGGCTACACAGCGGCGGAAAGTAGTTGAAAACCAATGGCAACAATGGTTACCAAAAAATAGTGGCAAAATAGTGCAGTTTCATTTTTTCGTATCTTTGCAGTCAGAATAAAACGCTTTAATCTATGGATATAAGTGTTGGTTCAGATTAGATTATTGTATTTTCTCTGATCATCGGTTGCCGTGCAACGGCAACCGTCCTAATTTTCAAATGTTAATTCCGATACGCATCTATCCAAGCCCAAGAGGGATTTTGTTCAATACCAGAAGCATTGATTTCCGCTTGTGGAATTGGTATTACCGTTCTCCACACCGGAAGATCTGTGAATGTTCCCAACCCAACCGGACGAGTCATTAAATCGCCTCTACGGCGTAGGTCTAACCAACGATGCCCTTCTCCGGTAAGTTCGCGCCCACGTTCGTCAGCGATAAAAGCCAACAAGTCCGTTGGATTATCCGGAAGTTGTGATGCTTCAGTAATTGCGGTATCGCGTTGAGCAACATTGAACAGAGCATTTTGAGCAGCAGCAATATCTGTACCCATTTGTGCTTGTGCTTCGGCAATAATCAAATACATCTCTGACGCACGAAATATCGGCGTATTGTTAACTGAATTGGCATTCGGATATTTTCGCATTCTTTTGGCTATGTTTGGTACAGGAGTTGCTTTGTCCTCGAACAAACCAAGGCGAATATCTGTCGGCTCGAACAGACGTTCTATTGCATTTACGTACATGGCGGCTCCAAAATTTCCCCAAAGCATTCCCATCGTGGCGTTGACATTGCCAATAGTTCCTGAAGTGAAGTTAAGCGTAAAGATATCTTCAACCGTGTTTGTCGTGTTGATATACCACATAGTGATATAGTTTTCATTACTTACCACCGTTGCACCTGATATGTTTAATGCTGTTTGTGCTGCTGCTAAAGCACCACTCCAATTTTCCATAAAAAGATGTACACGTGCTTCTAAAGCATATATCGCAGCGTGATTCATAAAGAATTTTTGGTTAGCAGGAAAAACTGCACCTGTACTTGCTTCAAAATGTTTTTTTGCAGTAGCGATATCTCTCAAGATTAGTGCGTATGTTTCTGCAACAGTAGCACGGTGAATTTCACTCAATACCGTAAGTGGTTCTTCATCCACCAGAATAATACCCGGTGAGTTCGGTTGATAGGTATAAGGCAGTGCAAAATAATTGACTAAAAAGAAGTGGGTAAATGCTTTCAAACCGTAGGCTTGACCAAGCGAAAGGTTAATGATACCTTGCTCTCTTGCTGTTAGTCCGCCTTCGTCCAAAATACGTCTTCCGGCTCTGATAGCACGTGCTGCACGATCTATCGTTGTGTACGGCACCGACCACAGTCCTGCAAGGTCTCCCATACCTAACTGAAATGTATACCGTTCAAAATTATTTATAAAACCGTTGTTGTTTCCGCCGTAAAAACCAGCCAAATCGCCCATAACATCTGCAATAGAAAGCCCGTTGCGTCCGAGAAAGTTAAGATTTGAAAGTGAGGCGTAAATACCGACAACGGCATTTTGAATATCCTGTGCTGTTCGCAACGATTGTTCTTCTTCCAGTATATCAGGCATTGGTGGTCGTAAAAAGTCTTCGCTACAAGATGTGGTAAATATCGCTACTAAAGCGAATAGTATGATTGTTTTTTTTGTTGTTTTCATTGTGTTTTGTCTTTTATCGTCATTCCGCCGAAGGGCGGAATCCCCTTAATGCTAGGGGATTCCCGCTTTCACGGGAATGACGCTGTGTATTAAAATGTGAAATTAATGCCGACGATAAAATTACGTGGTTGCCCATATTGCCCTACAGTATGTGCCTCTCCTAAACCCGGATTAGGTTCCCAACCTCTGTGGTCTCTATGCGTCCATGTGAATAGATTGTCCAAAGATGCATAAATGCGAGCATTGGTAACGCCTATTCTCGATGTAACATCCCTTGGTATGGTATAACCGAAGGTGACATTTCTCAAACGCAAGAAATCGGATCTCATAAGGAAGCGTGTTGAAAGCGCTTCTGAACTGTAGCCGTGTCCGCGAATAAAACGTGGTGCTCCGGCATTTTGACCGGGTGTTGTCCAACGGTTGTCAAAGTACCAGTAATTAACATTGGAAAACTGACTTCTCCATCCATCGGCTTCAAAAAACTGGGCTTCACTTGAATAATGATACCCACCGAGACTATAAATAAAATTTGCAGCAAAGTCAAAACCTCTAAAGAACAAACGCGTGTTGAATCCTCCCCAGAATTGAGCGTATGGCGTACCTACAAACACTTGAGGAGCACTTCCATGATGTGCAGATGATCCAAACATAAACTCTCCATCAGCCTGTCTCCATCCACTTAAACCTGTTTGCGGACAAACAGCCCATTCTCTAAGGAAAAACGAATTCCAAGCCATACCTGCGGCAGACCATTGCGTGGTTCCTCGAAGTGTATCCGGCAAGCCGGCCGGAGTTGTGCCAATATAAAGAACTTTGTTGCGGTTTGCGGAAACATTTGCTCCAACAGTCCACCTAAAATCTCTATTATTTACCAACATAGCATTCACTTGAATTTCAACTCCGGTGTTTTGCATAGATGCCATGTTAGATAAATAACTTGTAAATCCTGTTGCACGTGATACTTGGCGTGAATGAAGCATATTGTTGATTATTTCGTGGTAATAGTCCACTTCTAAAGAAATCCTATCGAATACCATTGCTTCCATACCCACATTGAATTTGTTTTTCGATTCCCATCTCAAACCGGGATTTCCCAGCAGAGTAGGCGCTGTTCCACCAACTACGCTATAAGCAACAGGAGAATATGTATATGCCCAACCGTGTAATGCTCGTGGCATATTACCTGCTGTTCCATAAGAAACACGCAGAGCAAGGTTGTTGATAAAACCTCTTGTTGGTTGCATAAATGACTCCTCGCTCAATCGCCATCTTGCACCAACCGAATAAAATGTCCCCCACAAGTGTTCGTCTCCAAAGCGAGAACTTCCATCGCGACGAATACTTGCTGAAAGAAAATATCTGTTATGCAATTCGTACTGCAAATTTCCGAAATAAGATACTAACGTTGAATGATTCGTTGTTGATCCTGCACGAGAACCGGCATTATTCGCAATTTCTCTGAGGCGAAAATGTAAAAAACCCTCTTGAACTGCCTGCAAAACTTGGGTTGTATGTCTTTGTGCTTCTTGTCCTACCAAGAGGTTAAAATTGTGCATGCCATTAATAGAAGGTAGCCAATTTGCGGTATTAACAATGGTTTGTCTGTTTGAATTAAGATTGCTTAATCGTGTTCGTCCTTCCATAGGGATTCCGTCTCCGTCAACGGTTGCAGAAAAAACTTCACGTTCGTTGAGTTGATTAATTTCAACACTTACTCTCGTTTGGAAAAATACATTTCTGTAAAGATTTAGGCGAACAAACGGCGTAACCATTGCGTTTAGACCTCTTGTGTTTGCTTCGGAAGCATCAGGGTCTTGAAAACGTGCAACCAAATTGTGTCCTACGCCTTGTGATGTGTTAAAATTCCAAGTCCCGTCAGGATTTCTAAACGGCTCGTTGGGACGCATTAGCCTTCCGTTAAAAAGAGGATTTGCCGCCGATGCTGTGGTTCCGGTTTGATCTTGATCCGTATAAGACCCACTTAAATTAAGACCAATGGTAAACCAATTGTTTGCTCTATAATCTATATTGCTCCGTGCTGTAAAACGCTCAAACCCTGATCCGTGTAGATAAAACTCACTTCTCATATAACCGAGAGAAAGGAAATAACTTCTACGTTCTGTACCACCCGAAGCAGAAATAGATATATCGTGGATTCGACCTACGCGAGAAAGTTCTCTAAACCAATCGTATTCGTTGCCATCAGCTCTAAGAATTCCATCGTTGAGCAGTGTTGCAATCGCAGCATCTCTGTTTGGCGTGTCCCATCCTAAAACAACCTCTTGTCTTGCCATTTCCCCATCAATCATCAATGTTTCAAAATCGGTGAGATTGAGCATTCGATTTCTATGGCTCATTTGTGGTCGCATAACCAAGCCGGTTCTTAAATTCACATCAATTTGTCCGGGACCTTCTCGACCTCTTCGTGTCGTGATAACAACAACGCCATTAGCCGCCCGAGAGCCGTAAATTGCCGTAGCGGCAGCATCTTTCAAAACAGTTATCGATTCAATGTCGTTCGGATTCAAACCCGCCAACGGATCAGAGGACATTGGCGAGGTCGTGGTCATTGTACCACCGGCAACAAAACTTGATATATTTCCTGCCGTTATCGGCACGCCATCAATTACAAAAAGTGGGTCTCTGTTTCCTTGAAGTGAGCCAATCCCTCTGAGCAAAATTGTAGAACCGGAACCGGGTTGAGCAGCAGAGTTGCTGATTTGCATTCCCGGAACCATACCTTGCAAAGCGTTGATTAAATTAGGTTCGGTCTGACGACGTAAGTCATCGGCACTAACCGTTACGGCAGAACCTGTAAACGCCGATCGGCGAGTAACACCATAGCCGGTTACAACAAACTCTTCAAGCATAAGAGCATCGGTTTGTAGCGTTACATCAATTGTTGTTCTACCTCCAATTTCAACGTCTTGAGTAACCTTGCCCATAAAACTAAATGTCAAGTGCGTTACATTGTCAGGAATTTCTATCGTATAGCGACCATGAAGGTCTGTTATTGTGCCCAAGGTAATATCTGTTGCTGTACCACCTACGGCTGTAAATCTAACCATAATTTGTGCATGCGGAATCCCTTGTCCATCGTCAGAACTGATAACGGTTCCGGAAATTGTGCGATGCCCTATGTGGTGTGCATATAATATGTGTTGCGTTCCTGCAAATAGCAGTAGCAACAATAAAAGGGTGTGTTTTTTCATTGTTTATTGATTGATTTGATAAGTTGCATACCTAACGGCATGCAATTCTAATTGAGAGAACTACATTTCTACCAAGCGAAGGGGTTGTCTCAAAAATTTACGACAACGTCATTGCGAACGTAGTGAAGCAATCTAAATCAATGGATTGCTTCGGCACTCTGTGCCTCGCAATGGCGTTATTGTTGACTTTTGAGACAGCCTCACCCTCATTAAGAAACCGGAGGACCTCGCAGAAAAAAGAGATCAATAAACTCGGTATGAGGTTCTGCAACCTCTGCCGACTGAAATTTGTGAAATGAAAAATCTACGTTCGGAACGATCGTAGAAAACGAATGCACCAAAACTTCAAACTCGGAAAGCACATCTATAAGCTCCATTCCCGCATGGGTATGCTCATGCCCTCCGCAACAGTCCGGAGAGTTCGTATGGCATCCCTTATAGAAGTGAGAGTGCACAACGGCAATCCCATCAACGATGTGAACGTGCGTAAAGAACTGCGTTTTAACAAAAAACGCTACAAACAGAAATAATAAGAATCCTGCAGTTAGTGGCTTATATAGTGCTGTTTTTTTCAAATTTCGGCGGTGCCAAAGCAGTGCTCCGGCAGTGCAAAGATATGAAAAATATCTCGAATATACAATTTTTTATTGTATATTTTATCGCTCTGTAGGATTAGTTACCGGAGGCAAAGTACCCATATTCGCAGTACTTCGTCTGACTTCTACATCATTGAGTAAAATTCCCCCCGGACAAATAATCGACACAGGAAAGGCCGGTCCTCTTGAGCCATCGGCTGCACGAGCTCCAAACATTTTGTTACCCACAAATTCTTGATTAGAAACAGCATCAAAACGCATCAAACGACGTGTAGTTATTCGTTCTATGTCAGGCGAGCGCATCAAAGTTTCCTGCCCGGTTCGAACATCTACACGGTAAATTCTTGGCGTACCGCTGAGTTGTCTAACGATATAAGCATAGTCCAAACCTTCGTTTCTTGCCGTTCTGATCAATTGTTGTCTGAGGCGAGCCGGAGAAAGTGCTTGCGAACTTTGAACTTCTAAGACACTCGGCATGATTTGCGTTGTAATTTGTGCTGCATTTGGTCCTAAACGGAAATTTCCATGCGAACTTGCCGCTTGCTGATTGGGCACACTTGTATTCAGAATCTGTCTCAAAAGACCTCTTTCTACTAACACCTGTCTTGCAGCAGGCACGACACCTTCCGCATCAACGGCATATGCTCCAACAAGAGAAATACCTCTGTGAGAAGTTTTGTTTGTGTGGTTGACAACCGTCAAACGTGTATCTACGACTTTGCGTCCGAGTGGTCTATTTGGCGTAAATGCAACATTTCCGGCAACAATGGGTCTGCGGGAAAACAAAACACCTGCAGGCGTAATCAGATTATCAAGGAAAATATCTGCCGCAGCATCACCTTCAAACAAAACAGGACCGCTGTAGAATTCCGCTACCAAAGGTGCATTTGCGAGGTCTTGCAAATTACCTGCAAACGTTCTTACGATACGCTCTAACTCTGCTTGTGAAGGAAGCGTGTTGATATTCTCTGCAACGATAAGTCTGTGATCAACGTAGTTTGTGCCGTCATCAGCACGAATTTCCGCACGAAGTCTGATTACTACATTCGACAGCGGTTGCCTAACCTCAGTTCCTTGAGAATTTACAATGTAAAAAACATTTTGACGAGCCTGCAACAAAACTTGCGAACTGTGTATTCTCGGAAATTCTCTAAATATAGCCGATAAAACTCGCATTTGTTCGTTCAAAACTTCTTGTTGAAAAGGGGTGAAATTCCTTGTTTCGATGCGTTTCTGTACCCCGGTCGGAAGACTGAAATCTTTAAGTTCTCTTTCCGCTTCGGGCAAATTCATTCTTCGAAGAATGTTTCTTTTTGTTGACAAGGCTGCGAGACTTCTTTTGTATTTATTATTGGTAGCAAGCCAAAGGTTGCGACGAATTTGATTGACATCATTTTCGAGGGCAACAGCTACATTTACACCTTGGTTGGTGAATCGAGCATCGTGTGTAAGTTCAGGGCTCTCCGTCAAAACGTGTACGTTGGACGACCTAACTTTCGGACGATGATTGGAAGTGATAATCGTTCCCAAAGTGGCGTTAATGTCAATGGTTTCACCTTCAACAATAATATAATTGATGAAAAATGGTGCCGGCATATTCGGAAGTTGTAATCCTTCCATGCTACGACTCACTTCTTGTTGCATTGCACTGAAGATTAGAGCGTCGTTGTTTGCGTTTACTTGCGTGAAAGCAAGCAAAAAAGCTGTGATTATTATAAGGATTTTTTTCATTGTTGTGTTTTTTTATGATTTATTGTCGTCATTCCCGCGAAGGCGGGAATCTCTTTGTTTTTTACATCAGGGGGATTCCCGCCTTCGCGGGAATGACGCCTTATCTATTATGGGCGTGGTAAAATCGGTTCTCTGTCCATTGTTCTGGCTTTGCTCTGCACTTCGACTTGTCTTACCAAGATGGTGGGTGAAACAGCAGTTACGGGAACCCAGCCTGAACCGGCTCCGCAGTTTCCTATAAATACCTCTGCTGTTTCAGGCTTTCCTGCATACGTGATACGAGAGAACATCGATAGCGGCGTTCCGATCAAATCTACACCTCTAACCATCACATCCGGACGTCCGTCCACATAGATACGATAAACTTCGAGTGGCGTGACATTGAACGCATTGATTGCTCTCGCTCCTGTTTGTGTAAATCCGCCCGACACCGTCTTGAAAAAATAACCAAATTCCCTGCCCTGTGCAATGGCTTCTTCGATAAGAAGACGGCGCAACTCTTCATCAGATTTAGGATCCGATGTTGATATAATCAAATTGGACTGACGAGAGTCCGGGTCGAAACCCATCTCGGCTCTACCATGGCCGGTTGATCTGTCAAAACCGTCAATAGGTGTACGCGTCATTAGAAAATTTCTCAAAATCCCATTCTCAACAACCGTAACTCTTTCGCCTCTAACACCTTGATCATCGAATACATAAAATCCGTTAAGATCCTGTCCGCGATATTGCCTCATCGTTGGATCATCAAAAACGCTCAACGTAGGTGGCAATACATACTCGCCAACCATTCTCTTGAATGTTTGACCGTCTCTGTCGCTTTTCATTTTCTGTCCTTCGATGCGATGTCCGAAAATTTCATGGAAGAAAACGCCACTTGCTGCTCCCGACAACAATGCCGGTCCTGTGAAAGGGCTTACAAGCGGAGCGGTTCTCATGATGAGCAGGCGTCGAGCCACGTCTTCTGCTGCTGCGATCATCTCTTCTTCCGAAGGCAGATCTCCGGGCACAAACGCAAAGAACCTCGCAGATAATGGCAGTTCCATACCATCTTCAGCACGCAACATTGCATTGATACCGGCATTTGCATAAGTCAGATTTTGAACAACTGACGTACCTTCCGTATTAACGTAGTAGGTACGTCTAATTCGAAAGTTTACATTTGCCGTAGCTGTGATAAATTCTTCGTGTTGCAAAAATACTGCCGATACTCTTCTCATTCTCTCTGCCCACTCCTCCATATCGAATTCAAATTCGGGACCTGTCAACATCTCCTCAAAGTGCACTACGACAGGTGCTTCCGAAAATGAGGGCATCGTATCACTCATTTCCAACTGTAGCCTGCTTTCGTCAGTAACACGTTGAAGGTCGCTGATTGCTCGTTGGTACCTTATGAATGTTTCATTCCAAATTGCCTGACGAATTGCCAAGGGATCATTCTCCAACGGCAGGGACGACAAGCGTACAGCACGTTGACCGGGAATTGTTGCTGTTTGGCGAGGATCAATCTGATTGTCAAAATCCTTGTTTCCAATGCGCAACATGGGTACAAAATTACGAACGTGGGTTCTCGAAGTTTGGTTTGTGGCTCCAAAACTTGTAGTTACCGAATATACTCGCTGATCCGTTACATGGAAATCCATGTAGTACAAATCAGGTTGCGTTCTTTGCATTTGAGTAAATTGATACTGTAATTCGTCTTTCAGAATTCTCAGTAATGTATCCTCTGCTTGGAGCGAAAAGCCGACAAATAGCAGAAGGATTAGGGCGTAGAGTTTTTTTAGGTGTTTCATCTATGTTGTGATTTAGGATTTATCCGTTATGAATTACATGGCACAAAGATACGAAAAAAAAATGAAAAAACAAGCGATATTTATTTCAACTTCATTGAAGTAACGATACCATCAATCTTTTGAGCTAAAACTCCGTCTGTTTGGTCAAAGTCTGCCTTAGATTTTAGCGTGCCTTTTACGCCGAAATAGAATTTGATTTTAGGTTCTGTTCCGCTCGGACGGGCTGTGATTTTACTGCCGTCTTCGGTAAAAAATTGCAGAACGTTCGATTTGGGCAAGCCAATTTTTTCGGTAGTATTCGTTAACAAGTTTTTTGAAATTTGCTCTTCGTAATCCTTGATTAGTACGACTTTCGAGCCGTTGATTTCTTTTGGCGGATTGTTCCGTAAATCAATCATCATTTGTTGGATTTCTTCCAAACCGGCTTTGCCTTTTTTGGTGAGTGAAAGTAAGTCCTCTTTGTAAAATCCGTATTCCATGTACAAGTCCGACAAAATATCAATGAACGTTTTGCCTTGTTCCGCAGCCCATGCAGCCATTTCAGCAATCACCAAACAGGCACTCACAGCATCTTTGTCGCGAACAAATTCGCCAACCAAATACCCGTAACTTTCTTCACCTCCACCAATGAAAACTTTTTTGCCCTCGTTTTTTGCGATAATATCGGCAATGTATTTGAAGCCTGTCAAAACATCAAAGCATTCCACACCGTTTTTATCTGCAATATCTTTCAAGAGCTCGCTGGTAACAATGGTTTTGGCAATGTATTCTTTGCCTGTGAGCAGATTATTTTCCTTCCATTTTTTTAGTAAATAGTAAACCAAAACTGACCCTGTTTGATTTCCGTTGAGCAACATATATTCGCCATTGTCTTTGCGAATTGCCACACCAACTCTGTCCGCATCCGGATCGGTTGCCAACACAAGCGTTGCACCAATTTCTTTGGCTTTATCAATTGCCATTTGAAGTGCGGCTTTTTCTTCCGGATTTGGCGATTTTATCGTTGGAAAATCTCCGCTTGGAATGGCTTGCTCCTCAACAACTACAACGTTTTCAAAACCTACTTCTTTCAACAATCTCGGAACGTGTACAATTCCAGTTCCGTGAAGCGGAGTAAAAACTATTTTCAAATCTTTTTGACTTTTTATTGCTTGCGGGGAGAGCGATAGTTTTTTGACTTCGTCTAAATAAACTCGGTCTAACTCCTCCCCTATTTTCTCGATTAACTCCGCATTTCCGGCCATTTTCACATCTTCGAGACCTTTGATTTTCAGTACTTCATCAATCACATTTTTGTCGTGAGGTTCGATAAGTTGCGCACCGTCGTTCCAATAGGCTTTATAGCCGTTGTATTCTTTCGGATTGTGCGATGCCGTGATGACCACACCCGACTGACAGCCCAAGTGGCGAATCGCAAATGACAATTCGGGAGTTGGGCGCATACTCTCAAACAAGTAGCATTTACAGCCATTTGCAGCGATAACAGATGCTGTGATTTCTGCAAACTTCTGACTATTATTTCGCGAATCGCAAGCCACAGCAAACGAGATTTGTGGTACATTCGGAAACGATTTCTTTACATAATTGACCAACCCTTGCGTTGCCATTGCCACCGTGTAAATGTTTATACGATTAGTGCCAACGCCCATAATACCGCGCAGTCCGCCCGTTCCGAATTCCAAATCACGGTAAAACGAATCGGTCAATTCCGTTGGGTCTGTGTCGATGAGATGTTGAATTTGTGCTTTGGTTTCGGCATCGAAACTGCCGTTTAACCACATTTGTGCACGTTGTAGTACTTGTGGATCAGTCGTTGTCTTCATGGTTTCAGTTTTTTTTGCAAAGGTACGAAAAAAAACGAAATTTCGACAAATTTATTAGCTCTGATTCCGCAACATCTCCAAAAGTGCGTCTTTCCAATGCGGAATAGATAGTCCGAAACGCTGTTTGATTTTTGTTTTGTTCAGAACGGAATAAAACGGACGTGCAGCCGGTTTTGGATAATCCTTGCTTTCTATTGGAAATACTTGGCAGTTGAGATTACATTGCTGCATAATTTCTCTCGCAAAATCGTACCAACTACACACACCTTCATTCGAAAAGTGATAGACCTGTACGCCTTCTTTCCAATCAGTTAACTGTGGGATTATTTTCCATATTGCCTCCGCTAGATGCCCTGCAAATGTTGGTGTTCCAACTTGATCAAAAACCACATTTACTGTTTCGCGAGAACCACCTAATTCTTGCATGGTCCGTACAAAGTTATGTCCAAAATTGGAATATAACCACGATGTGCGAATGATGATGCCTTTTCCAAGCGTTCTCACAATTTGTTCGCCACGCCATTTCGAGATTCCGTAAAACGAAGTAGGCTCAGCAATATCAATCTCTTGATAAGGTTTGTAGCCATGCCCATTAAAAACATAATCGGTAGAAATGTGAATCAGAAAACAATTGTGTTTTGAACACGCTTCCACGATATTTGAGACTGCCTGATAATTAATAGATAATGCCAAATTCTGCTCTGTTTCCGCCTTGTCCACAGCAGTGTAGGCTGCGCAATTCACAACAAAATTAATTTGATTTTTTTTGAAAAAATCGTTAACATCATCTTCTTTTGTGATGTCTAATTCTTCTACATCGGTAAAGAAAAAATTCGCATTCAGGATTAATGCAGTTCGCTTTTTAAGCTCATTGCCGAGTTGCCCGTTAGCACCTGTGATAAGGATATTCATGTTTAAGAATTGAAGCATTCAAAACCAATTCCCATGTAATCAAAGCCTTCTTTCAGAAGTTCGTTTTTGTCGTAGATATTTCGTCCGTCAAAAACAACAGGTGTTTTCAAGATTCCCTTTATTCTCGCCCAGTCCGGAAAACGAAACTCTGTCCATTCGGTTGTCAAAAACAGCACATCAGCACCATTCAATGCATCGTAATGATCTTCTGCATATTCGATTTTATCGCCAATTCTGCGTTTACATTCATCTATCGAAACAGGGTCAAACCCTCTAACTTTACAGCCTGCCTGGGTAAGTAAATCTATTAGCACTAACGCAGGTGCTTCTCGCATATCATCAGTTCCGGGTTTGAATGCCAAGCCCCACATGGCAACGGTTTTTCCTGCAATATTTCCATTGAAATACCTCTGAAATTTCTTGAACAAAATTGTTTTTTGTTCTTCGTTTACTTCCTCAACACTTTGCAGAACACGCATTTTGTAGTTGTTTTGCTCGGCCGTTTTTATGATTGCTTTCACATCTTTCGGAAAACACGAGCCACCGTAGCCAATGCCCGGATACAAAAATTTACTGCCAATTCGGCTGTCGCTACCAATGCCCCTACGCACTTGGTTGATGTCGGCACCTACTAACTCGCAGAGGTTTGCAACATCATTCATAAAGCTGATGCGTGTTGCCAACATCGCATTTGATGCATATTTCGTCATTTCTGCAGAAGGAACATCCATAAAAATGATGGGATGTCCGTTTAGTGTAAACGGCTTGTACAAGCGTTTCATCACACTTTCGGCACGCTCGCTTTCCACACCAACGACAATTCTTTCGGGATACATAAAATCCTTAACGGCAGAACCTTCTTTCAAAAATTCGGGATTGGACGCTACATCAAATTCGATGTTCTCTTTTCGAATATCTAATTCGCCCTGAATCGCTTGACGAACTTTCTCGGCAGTCCCTACCGGAACAGTGCTTTTAGTTACAACTAAAACATGCTTTGTCATGTGTTTTCCGACAGTTTTGGCCACATCTAACACATACTTTAAATCGGCTGAGCCGTCTTCATCCGGCGGCGTTCCTACAGCTGAAAAAACAACATCTGCCTCATTCAAACATTCACTCAATTCCGTTGAAAATTGGATCGTTCCACGTTCAATGTTTTTGGTTAAAAGTTCTTCCAGACCTTGTTCGTAAATCGGCGAAATTCCTTTCTTAAGGTTTTCAATTTTGGTTTTGTCAATATCTACGCAGGTTACATTAATCCCCACGTCAGCGAAACAAACGCCGGTTACTAAACCGACATAACCTGTTCCTACAATAGCGACTTTCATAGTTTGTTTATTTTTTTTGCAAAGGTACAAAAAAAAAACGAATGTAACAAATCCCAGCAAGATTAAACAGCAAAAATTACAGTTGCTTCCGCAATAAATTCAACGCTGACAAACAAGCCCGCACAATATTCCGCTCCCGATTATCGCCATAAGAGAATTTTTTTGCAATGACTTTCTCGGGTGTCGCAACGGCAATCCAAACTGTTCCCACAGGTTTTTCGTCGGTAGCCCCACCCGGGCCCGCAATTCCCGAAACGGCAATCGCATAATCCGTGTGAAATAATTTTCTGCAGCCTTTTGCCATTTCTATCACGCAGGCTTCGCTAACTGCACCGTATTTTTCAAGCGTTTGTAAAGTTACATCAAGTAAATTCTGTTTAGCTTCATAAGCATAAACCACCACCGAGCCGTTGAAGATTTCCGAGCTTCCGGGTATCAACGTCATACGATGTGCAATATAGCCACCCGTGCAACTTTCGGCAACGGATAACGTTTGTTTTTTTTCTTTCAGCAAGCGAAATACAACTGACTCGAGACTTTCATCGTTGTAGCTGTAAATTAGTTCGGGAATGAGACTGTGTAGTTCGTCTAATTGCTTGGTTATTTCTGCATTTAAAGCACCTTCATCAGAGCCAAATGCAGATAGTCGTAACCGTAAAATTCCCGGTTTCGGCAAGTAAGCCAATTTGAAATTTGATGGCAAAGCATCTTCCCAGGATGCGATACGTTCGGACAAAAATGATTCGCCCAAGCCATGTGTCATTACCGTTTTGTGAATGATAGTTTGTCCGCCGTTCAAGGCTTTTAGGCGAGGAAGCAAATCACGTTCCACAATCGTTTTCATTTCGTAAGGAACGCCCGGCAAGGAAATCAGTATGCCGTTGTTTGGCGTGTTAAACCACATGCAAGGAGCTGTTCCACAAGTGTTTTCAATCACTTCACAACAATCGGGTACTTCGGCCTGCTTGCGATTAATTTCCGTTAATTCATAGCCGCGTGCTTCGAAAAAAGCTGTATTATTGGCAAGAATCACTTCGTTCAACACCATTTTTGCATCAAAAATCCGTGCCAAACATTGCTTGGTGATGTCGTCTTTGGTTGGACCTAAACCACCTGTTGTAATAACCAGATCATATCTTGAGATGGCTGATTTTACAGTACGTTCAATCTCTTTTCCATTGTCCGAAACTGCTAAAATTTCGTCCACTTTTATTCCGATTTGATTGAGCTGTTCAGCCAGCCATGCTGCATTGGTATTGACGACTTGACCAATCAATAATTCGTCGCCGATGGAGATTATCTTTGCTGTCATTATAGTGAATATCGCATAAAAATATCAAAAAATTTCTGCAAAGATATGAAAAAAAAATCGTATCTTTGCAAAAAAATACTCATGAGGCTATCATTTTGCTTTTTTTGGGCTTTCTTTGTGCTGTTTTTCGTATCTTGCGGATCGCCTAATCGGTCAACTCCTACTGTGGTTGCAACCGAAGCACGAATTCCTTTGCCGGATTTTGATGCGGATTCGGCTTTCTATTTTATTTACAGACAGGTGTCGTTTGGTTACCGTGTTCCGGGATCACAAGCTCACGCAGAATGTGCAAAATGGCTTGCAGAAACTATGTCTAAATTTGTAGATACTGTGATTGTACAGCCATTTACAGCTCGTGTTTGGAATGGCGAAACACGCCACGGGAAGAATATCATTTCATCGTTTTATCCCGAAAAACAACGCCGTATTCTGCTTGGTGCACATTGGGATACACGTCCTGTAGCCGACCATGACCCAGATCCTGCAAATTGGCATAGACCTGTTCTTGGTGCAAACGATGGAGGAAGCGGCGTAGGAGTACTCATGGAAATTGCACGACAATTGTCTATAAAAAGACCAAATGTGGGTATTGATATCGTCTTTTTCGATCTTGAAGATTACGGAACTCCGGAATTTGTCGACCCTGCGCTTCAACGCAATGCATACACGTGGGCTTTGGGAGCACAGCACTGGGCACAAAATCCACACATACGCAATTACAGAGCGAGTCACGGAATCTTGTTATGCATGGTTGGTGCTGCAAATCCAAGATTCGGACGAGAAGGTTTTTCGATGCGCTATGCCCCTGATATTGTGGAAAAAATTTGGAGAACTGCACGGGGATTCGGCTTTGCACACACATTTTTGAACGAGCGATCCGGCTATATTATAAACGATCATCTTTTCGTAAACAGATATGCCGGTATACCAATGGCTATCATTACCGATTTTTGCCCAAGAAGAACACCAACCGGCTTTTTCCGACAGTGGCATACCATTCACGACAACCTAGATATCATCAACAGAAATTCGTTGCTAATGGTCGGACAAGTCGTTTTAGCTCATATTTATCAAGAATAGCAGCACGTGGCAATTCGTAGTTTAGTCGGACAAACAGCCATTTACGGCTTCCCAACCATCATTGGGCGGTTGCTGAATTATTTGTTGGTGCCGCTTTACACCCGACTGTTCCTTCCTGAAGAATACGGTGTCGTTATTGAATTTTATGCGTTGGTCGCATTTTTTATGGTCATTGCAACTTACGGCATGGAAACGGCATTTTTTCGTTTTGTGAACAAAGAAAAAAACAATCCAAATGTTTTCAGTACAGCGGCTTCTATGCTATTGACCTCGTCGGTTGCTTTGTTTGCCACGGCTTTCGTGTTTCGAGATGCGCTGGCTTCGGCAATCGGTTATGCCGACCATTCCGAGTTCATCGTTTGGTTCGCTGCAATATTGATGTTCGATGCGATATGCGTAATTCCGTTTGCAAGATTAAGGCAGCAAGAACGACCGATTCGGTTCGCATTGGTGAGAGCTATAAACATTGTTGCAAATATCTCTTTCAATCTGTTTTTCTTGATCTTATGTCCGTTCGTCTTGCAAAACAATCCTGATTCGATTCTGCAATTTATTTATAATCCGGAAATCGGCATAGGTTATATTTTCATTTCCAATCTTTTGGCAAGCACAATAACTGCCTTATTACTGCTTCCAGAGTTCTCTAAAGTTCGTTTGAGAATCGACCCAAAATTGGCAAAAAACATGCTGATTTACTCTCTACCTATCATGATTTGGGGAATGGCAGGGATTTTGAACGAAACATTTGATCGGATCGTTATGAGGCACCTGATTTCAGACCCGTCCATTGCTATGGCACAGGTGGGGATCTACGGGGCAGCATACAAAGTAGCAATTTTGATGACATTGTTTATACAAGCCTTTCGATTTGCAGCCGATCCGTTTTTCTTCAAACAAGCCGAAAACCGCAATGCACCTGAGATTTATGCAAAAGTGATGCGTTATTTTGTGTTGACGTGTTTAATGATTTTTTTGGTTTGTACGTTGTTTTTGAACGATATTATGCTGTTTGTTGGTGCGGAGTTTCGCGAAGGTGCGGTTGTTGTGCCTATTTTGTTGATGGCAAATTTATTTTTAGGTGTGTTTTTCAACCTTTCGGTGTGGTATAAAATCACGGATCAAACCAAGTATGGTGCATATATTGCCATGGTTGGTGCTGCGATTACAATTTCGTTGAATATTTTGTTAGTACCGATTTTCGGGATTATTGGTGCGGCTTGGGCGACATTGGCTTGTTATGTTACAATCGTCGTAATCTCGTATTTTCTCGGACAAAAGCATTTTCCGATTCCCTACCCCGTTAAGGCTTTGATGCTTTATTTGTGCTTTGCTTTGGCACTTTTCTTGGTTCATCGCTATGCTCTAAATTTCGATAACGCTTGGATTAGTCGTACCTTCGGGGCATTGTTCCTGGCTTTTTTTGCAAGTATCGCATGGTTTAACGAACGCAAAAGAATTAAGCAGCTATGACAAATATGAAAACTTCTTTCGGTTCGGGAACAGTATTGTTCATCTTTTTTGGGGTTCTGTCATTCGTTGTTATCGGAGTACCCAGCATTCTCATCGCAGGAGAAAATAGTGAGATTGTTTCGCTATTCGTCGGACAAATTGCGATATTTTTAATTCCAGCACTACTTTATGCATACTATGCTTACCACGATTTTTGGAACGATTTAGGCTTAAAAAAAGCAGGCAAAATTTCAGACCATAGTTCGTTTATTTTGCTTTATTTACTCACGATTCCGTTAGTTGGGTTTCTCGTTGACATCAGCGAAATTTTGCCATTCCCCGAGCCTTGGGTAGAGGCATCTAAAAGAATGGAAGCAATGCTCAACGAAATCGTTTTTGGTCTTCTTTCAGACGGAACTTTTGCAAATTTAATGTTTACACTACTTGTTATAGCAGTGCTTCCGGCGATTTGTGAAGAAATATTTTTTAGAGGTGTTGTGCTAACTAATATCGCCAAACGAACCGGCAATATACACCTTGCTGTTTGGCTTTCTGCAATATTTTTTAGTGCCATTCATTTTGAAATTTTGGGCTTTCTGCCGAGAATTTTGTTGGGTGCAGTTTTGGGGTACTCTTTTATACTCACAAAATCGCTGTGGATTCCGATAATTATACATTTCCTGAATAACGGAGTCCTCGTTTTTCTTTACTTCTCTTACCAAAAAAATTGGATTGGCTTTAATCCGTCGGAAATTACCACACCCGTCCCCATTTGGTTGGTGGCAGTGTGTGTTGTTGCTGGATTTGTGTTATTACGATACTTATTAAGAAAGGGCGATGCAAGCATCGCCCCTACGGAAATCAATCACTAAAATGTATTGCGTTCCAATTTCTAATAAATGGTTCGATTTGCTCCACGTCTATTCGTCGCGTTACAATACGTCGCTGATTATCTATAATAAAAATCGTTGGAACACTATGGACGTCCCAGTATTCGTTGTATTGGATATTTGAGGCTCTTCCGTTTACATTGATCCAACTTGTCATGTTGTTGGTGTTGATGTAATCCCTCCAAGCATCAAGATCGGGGCATCCATGACAAACGGCAAATATTTCAAAGTCAAGCTCTTCACGATTTGCATAATAAAAATCCCGAAGAATCGGCATCATTCTCCTGCAGTGTCCACAAGTAGGCTCCCAAAACAGTACAACGGTATATCTATGTGTTGCTGTGGCTTCGAACACCGAGCGAAAGCGTTCTTCCGGACGACCGGCGTTAGTATCCGGATTCCAAAATTCCTTAGGGATATTTCCTATCAAAAGCGGTCTCGCCCGATCGGCGTGTCTTCGGAAATTTTCAAGAGTTGCTTCACTCACCCAAAATGCCTCACCGGTTAAATAGTATTTATCGACCAAATGCACCCAAATCGCATCATGGCCAATAATCTGCGAACGCATAAATCTATCAGTTGTGTACCGAAGCACATATTCAAACAGTTCCGGATTTCCGCGAACCTGACTAATCAAATGATCAATGCCTGATATGAGTGAATCCGGGGAGGGCACAAGTACGCGATCCAAATACTGTACCAAGCGTTGATGAAAAATTGGAGTGCGTAACAATCGGCTCTCCGACAAGTCCATATTCGTAAAAAAATTATCCTTAAAATAGTTATAACGCCAGTTGTTCCGCTCATCCTCGGGAATATAATCCGGTGCTTCCGGGACATCAATATCTCGCTGTGCTCTGAAAACAGCAGTCATCAAGTGCGTCGGATTATCCTCCATAAACTGAATTCGAAGTTGGTTCATACTTTCAGCTGTTTCTTGGATTCTTTCGTTTATTTCTCGTAGCTGTTCTCCTACGGCATAGCCTCCTGCTTCTAATACAGCCTCGTGTTGTCTGCGAAGTTCCCCAATTCTTTGATGCAGCGGACGAGTCGCTGCATTAAGATCCGCAAAAGTTTGGTTTTCCGGAGAGCCTGTAAAAACCACATCCGCACCAAATTCCGGATATCTCAACTCCATAGAAAAGTGTTGATATTGGTCAACAATAAACTCCGCAGGAAAGTTTTGATGACTTACCAACATATACATGCCGCCTTGTAATGGCTCGTCTCGTCTGAAAACAAAAACGCCACGTCTTGCATCGAACACCGCTGTGTCCGGCACCAAAAGCGTTTGGGTTCCGAAGTGTCGTCCCAAACGGACTGTTTCGCCTTCCGGATACCCATGAATCTTTACAGTCAATTCAAATCCACTACCGGCGTGAGTAATGCTTAAACTTCCCAAAAAAGCAATAAAAGCGGACAAAAATAACTTTTTCATGGGTCTATTTTTTGATTATTTCCGTTCATAAATGAAGTAAGCGTACTCTAACTGAGTTTGTTCGTCGAGCATTCGTTCAGTTTCTTCAATAAGTTTCCATTCATCATAGTTGATTTCCGGAAAAAAAGTATCGGCTTCGAAATCTTTATAAACTACGGTCAGATATAGTTTATCTGCCAACGGTAGAAATTGCCTGTAAATAGAGGCTCCGCCACAAATAAAATTTTCTTGACTTTCATCACACAAATCAATGGCTTCTTGAATGGAATATGCCATTTCACAGCCTTCGATTTTCACATTTTGGTCATCTACTATAACGATATTTCGACGTTTAGGAAATGGTCGAACAGGCAGTGAATAAAACGTGTTCAAGCCCATTACAACCGTATGGTTCAGTGTGATTCTTTTGAAGCGTTTTAAGTCTTCCGACAAGTGCCAAAGCAGGTCGTTGTCTTTGCCAATGGCGTTGTTTTGAGCGATTGCTACGATGATTGATAGTGGTTTCATTGAATTAATGTTTAATGGGCGGGCGAACCCCGCCCGTACAGCCTGTAGGGGCACGGTCTGCGTGCCCTTTTATGTTCGACGTTGTTCTCTCCTTGCAGCAGGAAAAAGTACATTATTTAGAATTAAGCGATATCCGGGTGAATTTGGGAACAAATCTAAGTCCGTCGGAGGATCGCCAACGAAGTGTTTGTAGTCCTCGGGGTCATGTCCACCAAAAAAAGTCCACATCCCATTTCCAAACGTGCCGTGAATAAGGCGTGCTTCGTTCAGTGCTGCATTTGAGCCCAAAACAATCACATTTGGCTTTAGAAAATCTTTGTTAAACGCCGTGGTTTGCCCCATAAATCCGTGAATAATTCGTGTGTGATTTTGCGTAAGCATCGTTGGCACCCAATCCCATTTTGCAGAGAATTCGAACAGCGTAAAAAGATCGTTTTCACGTGTAAGGTTTCGCGGGCGACTATGTGTTACATCAATATTCGAAATAGCGTATTTAAAAGGGTCTTTAACGATTGTAAAGTTTTGAAAAGCAAAAGTTCTCGAGAAATCTAATCTTTCTTGTGCATCAGGATCAATTGGGGTTCCGTCGAACATTTCCGCAACAATGTCTATACCTTCGGCAGCCAATGCTACATCAAGACTTTCCGGTGCGGAACACATGGCAAACAAAAATCCGCCGCCTGCTACAAAATCGCGAATTTTAAGTGCCGTGGCTAACTTCATGTCTGCGACCCTTGTAAATCCTAATCTTCTCGCATTCTCTTCTTGCCTGCGAACTTCCTCTTGATACCAAGGTGCATTACGAAATGCTCCCCAAAATTTGCCTCTTTGTCCGGTAAAATCCTCGTGATGCAAATGCAACCAGTCGTACATGGGAAGCACACCTGCCTGAATTTCGTCATCGTACACAATATCGAACGGAATTTGAGCATAAGTCAGCACCAAAGTTACCGCATCGTTCCAAGGCAGCATATTTGGTGGCGAATACACGGCAATTCTCGGTGCATTGTGAAGTGTAACGATGTCCATGTTTACGTCAGGCTCGGCAATTTGCCTTCGAATTTGTTGTGCCTGAACCGTTGCAAGCACTTGATAAGTAACACCACGAAGTCGGCACTCTCTCACAATTTCCGATGTGTGTTGCATCATAAAGCTTCCACCTCTAAAGTTCAAAAGCCAATCTACTTCCATGTCTCGCTCAAGCACCCAAAACGCAATTCCGTAAGCTTTCAAGTGGTTTCGCTGTGCTTCGTCCATTGGAATGAGGATGTATGCGGCTTGCAAGCGACAGATCATCAACAGGGCCAGAAGTGATATGCAAATGGTTTTTTTTAACATTTTTCGTATCTTTACAAAACAGTACTATTCAGTAGGTTCGTCCATTCGTCCGATAAAGAGGATTGTTCCCGTGCTTCTTTCTCTAATCAGATACAAAAATGGACGGTCAGCAAAAAACGGAATTGGGGCACCAGGAATTAGGCTCATCGTCATAACTTCAATCGCCGTAACTGCTGCGGCTTCAGTGCCCTCTTCATTGACCTCCACAAATGTTTTTTGTAGGATATTAGATACGAACAAAGGTCCTCTGGTGCTACGCCCAATATTTTGTAGTCCTCCGTAAAAAATTCGTTGTATACCGGTATTTCTGACAGGCTCCTCAAGATCAATATCAGACTCAACTCTAAAACGTGGCAGCTTCAAATGTACATTTTGCTCACGTAAATTTTCAACAATATTTTGCCATGTATCACTGTCCAAATGCTCAACCAGTTCGTCAATGCTCATATTGTTGTCGGGTAGAATAAGCACCATACTGAACGCCTCGTTGCCGTACGGTAGTTCAACAGCTCGAAGGTATTGATCACGATAGTAACGCAAACCTGCAGTTTGTGTCATCATATTGACCCTTCTTGTTTGTCCATTGGCTGTGGTAAAATCTTCCTGTCGGGTGTGTGCTCTGTCAAATTCAAATTTCCATTTACTTTTGAAATAGAGGGCATTTATCAGATACATTACAGCATCGGGATGTATTGGTGCCTCAATAATTTCCGTAATTCTGCCATTCGTTTTATCCGAACACCATTGATTGATAATATCGGCAGCATCAGGTCTGTTGAAATCAAGTCCTCTCACTACCGCATCAAAATATCTTTGGTTGATGTCTTTGAACGATTGCTTTACGTAAAAACAGTCGCTATCCCGATACCAAATAGAATTTGCAATGCTGATTTCTGTAAGTTGGTCAATGCTCAACAACGCCTGCATCATTTTTTGAAAATACTCGTTGATTTCAGCATCTGTAAAGTGACCCATACCGAGCACCTTCGCCATTTCGGCACGAGTTTCGCCTGTAGTGCCGTTGTAAAGCATACCCAAAGCCAAATTAAGGCTCAATGGCGAAAAAAACGTGTTAGGTTCTTCTTGCAATCTCGAAACTTCTCTGAAAATTTTGAATGAGAAAGAATTGGTGGCGTTTAATTTTTCAATTTGTCGAGCACTCAAAAGAATTGGTTGTGCTGGCTCAATATCTAAAATTTTATTTATTTCTGCTTTGTTGCAGGACGTGAACCCTACAGCAATAAACAGTAAAATTGCTGTGAGTTTGTAAATCGCTTTCATAACAGTACATTTTAGGGTTTCACAAAGATACGACTTTTTCTTTGATTATGCAACTTTTCCCTCCAAAATCTTCCAAAGATTTTCCTTCGGAGCCGGCGCAACAATTTTTATTTTCTCATTTTTAATAGGATGGATAAACTCCAAAGCACGTGCATGAAGTGAAATTGATCCGTCACGATTGGAGCGGTCAAAACCGTATTTCAAATCGCCACGAATAGGACAACCGATTTCCGAAAGTTGTACACGGATCTGATGATGGCGACCAGTGAACAGTTTGATTTCAAGCAAGTAGTAATTATCGCTCGAAGCAATAACTTCATACGCTAATTCTGCTTTTTGCCAACCGTTTTTTTCAACATCAGAAGCATACGATTTATTTTGTTTTTCGTTTTTTTGAAGCCAATGCACCAAACGGTCGGAATTTTTTGGCGGTTTATTTCGCACAATCGCCCAATATGTTTTATCAAATTCACGGTCGTGAATGAGTTTATTGACTCTCGTCAAAGCCTTGTCGGTTTTAGTTAGCAGTAAAACACCCGAAGTAGGACGATCCAAACGATGAGGTAAGCCTACATAAACATTTCCTGGCTTGTTGTCACGTTTTTTCAAAAAAGACTTCATTTCATCAACTACGCACACATCGCCGGTTTTATCGCCTTGTACGATTTCGCCGGCACGTTTGTTGACGGCGACCAAGTGGTTGTCTTCGTAGATGATGTTCATAATTTTTTGCAAAGATACAACAAAATTTCGTAGAATTCAAAAAAAAGTACTATCTTTGCATCCATCAAAAAAATGAATTACAATTACACAGAATATCAGCCCGATCCGCTATTGTCTCCATATATTGAAAACTATTGGATGAGCGATGGTTTTGGTGGCAAAAGTGATTTATACAGAATTCTTCCCGACAGTTATGTTAATATTATTTTTATGTTAGACAAAACTCGGGGAATTTTTCATACCGATATTTTCGGCTTGATTACTTCGTATCTCGAAGCAAGTTCTTCGCAAACACTGCTAATGTTCGGCATCCGCTTTAAACCTGCAGGAATTACAGCCTTTACCCGCATTCCTGCTTACGAATTTACTGACCGAAGTGTAGATTTGGCACTGCTTGATACGCTGTTTGATAAATCTTTTTATGAGCCATTCCCTGAAAAACAATCTGTAAAAGAAATCATAACACATATAAACAATTATCTGATAAACTGCCTTCCTCGCCTTTATAGCCCCGAGCAGCAAATTATTCGTGCCATCGATTTGATTCATCTTTCAAAAGGTCAATTATCGCCGGCAAAAGTCGCATCGGAAGTCTGTTTATCTCAGCGACATTTTGAACGGAAATTCAAATCAGCAGTCGGCATTAGCCCTAAAACATTTGCCAAAATACTCAGATTTCAACACGCTTTGCAACACTTATATGACTTTCCCCACCGGGATTTACTGTCCGTTGCCGTTGAGTGCGGGTATTATGATCATACACATTTGATTAAAAATTTCAAAACTTTTTCAGGAAGCACTCCAACTGCACTTCGATAAAAAAGTCGTTTTTTTACACAACGTATTGTCGCAATTTTGTGTAACTTTGCACTCGTTAAAGAACGTTGTTAACTTAAAAAAGCAGAATTTTGATATGAAAACATTTATGTATGCATTCGTAAAAGGGACAGACAAGGCCGTTCCATTTTACAAAAAGGCTTTTGATGCCACAGTTGAGTACGAAAAAGAGGATTTGTTTGACGATGGAACATTCGCGCACGTTGTGCTGAAATTCGACGGTCAGTGGCTCGGTTTCAGTGAACAAAGCGTTGAAAATCCAGACTCTATCAATGGCGATAAATCTTACAGCGGAAACATTATGCAGTTTTGCTTGCTTTTTGAAGCAAATGAGGAAGCCAAAATCCGCAAAGCCTATGAAGTGCTTTCGCAAGATGCCGAAATTCGCACACCACTTGAAAAAGTAGAATATGCCGATTTGATTTGCGATTTTACTGATAAATTCGGCATTCGCTGGTGTATGGCGATAGAAAAATTAAACGCATAGTTAAACCTTAAAAAATATATTGATATGAAATTTTGTAATGTAAGATTGTTAGTCAAAGACTACAGAAAAATGTTCGAGTTTTACACCGAAAAACTTGGATTTAAGGCACGTTTCGATATGGAGCCTTACGCAAGTTTCGAAGTGGCAGAAGAATTTGGTGGCGAAGCATTGGCCTTGTTTACGTCCGATGCTATGGCACAATTTATTGGCAACGCCGAGAAAAAACAGCCTGTTGGACAACGCGAGAAATCAATGATTTCCTTCGAAACCGAAAACGTGGACGAAACCTACAAAGCACTTTTAGCGAAAGGTGTTGAGTTTATTAACCAACCAACCGATTGGACAGATGCATGCATGCGAGTTGTCCACCTGTACGACCCTGAAGAAAATCTGATTGAACTTTATAGTCCTTTAGAAACCGAGTAAAAAACATTTTTACCGAAAACCGCTTTGTGCGATTACACTTTTTTAATTTGTAGTCATGCAAAGCGGTTTCAAATTGGAATGAATATGAGTTTTAATACTGCTCTTTCGTATTAGGAAAATCCTGCGTTTTCACATCATCAACATACCGCCGAACGGCATCACCGATAACATCGTTCAAGTTCGCATAACGGCGTAAAAAACGTGGCGAAAAATCCTGCGTAATGCCAAGCATATCGTGCAAAACAAGAACTTGCCCATCGGCAGCAGCACCCGCACCAATACCAATGATTGGAATGTTTACCGCTTTTACAACTTTTGCAGTCAATTTTGCCGGAATCTTTTCCAAAACAATAGAAAAGCATCCTATTTTTTCAAGTAAAATCGCATCTTTTACAAGTTTTTCGGCTTCTGCTTTTTCAGTTGCACGAACCACGTAAGTCCCGAATTTATTGATAGATTGCGGCATTAAACCCAAATGCCCCATCACCGGAATTCCTGCTGAAAGAATACGTTCAATCGATTCCACAATCTCCTTTCCTCCTTCCAATTTCACTGCATCGGCACCGGTTTCTTTCATTATGCGAATTGCCGAAGCAAGCGCTTCTCTTGAGTTACCTTGATACGAACCAAAAGGTAAATCTACCACGATTAATGCACGTTCCACAGCTTTAACAACCGATTTACCGTGATATATCATTTGATCCAAAGTAATCGGCAAGGTCGTTCGATGCCCTCCAATCACATTGGCAGCCGAGTCGCCAACCAAAATAACATCTATATTCGCCTGATCTATGATCTTTGCAGTAGTATAGTCGTAGGCTGTAAGCATAGCAATCTTTTTACCATGTTCTTTCATCCCACGCAAAACCTGTGTCGTTACTTTCGTAATATCTTGTTTCGCTTTTTTCATTATAGTACAAAAATTTCTGCAAAGTTACGAAAAAATTTGTCTATTTCAAAAAAAAATCGTATCTTTGCAATCCAAAAGTTAGAAATTATTCACTTAAATGAAAGGAAAAGGTATTTAGTATGATCATTGTACCCCTAAAAGAAGGCGAAAACATTGACCGCGGTTTGAAAAAATTCAAGCGTAAATTTGAAAAAACAGGAGTTGTTAAAGAGTTGAGAAGACGTAAACAATTCGAAAAACCATCGGTTATCGCCCGGGCACAACGTAAAAAAGCGATCTACGTCCAGCAGCTTCGCGATGCAGCCGAAGCAAGTATGATGTAGGCTTTTTGCTAAATCTGATTAGAACGAAACACAAATGTGTTTCGTTTTTTTTATGTGTAAGGGGTGCGGGCGGGCGTACCCCGCCCCTACTGTTTTTTCAACAGTCCCGACAATTTTATCGAAAGATCGAACATTACCAAATGCCCGTTGGCGTTGCGTTCGATGTGATAGATGGCTTTTTCTATTTCTGCAACAAACTTTACTAAATTGTTCGAATGAATGTAGGGCGAAAATTTAGTTAAAAAGGTTTGTTCTTCCGACGAAACAAATACGCTGTCGGCGTTTTGATAATTCATCATCACTGTCCAACGGATTTTATCCAATGCGTGATTCAAAAACAATTTCAAACGCTCCCGTCCCAAATCTTTCATTTTTTTTGAAAATTCGTTCATTTGTGCTGTGTCCACTTTTAGACACATCCGCATCCAGTCTACAAAGTTTTCATGATTAAAACTGTCGTCGTCTGTTCGAATTATAGTATTGTCTATTTTCGGTACACGAATGATCTGTGTTCGCGATAGAATCGTTGCAGGAATTTGATTTGAATTTTCGGAAATCAGCAAGAATACTGTACCTTCGGAAGGTTCTTCTAGTACTTTTAACAATTTAGTAGAAATATCGCTGTAAAATTTTTCCACCATCCAAAGGATAATAATTTTCGTTGGCGCTTCAAAATTTTTATACGTCAATATCTTGATTATATTGTCTACATCGCGCTTGTTGATATAGCCTTGACTGTTGCCCAATCCAATAGCATCATACCATTGAGTTAACGAAAATTCCGCATTATGCTCAATTATCATTTTCCGCCAATCATCCATATAGTCGCTGCTATCGCTCTCTTTCATCGAGCCGGTCTTGTTGTTCGGAAAGAAAAAATGCAAATCGGGATGTGCCAAATTTTGAAATTTCACGCATGACGTACATATTCCGCACGAATCAGCTAAAAGCCCGTCGGCGTTGACTTCCGGAAAAATCTGTCTGTTTTTGCAATTCAAAAATTGTCCGTAAGCAATGGCTAATGCTAATTTCTGATTTCCTTTATGACCTAAAAGGAGTTGAGCATGCGGAATACGTCCACTCAAAGCCATAGCTGTGAGTTTCCGAATTAATTCGCGTTGCCCTATGATGTTTTTGAATTGCATGAATAGTGTTTTTTAATGTGTGAAATCCCATTTTCTATTACTCATACCTAATTCTCGATAGGTTCGGCAACTGACGAGAGTGGGACCGAACTGAAATCATAAAGTCGTCTTTTCGTTGTTTTCTCTATGTAACCTCGATACAGCGTATCAAAACTATAGCACATTTCCCGATCATTCCAAGAAATGTCGTTGATTAGAGTTATTTTGAAGTTTTTGAATAGATTTAAATCCAAATACTTTGATGTCATTGGGTTTTGTGGTATTTTACTGAGAAATGGGTAAAAATCTATATCGTTCGTTTTACCATCGCTAAACACAAAACGAATAACATAATCGTGCAAATAGGTTGCCGATAATAAACGAACTTCGTCAAGCAGTTTTCTTTTCATTATTTGATACGTTTAGTTATGGTGATAGTTCGAAAACTTTTTTTATTTTTAACAAAAAAATCTGTCCAACGTTGCAAAATAATTTCATGTTTTGCTGTCAATAAGCTTTTTGCCAAATCTAGTTCTGCCGGTGTCAGCATATTAGCTCCGGATATTTTCTTAAATCTGATATTTTCCAACTTCCCGTTAAGCATTTCAAATACAGCAACTGTTGCCCTATTCTCTTTCTCTATATGAACATGAACAGGCAAATGATCGTTTGCATAAAAGAAAAACGACAAACCGAAGTATTTGTAAATTGTGGGCACGACTTTTTTTTGCAAAGATACGAAAAAAATTGCGAACTTTAATTATTTTCTCCCACAACCACATAGGCCCTACGGCTTCCGTGTGCCCAAAAATAGCCGATGGCATCCAAACCTCTGCCCATATTTCTGACATTTCCGCGAACATTTGCGGGAGCCCCGCCAAACATGGGGTTTTGCCCGCTGTAAATACTTCGAAATTCAAAAATCCAACGGTAAAAATCTGCTGAAATACTTCGAATTTCTAAACCCAACGTATCGCCATTATTGATTGTATCCCTACCACCAAATTGAACATCTCGAAAAAACGCAATAGGAAACGCAGCGTTTATGGTATCTCGATCAATCATTGTGTTGTCTAACAACAAAAATCTTGTTAAGGTGTCGTTCAGTGCAACACCATTTAAAGACGTAATAAACGCATAATAAGACACTCGGTCCGGCGGATCTTCTGCAAAAAGTAGCAAGTTCCAACCTGTCTGACGACCACCAACCGTATCAAACGGATCAAATCCGAGAAGTCCGGCAAGAAGCATATCACGAGCGTGAATAGCATGCAAAGAGTCAATTTGGTCAGCTATAAACGGAAAAAATGCATAGGCAGAGTATCTCGAATAACCTCCAATAGCCTCACTGAGCAAAATATCTAAACGATAAGTGAAACCTTGTATTCCGAAAACATCCGGAGTGGTTTGATAATGTCCTATCGAGTCCGGATTTTCGAGCAATTGAAAAACTCTACCCGTTAGTTGCATATTTTCATTAAATTCCGTAATCGTAACGGTCGCCCCCTCAACATAAAGAGGTTCTTTCGAATCTTCAAAATAACTTGTCGTCCGCGAGAGGACAACAGTATGAACCATTGTATCAATGCCTATTCCGCCAAAAACCACCAGACGCACATCGCCATCTCTAAGCCTGATCTCGATTTCCTCTGTACACGACGGCAAAAGTGTGAAAGTTAAAAGTGCAAAAGCTAAAAGTGCGAAAAATTTCATGATACAAAGATACGAAAAAAATCAGAATAAATTTGTTTGTTTGAAGAATAATTCGTAACTTTGTGGTGAAATTTACACTACGACTAGTTATGAGAGGCGATTAATCAAGTCTCATGTCGTGGTGTTTTTCTTTTTTCCGGAATAATATTGACCTCGTGGTTGTAGAAAAATTTTCCGTCCGTTCGGAGCATTACCGAAAGCCGAACATTCTGAATCGTTCCGTTAATTCTAACTTTGCCTTTGAAATTCATAAAACCAACAACATTTGTTTTGTCGTTAGGTTTTCGCACACCGAAATTGTTGTATTTTGCAACACGCAAAAGTTCTGGCAAGCACTGAACTACCGCAACTTTCTTTGCATATAATGTTTTAGGTTCAAGATTAGATTAGTGGATTTTTTCTGATATTTTTCTGCAAATATACGAATAAATTTTGATTTCTGAAATTATATCGAAATTCGCACTCTTTTATGTGCAAATAAAGCTTGTGT
>WQWI01000013.1 GCA_009785425.1 Bacteroidales bacterium | reverse complement strand
AACGCTATCGCTCGTTCTAAGATTTCTTCTCAAATCTCCGCTCAAAGCCGTATGCTCAAATCTCAATCCCGCTTCAATGCTCAATCTTGGCGAAAATGTGTGATTGATTTGCACATAAGCCGCTGAAATATGTTCGGAATAAATATAACGATTCGTCATACCCCAATTCGTATCTCCTTCAACAAGGAATATTTGATTATTGTCATTGTTCACAAAACTGTATCTTACACCTGTTTCGATGCGGGTTTCACGATTTATGGGAAGTTCCAAATCAAAGCGTGCAGAAAAAATATCAGAAGGCAAACGTACATTCAAATTTTGAGGTTCTATGCCGGTAATAGCTCCAAAATCGCCAGAACGATTGACCATTTCAAGATATCCTCCACCTCTGAGATAATTTCTTACCCAACTTGCATCAATAAAAAATTGGCGTTGATTTGCCGAATCAAAAATATGTTGATAGTTCAAACTCAAATTATGGTTACCCCAATTATTATCATTGTAGATATGTTGAGAAAATGACGAAAGAACTGTCCGCGTACTATCCATCATTCGGCTGTACAAATTTCCGTCATTCATATTACCGCCTTGCATAAATCTGTACGAAAACGACAAGATATTTCGGGTGTTGATATGATAATCAATACCTGCTCGTCCCGATAAAGAATGGTGTGGATTACTAAATGACCATTCCTCTCTTTGTCTGTCTTCGCCACGGTTTATTTCTCGTCTCATACCGTTTGGAAAGTCTGTAAAACCGTCCATTCCTGCAGAACCGTTTCGTCTGGAATGACTGAGATTTGCAAATGCCGTTATACTGTTATTTCTAAAATTGATATCAAAACCTTGGTTGTGGCTAAAATCTCTGTTGTAACCTGCTCCTGCAAAAACCGTTCCGCTATATCCAATCATTCTCGTGCGTCTCGTTCGGATATTCAAAATTCCGGCAATACCTTCTGCTGAAAATCTTGCACCCGGATTATCGAGCCCTTCAATACTGCCGATTTGCTCTGCCGGCATCGTGCGTAACAAATTTGCCAATTGGTCACCCGACAAATGTGTTTCACGATTATCAATCATTACCAAAACCGGTTGCCCGTTTAATAAGATATTATCGTCATTATCAACGGTAACACCCGGAAACTTCCGTAAGGTTTCCAACGCATTATCGCCAACACTTGTCGTGGATTCGGACACATTGAACACCAACCGTCCGGCACGCTGCTCAAGAAGCGGAACTGCCGCAATAATCTCAACGCCTGCAAGTTCGATGGTACTCGGATTGATAAAAAACGAGCCCATATCTAAGCGATTATTTCCTCGTCGCAATTCGATAGTTTCGCTCACAAAGGTATGATAACCCACATTAGAAACTCGCAAACGATAGTGTCCATAACGTAAATTCTCCAACAAAAAACGCCCGTCTTCATCGGTAATAACGCCGGTTAGCAAACTGCTGTCAGCATCTGCAAGCAGTGCCACACTTGCAAACATCAATGGCTCTCTTGTTTGCGAATCGAACAATCGACCCCGTAGAAAACCTCTCGTACTGCCTTCTTCAGCTCCGGCACGTGCCAAATTCAATGGAAAAGTCATTCCCATTTGCCTAAAAGTTCCCGTTATTGTATTTTCGCTCAATTCGCCGATATACTCTGCCGGAGGTGCGTTGGGAATACTGATTGACATTCGGACTCTGTTGTCCTCAAGCGTGATAGAAGTCACAGGAAGCCCAGTTGCTCCTTGATCGGGACTATCCATTGTGGCACTGTACGTGTCGCCATCTTTGGTGATGTTAAATACGATTCTTAAATTGTGACCTTGAACGGAAAGCGTGCCATTCCACGTACCTACAAGACCTTGACTGTTTGCGGAAAGCGCAAAGATGATTGTTGTTAAAGTTAAAAATAGTTTTTTCATAGTTTGTGTTGTAATATTGTTTTGTGATTATTGTTGTGATATTTTCTTGTGATTATTGTTCCTTGCTTGTTATATGACGAAGTACGCATCGAAAAGTTACAGTGTGGCATCCCGTTAGGGATGCATCGCTCGGTAGAAAATGTGTCCTCTCTCTAATCTGCATCCCGTTGGGGATGCAACCTCTCTTGTATATGGTCGCATACCTAACGGCATGCGATATTATGACGTGTCTCAACATTTTCTACCGAGCGGGAATCCCTAACGGGATTCTATACCTATTTACGTGCTGCATTTTTTATATTCGAGGACGATTTCCTCTATGGAAACATTTAATTTCTGCATTTTTTTGAACAAATTCGGCAGATCTTTTTGGAAAAATTCGATTTTGTACATATCGCGAATGCGTTTTAGGCCTTCTTTTTCAACGAAATATCCAATACCTCGCTTTTGAAAAAGAACTTGCTTATCTTGTAAGAAGTCAAACGATCTCGCAACAGTATTCAGATTTACTGTCAGCGTAACACTCAACTCCCGAACAGAAGGAACACGTTCTTCGGGCTTCCAAATGCCCAGTAAAATCTGCTCACATGCGTAATCGACAATTTGCAGATATAACGGCTTGTCAGTTTCGTAAATCATGGCTTTTTATATTTGAGTTCGACGGAGTTTGAAAAATGCGAGCGTCCAGAGTGTTATTAGGAAAGCAGTATTGAGAACTCTACCGAAAGCACGGAGACTACCTTCTCTATTTGCAAAAAACGCCATAATTCTCTCACCGATTTCCTCAGTCATTTCCTGCCCCATTGCTTTAACAGCAATAGTCCCAATAAGTCCAATACCCAGTCCAAAGAGAATCATGGTTAGAATTGTTTTACTGATTTTTTTACGCTTAAACCAAAACACACCACAAAAAGCAAGTGATTGAACGGTAACAGCCGAAAAATAAACAAAGAAAGGTCTGTTTATGGGGTTTTGATAAAACGCCTCAACGCCCAAAAGCAAACTGGTTAAGAAGGTTGTCGCAAATACCGTTGCATACAACAAAATCGGTAGTACAATTACGCAGTGAGCCCACGCAGAAGCAAATTTTTCCGTAATGCTTGCCGGCAACATTGCATAAGTAAAACCTTTCGTAGGATGATACAAAAAGTTGTAGAAAATAAACGGTGTAACCATGATTAGGAACGTTGCAATGTTTCTTGTACTTTCCCAATCTAAAGCAGTGAACGGTCTGCCTGCGTATGCACGGTAGGCAACCATAAAAGTCGGAATGGCAGAAACGATAGCAAGCAATATAAGATAGTTCTTTCTATGCTGGCGAAGTTCCATTGCAAAGAACTTGCCAAAACGTTTTATGTTAAATATATTTTTCATGATTTTAGATTTGTGGTTTGTGATTTGTGATTTTCCGCCCCCTGCCCCCCGCCAACGGGGAACACGGCTTCTCCCCCTTTGGAGGGGGATTAAGGGGGAGGCTACAAGATGAATAATTTTTTGAATAACTCTTTATTATTGACGGCTGCATTAAACAGCAGTTCGATATTGACTTTGCTTTCGGTGTTGTCCGTATTCGGCTCTACACAAAGAACTCCGCCAATGGCTTGCTCTGCAAAAAGTGCTTGTTCCGATTGGTTTTCTCTCACAACAAATTTTAGTTTTTGCGAGATTTCTTCGATTGAATTATTCAAAAGGACTTGGTTATGTTCCAAAATAATAATTGGATCAATCAAATTTTCCAAATCGCGAACTTGGTGTGTAGAAATAATAATGGTTTTTTGCTCGTCTGCCGCTTCTGCTAAAAGTTGGCGGAATAAGCCTTTTGATGGGATGTCCAAACCATTCGTTGGTTCGTCCATGAGCAGCAGTTCGGTGTTGGTTGCTAATCCGAAGGCGAGCAGCCATTTTTTTTGTTGTCCGTGCGAAAACTCGGATAGTTTTTTTGCTTTCGAAAGACCAAAAACATCAACATATTCCGCCAATTTTTGATGGTCGAATTTCGGATAAAACGACGCATACAATTTGACGTACTCGCTCATTTTCACTTTCGGCAGCGTGTAAACTTCCGGAAGGAAATAAATTTTTTCCAACATTTCGGGATAACGTTTTTTGGCTTCGAACCTGAATGTCGAAACATTGCCTTTGGTCGGAAATAATAATCCTGAAATCAACTTCAGTAAAGTCGTTTTTCCGACACCGTTTTCGCCCAATAATCCGTAAATGTTACCAGGCTTTAAGTCCATATTCAAGCCGAGATACACCGGTTGGCTGGCTTTGTAATGGAAGTTAAGATTTTGAATGTTAATCATTTTATTGTTGTTTTTGTTTTGTGTTTTAGCATCATAGTAGACTATTGTATTAGCGTACTATTTTACTATGACACAACAAAGTTACAAATAATTTTTGAAACTACCAAATTTTTTGAAAAAAAAGTGTGAAGTAATGGTAAACGGATCCCTCAGCCGCCTCGTTCCCTTCCTTCTTGATACACCGTCATTCCGAGCAAAGCGAGGAATCTCGTATCAATTATTCTTGCATAATTGAAAAAAAAATCGTATATTTGCAAAAACTCGATTTTTACTATGACAGAAGTAACACGCAGAAAATTCATTAAAGGTAGCCTCACTGCGGCAGGTGCTGCGGCACTTTATGCGTGTGGCTTTGGACGTACAAACAGTCCGCAAATCCCTAACGATGGCAGTACTATCGAGGGCAATCCGACCAGTGGTGGCAGGCGAAACGAGATTTTGCGACAACCTCGATATTTAGAACTGGAACGTAGCGGTGAACTTGCACGACGCGAACAAATTCTTTGGAAAAAAATGGAGCGGTGCGATCTTTGTCCACGTTTGTGTCATGTGAATCGAATGGCAGGCGAGATAGGTTATTGCGGTGTTGCCGACACGTTTAGAGTTGCCAATCATGGACCAGACTTCGGCAACGAACGTCCTATCGGAGGAACACGTGGCTCTGGCTCTGTGTTTTTGTCGAACTGTCCGATGCTCTGCATTTTTTGTCAAAATTGGGAAATCAATCATCGAGGTGATGGACGCCTAACAAGTCATCAACAGCTTGCCGATATGTTGGTCAGTATGCAACTCAGAGGTACTCACAACGTCAGTTTTATCACACCAACACATTTGGTTCCGCATCTTATAACTGCCTTGCGTTTGGCTATTGCCCGTGGATTGAATGTACCGTTGTGTTATAATACCGGGGGTTACGACTCGCTCGAAGTTGTGAAATTGCTTGATGGAGTTGTCGATATCTATCAGCCGGACTTCAAATTTCAATGTTCGGATCGTGCCGCTCGTGTGATGCAAGGCGTACCCGATTACGTCTATCATACGGCAAACGCGATTAAAGAAATGTATCGTCAGGTGGGTCCGTTGCACGTTCAGCAGAACGGACTTGCATCACACGGTGTAGTCGTTCGCCATTTGGTTTTACCTGAAAATTATGGCGGTGCAGATCTTTTTGCACGTTGGATTGCCGAAGAACTTGGCACAGATGCCCATGTCAACATCATGGGGCAATTTTGGCCTGCATTTCGCTCAAATGAATTTCCACCGTTAAATCGCCGAACTACGAGGGCGGAGTATCAGCAGGCTGTGCGTTGGGCGCGTGAGGCGGGGATACGGAATTTTCATTAAAAACAACATAACCATGAAAACAATCTTAAGAATTACGGCACTTTCGGTGGTTTTGCTGATGCTAGCAGGGGGATTTGTTTCTTGTGTAAGGGAAACGGAACAATTGGATATACTGATTCAAAACAGAACAGAAAACCCTATTCATGTAATAGTTTTCCCAAAAGAAGAATTGTTACGAGCCGATTTATACACGAAGTGCTTTGGGTGTGGCGGAGCCAACTATACGAATTTTAGGCTATACCCCTATAATAGCCATTTGTCTAGCACTTGGGATGAAACCATATTTTTCACTCCCGATTTAAGCATAAAGCCACATACGCTTGCTTTACAGGCGTTTGACAGCATACATATTGAATTAACAACCATCGACAGTGCCGATATTGTCTTAAAATTCACGCCTGAAAGTGTAGTTGGATATTCGAAAAATATCTTTTCAGAAAATTCAGCATGGGATTTTAGAATATGGCGGAGCGATATGCAAATGCAAATGTCTCGCACGGAAATCAAACATCATCAGCATATTTTCGTAATTTCAAACGATAAAATAGTTACAAATAACCCATAAAACACCCTTCTAGCACCAGCGGGAGACAGCACAACAAGGGGATTCCCGCCTTCGCGAGAATGACAATAAAAACTCAAAATTATGAAAGAACTTACACGAAGAAAATTCATCAAAGGCAGCCTCGCTACAGCAGGTGTTGCAGCACTCGGATACCTATGTAGTGCCTGTGGCTTTGCACGTGCAGGCACACCGAATCTTGAGGCTGAGGAACCACCGGATATTCTTAACCCGACAAGAAGTACAGCTCGCACGCGAGCACCAAGGTATCTCGAATTAGAACGCAGCGGAGAGCTTCAAAGACGCGAACGTGCGCTTTGGGCAAAAATGGAAAAATGTGACCTCTGCCCACGCTTGTGTCATGTAAACCGACTTGCCGGACAACGTGGTGCGTGTAGTATTGCCGATGAGTTCAGGGTATCATCGTTTGGTCCGCATCCGGGCGAAGAACGTCCACTTGTTGGCACACGGGGTTCGGGAACAATCTTTTTTGCTAACTGCAATTTACTTTGTGCGTTTTGTCAAAATTGGGAAATTGCACACAAAGGTGCCGGAAGATTGAGCAATCATACCGAACTTGCTAATGCCATGCTCACACTTCAGCGTATGGGCTGTCCGAACATCAATTTTGTAACACCGACACACGTCGTGCCGCACATTATAAAAGCACTCCGGATTGCTATCAACGGCGGATTGAACACGCCATTAGTCTTCAATTCAGGAGGTTACGATTCGTTGGATATGATCCAATTGTTAGACGGAGTCATGGATATTTATTTGCCTGATTTCAAGTTTATGGATCCTGTGTTAGCTGCACGTTTTACGGAAGATGCACCCGATGTTCCATATCACACAATGAATGCGGTTAGAGAAATGCACCGACAAGTTGGGACGCTAAGTTTACACCGTGGCGTTGCCTATCGCGGACTTCTTATCCGACATCTTGTTTTGCCGTATAATGCCGCCGGAACCGACCAGTTTGTTCGCTGGGTTGCCGATGAACTCGGGACAGACACCCACGTTAATATCATGGGGCAGTACAGACCGGAGTTTAGGGCAAGGGAATTTAGAGAGCTCGCTCGCAGAACTACACGCGAAGAAATCCAACAAGCCAATCGTTGGGCACGCGAAGCTGGTTTGCATAATTTTCATTAATATTAATGAAAAATTCGTATCTTTGTGCCTGAAATGACGACAGGAGCAAAAGATTTTACACGCGGTGCTATTTTCGGACCGTTAGTCAAGTTGGCATTGCCTATCATGACGACCAACTTCGTCCAAATGCTCTACTATCTTACCGATATGGCGTGGATAGGTCGTTTGGGTAGTGAGCAGGTGGCAGCCGTTGGAGCGGTAGGTATGTTGATGTGGATGTTTTCTTCGTTTGCTTTGTTTACAAAAGTGGCAGCCGAAGTAAGCATCGGGCAAGCACTCGGAGCACGCAAAAATCGAGTGGCAAAGGCTTTCGCATCACATACCACGACATTAAGCCTGATTATCTCAATTGTGGTGGCTGTATTTCTTTTTTCTTCAGCTGATTGGGTTTTGTCGTTTTTCAAACTTTCGCCTTACACACAGGCATATGCCGTAGAGTATTTAAGAATTGTTTCGTGGTCGGTGCCTTTTTCGTTTCTGGTGATGAATTTCGTGGGCGTTTACAACGGAGCAGGGCGAAGCAATATCCCAATGCTTCTGGTTTGTTCCGGATTGGTACTAAACATTATATTTGATCCTCTTTTGATTTACGGTATCGATGGAATTTTCAAAGGAATGGGAATCAGAGGTGCAGCCATTGCAACAGTTATTGCTCAAGGCGTTGTGTTTTCTCTGTTGGTTTATCGCTTACGCAGACACGACGGCATTCTCAATAGATTTCCATTTTTTGTTCGATTGCGAAGTGGCGTTACTGTGCGGATTTTGCGATTAGGCTTTCCGATAGCCATGATGACGTTGTTTTTTGCAATTATAAACTCCTACTTGGTTCGTATTGCATCTATTTACGGCGGACATCTCGGGGTTGTAGCCAAAACAGCCGGCGGGCAAATCGAAGGTATAACATGGATTACAGCACAAGGATTTTCAACAGCACTGGGTGCTTTTGTGGCACAAAACTTTGCAGCGGGAAAGATGAGTCGGGCGTGGATGGCTTATCGTTACACGTTAGGGCTTATGCTCACACTGGGTATATTGGTTACACTTGCGTTTTTATTTGCCGGAGAGCAAATTTTCGGTGTAATTGTTCCGGAGCCTGCCGCCGCAACAGCCGGAGGAAAGTTTCTTTTTGTGGCTGCTTTTTACCAGATATTTATGATGCTGGAGCTTACTACACAAGGCATGTTCAATGGAACCGGACGCACAATGCCGCCTGCTGTAATAAGTATTATTTTTAATCTGGCCAGAATTCCGATGGCTTATATCTTTGCTTCATGGATGGGAATAGAAGGTGTGTGGTGGGCTATTGCGATTTCGGGGATTATCAAAGGGATAGCGTTACCGATATGGTTGGTTAAATTGAGAAGAGAGCGAAAAGTTTAGACTGGCAAGTACATTCTCAACAGAGAAAGCCTTTCTTAAGAAAGGCTTTCTTTACTCTGTCGGGATACCAGGATTCGAACCTGGGACCCCCTGCTCCCAAAGCAGGTGCGCTAGCCGGGCTGCGCTACATCCCGAACACAAACTTCAATAAGAAATCAAAATTTGGAGTGCAAAGTTACAAAAAAAAAATGAAATAAACAAATTTTTGGATTATTTATTTATTTTTTCTATCTTTGTGGCATGCAAACCCAGTTGTTCGATAATAACGTAGATTTCCTTCACAGTATTTTGGACGATATTGACCGTGCAAAACACTCTGTCTTTATCGAAATGTACCGCATTTCCAATGATGAAACAGGCGAAAAGCTGACCGATGCTCTCATCGAAAAATGTAAACAAGGGGTTGAAGTTCGGCTACTTTTAGATGCGTACGGAAGTCGACAATTCGAATCTTTGGCAAAGCGAATTAGTGAGCATGGTGGAGATGTTCGATTTTTCAAAAAAATCAAGGTGTTTTTGATCAACACTTTTCTAAAAAATAATTCTAGAAATCATCGAAAATTGATAGTCATTGATGATCGTATTGCTTACTTCGGAAGTTCAAATATAACAGGCTATTCCCATACATGGAGAGACCTAAATTTACGAATTGAAAATGCCGGGTTTGCAGCTGTTTTCAGAACAATCTTTGAGAAAAGTTATGAGAAGCATAAATTTTACGATATTGATCCCTTCGAACGCATCAAGCCCGTTGTTTACAAAGATTTTAGAATCATTCAAGATACTCCGTCGATCCGTTATCAAAGTGTAAGAAATCATTTTATACATTTGATTCAAAATGCAAAATCGGAAATTATTATCGAAACGCCTTATTTTTTACCGGGTTTTATGATTAGGCGTGCCCTCATAAATGCTGCAAAAAAACGAGGTGTTACCGTTAAACTACTTATTCCTCAATATTCCGATGTACAATCTGTGGATTTACTCCGCAATAAATATCTGGGGCAATTGCATAAAAGTGGCGTACAACTTCTGTTTTACACGCCAAACAATCTTCATGCCAAGTGCATGTTGGTGGATGGTCAGCGATTTTCGGTAGGCTCGTCGAATTTTGACTATCGCAGTTTTCGCTACCAATTCGAAATAATGATTTCAGGAAAAGAGCAAAATATTATCAAACTGTTGACCGAGCATCTTCAAGAAACCGAGGCACATTGCATCCCTTTCAAATACGACGTTTGGAAAAGTCGTGGTGCTATTGTCAAATTTACGGAGTGGCTGATGTTCCCAATTCGAAAACTATTTTGACAGAAAAATTTGTCATTTGTGATTATTTTTCGTATCTTTGTTGATTATTTATGGAAACAATCATTGCACCAATAGATAGGTCACTTCTAAAATCCGAACTGACTTCTGATAATTTTTTGCGAAAAACTAACTACGGAAATCGTGAAATTTATTCGGTAACTCATCATGATGCACCGAATGTTTTGCGAGAGATCGGACGTTTACGTGAAATCAGTTTTCGTGAAGCAGGTGGTGGAACCGGCAAATCAATGGATTTGGACGACTACGATTTGTGTGAAGTACCCTATCGTCAATTGATCGTTTGGGACAACGATGAAGACGAAATTATTGGAGGATATCGCTATTTGGAAGGATCCGTAACGCCTATTGCAAACGGAGTTCCGCAAATTTCAACTGCGAAAATGTTTCATTTTTCACAGAAATTCATTCAAGATTATTTGCCAAAAACAATCGAGCTCGGACGTTCATTTATTCAGCCAAAATATCAATCCTCAAGGAGTGGTTTATTTTCGCTTGATAATCTTTGGGACGGCTTGGGAGCATTAGTGGTAAAAAATCCTGATGTAGATTATTTTTTCGGAAAAGTAACAATGTATCCGACTTTCAATGTTACGGCTCGGGATTATTTGTTGCGGTTTCTGAATCTGTATTTTTGTGATGAGGAAAAGTTGGTAACGCCGATTGATCCTGTGAGTTTAATTACAGATTTGAACGAGATAGACGCCTGTTTCAAAGGGCTTTCGTTAGATGAGGCATTCAAGACTGCCAACAGAGAAATCCGCGAACTGGGCGAAAATATCCCGCCGTTATTTAGTGCTTACATCAAACTATCCTCTACAATGAAAACTTTCGGAACTGCCATTAACAAAAGCTTTGGCGGTGTTGAAGAGACTGGAATCTTAGTCAAAATTTCTGACATTTATGAAGAAAAGAAAGCACGGCATGTAGCATTGTAAAAAGACTAAACAACTCAACGACTAAACAATTAAACGACTAAACAATTTTATGGAATATAACACGATACGCACGCCATTAGTTATTCGTGAATACGGGCGTTCGGTACAAAACATGATTGACTTTGTTTGCACGATTGAAGATCGTGAAAAACGTAATGATATGGCACAATCGATTATTCGAGTGATGTCGCAACTTTGCCAACAAGATGGCGGTAATAAAGAAGATCGTGAACAACAACTCTACGATCATTTGTTTGCAATGTCGGGCTTCAAGCTGGACATAGATTCGCCATATCCGATTCCAACACAAGAAACGTTGAACAAAAAACCTGCAATTGTCCCCTACCCGACTAACGGCATTCGCTTGAAGCATTACGGACGAAGCCTCCAACGCATGGTAGCAAAGGCTTCCGAACTACCGGAGGGAGGCGAAAAAACTGCCTTGGTGCGACTGTTGATTGTTCAGATGAAACGTGCTTATATGCTGTGGAATCAGAACATACTGGACGAACATTTGATTGCTGACCAGTTGCAGATTTTATCCGACGGAAAAATTATTTACACAGCAGACATGCACACGGATATCGTTCCCGAACTGCCTGACATTGGCTACGCCAAAAAGAAAAAAAAGAAGAAAAAGAAGAAAAAGCAACAACTCTAAAATGAAAAGCTCGTTTATTATACAAGGAGGAAATCGCTTGAAAGGCGAGATTGTTCCGCAAGGTGCAAAAAATGAGGCGTTGCAAATTATTTCTGCCACATTGCTGACTTCTGAAAAAGTGGTTGTGGAAAATATTCCGGACATTCAAGATGTCAATAAGCTTATCGAATTGCTGAGACTTTTAGGCAGTAAAGTTGAAAAACTTGGCACAGGAATTTATTCGTTTCAAGCAGATGCATTGAATTTAGATGTTATGGATACTGTCGAGTTTTTCAAATTGATGACTTCAATTCGAGGCAGTATTATGACCGCCGGACCTCTTTTAGCCAGATTTGGAAAGGCTTTTGTGCCACAACCCGGTGGAGATAAAATTGGTCGCAGAAGATTGGATACACATTTTATCGGTTTCGAAAAATTAGGTGCAACTGTAAATTATGACAATAAAAAATCCGCATTCACAGTTACTGCAAAAGAGCTGAAAGGCGATTATATGTTGCTTGACGAAGCCTCTGTCACGGGAACGGCAAATATCGTAATGGCAGCGGTTTTAGCGAACGGTAAAACTACAATTTTTAATGCCGCTTGCGAGCCCTATTTACTTCAACTTTGCGAAATGCTGAATCGCATGGGTGCAAAAATTTCCGGAATTAGCTCAAATCTTTTGACGATCGAAGGTGTGAAAAAACTGAACGGCACAACGCATCGTATGCTCCCGGATATGATTGAAATCGGCTCATTTATTGGCTTAGCAGCAATGACAAAATCCGAAATTACCATAAAAGATGTGAAGTGGCAACATCTCGGCATCATTCCGCAAGTTTTCAGAAATTTAGGCATTAAGTTGGAAAAGCGCAATGATGATATTTTTATTCCCTCACAGGAAAACCACGAAATTGAGCGCTTTATGAACGGCTCTATGCTGACCATTTCGGACGCACCTTGGCCGGGTTTTACACCCGACTTAATCAGTATTGCGTTGGTTACTGCGACACAAGCTAAAGGCTCGGTTTTGATTCATCAAAAAATGTTTGAAAGTCGTTTGTTTTTTGTCGATAAGTTGATTGATATGGGTGCACAAATTACGCTTTGTGATCCGCACCGTGCAACGGTTATCGGGCTCAATCACGAAATTCCGCTACGTGGTGCACACATGGCTTCGCCTGATATTCGTGCCGGTATGGCAATGCTCATCGCAGCACTTTCTGCCGAAGGCAAAAGTACAATTGACCATATTGAACAAATTGATCGAGGCTACCAAAATATTGATACACGTTTGAATGCACTTGGAGCGAATATCCGTAGGGTGTAAAAATACATTTTCATGTTCATTTTTTTTGCAACTTCTAAAAGCCATGTCACACGTTAAAACCAATAGGACGACGTTGACTTTGAACTGTATTTTGCTTGTCTTTTTCCAATAAATAAGTTAGAGCCTCGTGAATGTCCTTGAATTGAACATCGTATTTGTTTTCGAGTTCCTTTATTCGCAAAGTAAGTTCCTGATGAGTTAATGCAAAATTTCTCAATACAACAAAAGCACGAACAATAAAGATGCTCATTTCTCTTGCTCTTGTGCTTCGCAAAACGTTCGCCAACATTAAAATTCCATGTTCTGTAAATGCAAGAACAAGAGACTTTTTAGGCCTTTTTTTAGGTGATGTCATCACAATTTGTGATGACATCATTTCCTTTTCGAGTGTCGTTAGCGGAAACATAAAATCGCTTGGAAATGCATTAATGTTTCTGCGTACCGCTTGATTTAGCACCCTTGTTTCTACTCCGTAAAGTTCTGCAAGGTCATAATCAAGCATAACACGCTGATTTCTAACTTCATAGATCTTTTGAAAAATGGGTTGAGCGGTAGAGGTTTCGATAGTTTGAATGCTTGTTTCCATAATCTTGTGATTTTAATATGTGGTCACAAATTGTGACCACATACTGATCTTCAATTTGTTTCAAGTGGCTTATTGTTTTTTTTGCTTGTAGTTTTTGTTTGATTTGCAAAATTACGACAAAAAATCCGAATAAAAAACCTAAAAAGTGTTAAAAATCCTTAAAAAATGTTAAATCTCAAAAAAATCGAAATGAGATTTTACAAACTACTCTTCAAATAAAATCCCGTGTAACTATCCTTGATTTTTACAATCTCTTCCGGTGTTCCTGTGGCAATAATTTTCCCACCTTCGGCACCGCCTTCAGGACCAATGTCAATGATATAATCGGCTAATTTTATCACGTCCATATTATGTTCAATAATCAAGACTGTGTTGCCTCTGTTGACTAATTTGTTTAGCACATTCATGAGTACGCGAACATCTTCAAAATGCAGCCCTGTCGTGGGTTCGTCGAGAATGTAAAGTGTTTGTCCGGTGTCTTTTTTCGATAATTCCGAAGCCAATTTTACACGCTGAGCCTCTCCGCCGGAAAGTGTAGTTGATTGCTGACCAAGCGTAATATAGCCCAAGCCTACATCCTGCAAAGTTTTTATTCGACGTAGAATATGCGGAATATTTTCAAAAAACTCAACGGCTTGATCAATGTTCATATTGAGTACATCGTTGATTGAGCGTCCTTTGTAGCGCACCTCAAGAGTTTCGCGATTGTAGCGTTTTCCGTTGCAGGCTTCACAATGCACGTGAACAGCAGGTAAAAAATTCATTTCAATCACTTTCACACCCGCGCCACCACACTCTTCACAACGTCCGCCTTTCACATTAAACGAAAATCTTCCCGGCAGATAGCCACGAATTTTTGCATCGGGCAAAGAAGCATAAAGTTTACGAATATCATCGAAAACGCCAATGTAAGTCGCAGGATTTGAGCGAGGCGTACGACCAATCGGCGACTGGTCGATTTCAATGACTTTGTCGATATTCTCTAAACCTTCGATGCTTTTGTAAGGCAATGCTTTTTTTTCCGAACGGTAAAAGTATTTACTCAAAATCGGGTGCAAGGTTTCGTTGATGAGCGAAGATTTTCCACTTCCGGAAACACCTGTTACGCAAACCATCATGCCTAAAGGCAGTTCGAGAGTTACATTTTTCAAATTATGTCCCGTTGCACCTTTCAAAACAATCGTTTTTCCGGTTCCTTTGCGACGATTTTTTGGTGTTGCAATCTCTCGCTTTCCAAGCAAATACTCGAGCGTTAACGATTGTGGTTGCGGGGTTGTCATTCCTGCGAAAGCGGGAATCTCCTGGTTATTTGCCGCTCCCTTGTATTGGGGGATTCCCGCCTTCGCGGGAATGACGGTTTCATTAGAAGCCACCTCGTACCCCGTACCCCGTACCCCGTCACCCATAATTTTTCCTTGGAACACAATTTTCCCACCGTTGATACCGGCTCCCGGTCCCATATCAATCACATGATCTGCAGCAAGAATCATATCTTTGTCGTGCTCTACAACAATCACGGAATTGCCGACATCTCGCAACTCTTTCAGTGCTTTTATTAGTCGCAAATTATCGCGTTGATGCAACCCGATACTCGGCTCGTCCAAAATATACAACACACCAACTAATTTAGACCCAATTTGTGTTGCCAAACGAATACGCTGAGACTCACCACCGGAAAGGCTTCCAGCAGAACGATTCAGTGTCAAATATTCAATGCCCACATCTAACAAAAACCCGATTCGTGTGCGGATTTCACGAATGATTTCGTAAGCTATTTTTTGTTTTCTTGGTTCGATTTTTTTGTCGGTTTCTGCAATCCAATCGTGCAGCTGAACTAAGTCCATATTTGCTAATTCAGCGATATTTTTATCACGAATTTTGAATTGCAAAGTCTCTTGTTTCAGACGTGCTCCATGACATTCCGGACATTCAACTTGATTGGTAAAATGACCGATCCATTTTTGAATTGCAGCATTATCTTCGCCTTGATGTGACTTGATGAAATTGATAATTCCTTGAAATTCCAAATCCAATTTTGTGGTTACGCCCAAGTATTCGTTTTTTTGATAAACCACTTCATTCGAGCCGTAAAGTATGGCGTTCATTGCCTCTTCCGAAATATTTTTTATCGGTGTATCCAAATTGAAATTGTAGCGTTTCCCGATCGTTTCAACTTTGTTGAAAATCCAGTTGTCTTTATATTCGCCAATAGGCGTAATTCCACCTTTTCGAATGCTGAGCTTATCGTTTGGAATTACTTTATTCATCGCAATCTCAGTGATTTCGCCGAGCCCGTTGCAACGCGGACAAGCCCCATAAGGCGAATTAAACGAAAACGTGTTTGGCTCCGGCTCATCGTAGGAGATTCCGGTAGTCGGGCACATCAAATGCTTACTAAAATGCTTATAGGAATCGTTGCTTGCATCCAAGACACCAATCACGCCTTTGCCTTGTTTCATCGCTGTTTGCACGGATTGCATAACACGGGTTTTGCTCGTGTTGTTTACTACGATTTTATCGATTACCATTTCAATATCGTGCGTTTTGTAACGGTCAAGCATCATTCCGGGTTCGATATCCACGATTTTTCCGTCCACACGTGCTTTTAAAAATCCCAAACGTCGCATTTGTTCAAAGTTCTCCCGATAGTGCCCTTTTCTACCTTTCACTACCGGCGAAAGAATGATAATGTCCTTATTTTTATATGTTTCGAGCAGTAAATCCACGATTTGGGTTTCGGTATATTTTACCATTTTCTCGCCCGTGTTGTACGAATATGCGTCTGCCACACGGGCGTAGAGCAATCGCAGAAAATCGTACACTTCCGTGATTGTTCCCACGGTCGAGCGTGGATTTCGCCCGACGGTTTTCTGCTCAATCGAAATTACCGGGCTAAGTCCGTTGATTTTATCCACTTCCGGACGTTCCAGATTTCCGATAAACTGCCGTGCGTATGCCGAAAATGTTTCCATGTAGCGCCGCTGTCCTTCGGCATAAATAGTATCAAATGCCAAAGAGGATTTTCCGCTTCCGCTCAAACCTGTAATCACAACGAGTTTGTCGCGAGGAATGGAAACGTCTATATTTTGTAAATTGTGGGCTTTCGCACCAAGTATATCGAGCTTTTCGGAAGATTTCATTATGCAAAGGTACGAAAAAATTAGGAAATATGGGGCGGTTATTATGAAAAAAGTATCTTGTTATTGTCATTTATGACTATTGTCATTTTTGTAACTCCCGTTCGGCAAAGGATGCAGGTAAGCCGTTAGACGGCGATGGAATCGCCGCTGAATATCCTTGTTGCAGCCTACGCCGAACGTGGAATTTCCAATTTTTTGTTTGACCCTGTTCTTTGTGTACGGAATTTGTTAGGAAGTCCAACTTTTAGCAATACCCTTTAAAATTACGAGATGTTTGACGAAATGCAATTCGGCAAAAACACGGATTTTTCGAATTGTATTTCGAAAAATTTCCGTATCTTTGCAAAAAAATCAAGAGTTAAATTTTTTAGATATGGAACAGACCATAATCAACCAAAACCCGCATTGGACAGGAAAAAAATACCAAAACCTGCAACAACGAACTGTATTTGAAGCATTGAAGACTAATCTTCAAACAAAACACATTCAGATACTCACAGGGATTAGACGAAGTGGTAAATCTTCTCTTTTTGCGATGCTTATAAACGAGCTCATAAAAGAAAATAAGCCAAAATCTATTTTAAAACTAAACTTAGACAATCCACTGTTTTTTGAGATATGGGATAACCCTGCTTCACTCTACAAACTCGTTGAAACGGCAGAAAAAATAACCGGCGAGAAGGTAGAGTATTTGTTTTTAGATGAAGTGCAAGTTGTTAAGGATTGGGAAATTTTTGTAAAAAGTGTCTACGATACTGAAACATTCAAAAAGATATTTGTTACCGGATCAAACTCTTCTTTTTTGCAAAATGAATACTCTTCTTTTCTGTCAGGCAGATATTTGGCTAATGCTGTATTTCCGTACTCGTTCAACGAAATTCTCAGACATAGCGGTATTTATAGCTATTTTGACCTTGTAAATCATACTCCAAAAGTAGTTCAGCAGCTTGACATGTGCTTGGAATGGGGTTGCTTTCCCGAAATAGTCTCAAGCAAAAATAAAGAGATTAAAGCAAGCCTGCTGAATAGCTATTTCGATTCAATTGTGATGAAAGATTGTATTTCGCGCTATCAAATCGCAGATGTTGCAACGTTTAAGAAGCTGTTACTTTATGCCATTTCTAACATCGGTGCGGTGTTTTCTTACAAAAGTTTGGCAACAGCGGTCGGGACAAACGAAAACACGGCAAAAAAATACATTAACATACTTGACGACAGTTATATTCTTGACGATGTTTCTAATTTTTCTTTTTCATTGAAGGAAAACGTTCGCAATAGCCACAAATTATATGTTGCTGACAATGGAATCATAAATGCTGTTTCTTATCGTTTTTGGGACAACAAGGCAAAACTTTTGGAAAATTTTATTTTCAACGAATTGCAAAAGCAGCAATACGATGAAATTACATTTGCAAATAGTGTTGGCGAGTGTGATTTTGTTGTAAAAAAAGGCTTTGAGTATGAGGCTATCCAGGTTTGTTATGAGTTAACGCCTGAAAACAGCAAGCGAGAATTTAGCGGATTTGACAGCATAGAGAAAGAGGTTAAGCTAAGCAAAAAAACAATTATAACCTACAATCAAGAACAGCATGGAAAAGATATAGAAGTTGTGCCTGTGTGGAAATGTTTTTTTTGAATTACCAAGCCAAAAAAATCACAAAAAAAACTTGCATAATTCAAAAGTATTCACTACCTTTGCAGCATAAAAAAATTGTAGAACATAATTCGTTTTTAAAATAGCCAAACCAATACACCCTCACATTGAACATCAAACTTTACGCATTAGCCCTACTTCTGGCGCTATCCGCCGCCGTTTTCGCTCAAAACGCCCCGGTAACCACAACAACAACCGTGTTACCCCCTTACAGCATACACATGCTGGAAAACCTGCGTTCGGATAGAGATAAATTTATCGTAACCATCACCCTGCGTGATTTGACCCAAACTGATGGACAGGTAAGATTACGCCTGCGAATGGAAAGTTTTACCCACGCCATGCAAACCCGAAGAGGCGCTGCAACTCCGGTATATACACTCACTCCGGGTGTCCCGTTGCGATTGACCAACGAAGATTTGCGAGTATATTTTTTAGAACAGAATCTGGAGTTTACCAACATGCCCCAACAGTTGTATCGCAACAATGCAACCGTTCCGGAGGGGCGTTACAGAATTTGGTTTGAAGTGTACGAAGCCCGAACAGGTGTGCATGTTTCCAGGGGTAGCGAAGTCGCTGCACATGTGCACATCGTTCAGCACGATGTGCCTCTGATTAATTTACCCCAACAAAACGCAACAATACACCTGCCCGAAAGCGGACTGCAGCATGTCGTTTTCCAATGGGCTCCCCGACATCATGGGCCGGGCATGTTGACTGAATACAAGTTGCAGATTGTAGAAGTCCCGCCGGGAATGAACCCCGAGCAGGTGATGCAGGCAACGTTAGTGCCATTTTTTGAAACTACAACGATGGCAACTTCGTTTGTTTTCAATCACGCACATCCGCCGTTGCGATTGGGCTTTACGTATGCTTATCGTGTACAAGCCCGTTTGCGAGGACCTGACGAAGGCATGTCGATGTTCAAAAACAACGGCTACACGCCTACGCAATGGTTCACGTTTTCACAGCGTTGTCCTGAGGTTCGCAACGTCAGAGTTGAGCCTATAAATCAGTTTTCAGTTTGGGTGCATTATATGGATCATCCGCTTTATGAGCGTGTTCGTTTCAGGCGAAGATTAGACCAAGCAGGTTCTTTTTGGCATTACGTAGGAAGCGATCAAAACCCGATGCTTGTTACCGAGCTTCGTCCCGAGCAAGGTTATCAATATCAGATGATGGCTTATTGTGCTTTTGAGCATAGCAACTGGACTGCGATTCGGACGTTTACTACTCCGCCTGCTCTGCCGCCGCTTTTTGAGTGTGGAGCAATAGATGCCACTCCTCCGCTTGTCAATACCGGCGTACCGCTTGGAAGACCGCTGCGGCGAGGTGATGTTGTACGTTTGCCACAAAACTCAGAGTTGAGAATAATGGAATCCAGCGGAACGGGACCCTACAGAGGTTACGGTACGGTATTTTTCAACTTTTTCAATGCGAATTTGATAATGACCTTTCAGGACTTGCAGGTGGATGATGCGATGCAATGGATATCGGGAGAGTTGATTTCGAGGAGCAGCAGTGATGGCAGATTTACGTTGGATTTGGACAGGATTATTGAAGGTGGCGGCGGCGTTGGCAGAGTGATAACCGGCGAAACCACAACCCAACACCAAACAGGCAACGACCTGTCAGGCAACAGCACAGCAACCTACAACCCCAACACAGGCACACTAACCATCAGAACAGAAGATGGCACAACCGTAACCATTCCCAACGTAGAAAGCCTGCCAACCACAATCACTGACGGCAACGGCACACTGTTTGTTGTAAACGAACAAGGACAAATCACAGAAGTCGGACAAAGACAGTCGCATTCCGACAACCCGCCTCGCACGATGCAACCCACAACCACAGGAACCGTAACGTTTGCACGAGCTGAAGAGTCGAGATTTCCTTTTGATGAATGGAACGAGGTGTATGCCACATCGCTGTTGATTAGTGCAGTGTACGAGGACATGAACGGCTACAGACCACCTTTCAAAGCCATACCACAGGGCGAAAGCGACAAAGTGATTGCCACAATGAACCTCAGAGACAGTAGAATAAATCCCGATTCTGTTCGTTTTATCACTCCGCAAGGCGTGTCGTTTACGCCGAGAAGAATCTCAGAAAATACGTTCGAACTTACGCTTTTGGGCGGACGAGAAAACGATGCACAAGAGGTGTTTGCCGTTTATGAACTTGATGGCGAAATGGTTACATTGGGTAAAATCAATGTAGTAACTTACAGACCGAAAACACCAAGAGTTGTTTTGGTGCCTGTAAATGGAGCAACGATTGATGCAGATGCTGTTGCAAGAATGCTGGATGAAATCTATGGTCCCCTCGGCATTTCTTGGCAGGTGGACAAAGCCGAGAATTTTGAGTTTGATGGCGATATGGATTTCTTTGAACGGCGAAGTGGTTTGTTTGCGGCTTACACGCCTGCAATGAGGCTGTTTCAGAGTGTGTTTTTGGAGACTTTGGGCGATGATTTTGACAGCGAAGCCGCCTATTTGTTTATATTTGACGAAGAAAATAACGACCGTGACCAAAGCGGATTTATGCCACGAGGCGAGCAGATGGGCTATATCTTTAGCAGAGGTATGGATGCTCGAACTTTGGGGATAATTATTGCACACGAACTGGGACATGGTATGTTCCAACTTCGGCACACGTTTGATAATGCTTATGGTTTGGCACAAAACGCTTTGCCTCATAACTTAATGGATTATTCGCTTGGCACACATTTGGCGAAGTGGCAGTGGGATTTGATGTTTGCGCCGGGGATTGTGATGAGGGTGTTTGAGAGGGATGAGGATGCGATGGCGATAATTAATAGAGACGCACAAATCGTCAGACAAGCCATAGAAGCTTTGCGATTTGGCTATGCTTTTAATCGAACAGTAACCTTTAATCTTGGGGCTTCCCCTGGTGTGAGAGCTAGGAATATAGTTCTTGGAGATAATAACCTATATGAGCAAATAATTGTACGATCAAATCAAAATAGACCGACGATTAATCCACAGTCTGCCGGTTTTGATGATCGTGGAAGGACAGCAGATAATCGCATGAGACTCAGATTTGATTCAGACAGTATACTCCTTCATGTAGAAGTAGAAACGAGTATGAGGAACTCTCAACATTTAAGCTTAAAAGACTATATTTTATGCCAAAGTCGAGAAGCTTGGTTGGCAGGTATAGATAATATGATAGTGGCAGGAAGATTCTTAAGTCTGAGTGCTTTGCCTGATGAGGCTTTATTGGAAATAAGTAATGAACAGAGAATAAGGTTACTTAACAGAATCGCGAATAATCAAGGACGAGACTTTGATCTGCTGGCGGTCCGTGTTATGGAAAATGTTCCGAAAGACCAAGTAAGTGATTTATTTTCAAGACTGTCGAGAAGCAATACATTTGAATTGTTGAAAGGCAGTATGAGTAATAATCCAAGCATATACAACGACTTTATGATAGCATCTGTAATTGCTTATCTGAAACAAGATGATATAGATGATAGAAGAACGAAAGCTTCAGAAAGAGAAACATTTATATGGCGCAGGTCGTATGGAGCTACAAGCACAAATGTTCGAGGAGGATATACGCTTGCTGAAAGTGGAGTACACAATTCGTTGAGTATTGTCAATGGAAACTCATTAAGGATAAGAGGAAGTATTGATATATTAAGATATCGGCATACCACTGACCAAATAGATGGCGTTGTCGGGAGCGTACAACTGTATGATGAAACAGTGAATATGACCGACTTGATACGCGTGCGAATAGTTACAGATTTAGCCCCATTTGAAAGAGGAAACGTTGTTTACATACCTGCATTTTATTTTGATTGGTTGGTTACGGATTTTCATAGACGACAACAAGATAGAGTCATTAGTGCTGCCGTTAACTTGGCTGTTTTAGTGGCTGTGCCTTTCTCAGAATTTAGATACGCTGCTACCGCTTTGAGGCTTGTTTTTGCTGCATCGAGAACAGTAACCGTTGTAAATTCGACAATAAATCTTGTACGATTAAATGATGAAATAAATAGAGCATTGATTAACAACGATAGAGCGAATGACTTCTTAGCTGTGTGGAATAATATCAGTTTTGCACATAATATTGTAACACTCATAAGCTATGACAGAAGCGTATTCAATGCTCTAGTATTTGCATTTAATACTCACAGACAATTCTTAAGAGAGAATTTAACAATTGAATTATTTGACGAATTGAGAGAACTCATAGAAGAAATAGAAAACAACAAGCAGTAAAATAATAGTGAAAATGGAAAACAAATCAATGTCTTACGCTGCTCCTTACTTAATGTCATGGTTTGCACTTTGTTGTGCATTGATAATGATTTCGACACTATCAATAAATTTGATAAGACAAGAAAACCGATATCCTAAAATTGAAGGGGAAATCACAAGTGCTTTAGGATGGAATAATTCCACGTACAGCATTCGTTTAGATACGAAAGAAAGAATTTCGTATCGTAGTTTTTCAAAAAATTATTTTGCTATATTGCAAGAAAAAGCAGTTGTTGGAAAAAGAGCCGTGATTTGGTATAATAAAGACCGTCGCATACGAAAACTGATAGTAGAAGACGAAATTATTATTCCCTTTCGCAGAGGAATAGGAGCAAGTATCTTTTTCATTTGTTTGGGAATACTTGCTGCGGTTGCCAGTGTTTTTAGGATAATCGAAGGCATGACACTTTTAGAGGGAAAAGAAAAGAATAATCCAGAGAAATGAAAACAAAAGACAAATCCCGCTATTCTCATGACATTTGCAAACAAAATAAAAATCACAAAAAAGTTGCATAATCCAAAAAAAATCACTATCTTTACAATGCCAAAAAAACAGTAAACCACATTCGTCTTTATGAAGATTATCAAAACCATATTCATTGTTTTTTTTCTGCTTTCTACGCTTGTTTCGCAGAGCCAAGCCAAGTTGGATTCGATCAATTCTATGATTGAAGGGATTTTGGCAGAGAACCGTTTGATTGCTGTTATGCTCGGCATAGAGTCGATCGAAATGCCTATAGCTACGGTTCGTACGATTGGCAATGTGCAATATGTTATGGCTGTCAGTCAAGTGAGGCTCAATAGTCGTGGCGACTTCGAAAGTGATGTTTATCTGCGCATACAAATAGGTGGACAAGAGCCCGGAAGCGATGTTATCTTTTTCGGAGCGAGTGGTATTCCTCTAACTCAAGCCGGTGGCTTTGCCGGAGATATTTCGTTGGCTCTTTTGGCTCCTTATACTTTCAATCTCGGACAAGATGTTTCTATTACTCTTTTAGGTGGGTTAGGACACGAAGGGGCTGTAGGCACATCTCCAACAAGAGCCACTGTCAACTGCTACGGCTTCAAAGAACTAACCCTCTCCGCAGAAATCGCTTTTTCCGAAAGAATCCTCAGACCCGCCGGAGGCGGCACAGGGAAGGTTACAACACAGTTCCATACTACAGTAGCAGATTGGAACGATATTTTGGTGGATATTTCCATTCCTCCTTTCGAAATTCCGGGACTGAACGATTGGGTGTTTCATGTACAAAATGCCGTGATAGACCTGAGCGAAACCCGCTCATCGCCTAATGTGGTATTTCCTCAAAGTTATCTTATAGAATACCCTACTGCTGAGCTTCGAAATCTCTGGAAAGGCGTATATATTCGAGAACTTTCGGTAAGCCTGCCAAGTTCATTGACAGGACGTCATGGCTCTTCCACAACTATTCGAGGCAGTAACTTTTTGATAGATAGGCGTGGGTTTAGCGGTACATTGAGTGCTTCGCCGGTGTTTAGTTTAAATCAGGATAGCACAAGCACAGGCTGGCCTCTGTCCATGGATAATTTGTTGCTCGAATTTGACCGAAACCAATTGATTAGAGGCGAATTTTCGGGAGAACTCCTATTGCCCGTAAGCGAAACACCGCTAAGATACACCGGCATGCTTTCGCTACCCAACAACTATTCTCTAACGGTTGCCATTACCGACAGCATGAACTTCGACCTGTGGAGGCTCGCAAGTGTGAGGCTCGATGCCAATTCATCCGTTCGCCTCAGCTACGACAACAGCACGAGACAATTCAGAGGCGATGCCACACTACACGGAACAATAGGCATGAACATCGGCGACATAGCCGAAGTTCAGCAAATCAGTTTCTCCAACATGAGGCTTAGCACGGTGCAGCCTTACTTTCAAATCGAAAGTTTGAGGTACGATAATACGATTAGTATCGCCAATTTCCCGGCATCGATATCCAATATTGGAGTTACGGCAACAGGCTCTAATTTGTCGTTGGGTTTTCGCACTACAGTGGGCTTAACTTCAACCGAAGACAACGGCTTTGGTGGTGAAGTGGACTTAACGATTCATTCTCGATTCGAAAGAAGAGAGAACGGTCGTCAGCGGTGGGTGTACGATCGTGTAGAGATTGGCGAAATAGCACTCAATGTCAGCACAACGGCATTTTCATTGGACGGAAGGATGGGTATTTTTCAAGATGATGCTGTCTTCGGAACAGGATTTTACGGCAATCTAAACATGCAGATTGGAGCATTGGCGAGCGGATTTTCGGTGGGAGCCACAGTCGTGTTCGGACGCTTGCCCGATTTCAGATATTGGTTTGCCGATGCAAGTGCTACCTTTCCTGTGGGGATTCCGATTGTTCCGGCTTTGGAAATACACGGATTTTCGGGTGGAATTGCACAGCGCATGTCGCCTGCAGGAGCAGGATTTACGCACCGTTTCGCTCGTTCGGGTATCAACTATGTGCCTGATCAGTCAACATCGTTATTGATCAGAGCAGGAACGATGCTTCGCAGTCAGGGAACAGATGTGTTTACCGGAAATTTGGGTTTAGAAATCGCATTCAACCAGCATAACGGCATCCGTTTCATCAATTTCAACGGAAGCGGACAAATTGCAGCAAACATACCCGGAGGCGAAGACTTAGAACGTATCAACAGAAGCTTAAATTCCATTGCTTCGCCCGAAGCCGCAGAGGAATTTCATCAAAACGAAACAGCTGCAGGCGTGAATTCGGGAGCCATTTCCGTTATGGCGGATTTAACCATGAATTTTGAAAATAGGGAATTCACGGGGCTTTTCCAGGCTTATGTCAATACACCATTCATGAGAGGCGTAGGTCCCAACGGAAGGATGGGACGTGTGGATGTGTTTTTCGGACAAAATCAATGGTTTATTCACGCAGGAAGACCAGACAATCGCATAGGTTTGAATCTTGGAATAGGTCCCATCAGCGTGACTGCAACCACCTATTTGATGGTAGGACACAACCTGCCGGGAATGCCTCCACCGCCTGAGGCGGTTACACGAATTTTGGGCAAATCGGTTCCAAACAATCGAAATTCAAATGATTTGAATTTGGGCAGAGGTTTTGCTCTTGGTGCGAGTTTAGACATCAGCACCGGACGAAATACTATTGCCATTTTCTATTCGGAATTTTCGGCAGGTATTGGATTTGATGCTATGCTGAGAAATATGGGCAATACGTTTTGTGTGGGTTCATCCACACCTGTTGGCATCAGAGGTTGGTATCTCGAAGGACAGGCTTTTGCACATTTGTCGGGAGAAGTCGGGCTCACCATGCGAATGTTCGGACGACGAAGAGAATTTGCCATATTGCAAGGCGCAGCAGCTGTATTGCTACAGGCAAAACTGCCTAATCCTTCGTGGTTTGCAGGAGATTTGGCACTACAGTATTCGATACTCAACGGTATGATTAGAGGTCGTGCCCGGATTTCGGTAGAAGTTGGGCGACTATGCGTGTTTGAACACAGAGGAGGACACGCTTTGGAGGGACAAGAGTTGATTTCTGAGGTGATGCCTAACGATCCGACTATGGAAACAGATGTGTTTGTTTCGCCACAAGCCGTGTTCAACATGCCTATCCGAGAGTTTCGTATGGACGAAAGTTCTGCAATGATACGTGCCGAGCTTGCGGAATTTTCGTTGACCGAAGGTGGGAGTCCCATCGAGATTAGAAGTACCGAATGGGATACCGAACGTTTTATGGTAAGAATTAGCCCTGAATATGCCCTTCCGGGAAGAAGCCAAATCAACGGCAGAGTTCGTCTAACATTCTCCGAACAAAATGCCGCAGGGCATTGGACACCGGTATTGGGCGAAAACAACAACCCTCACGTAGAAACAAGAGATATCACTTTCCAAACCGGCGAACGTCCCAACACCATCGACATGAGGCACGTAAGGTATGCCTACCCCGTTCCCGACCAACAGTTTTTCCTGCCAAGGGAGCACCCTACAGGGTTCATATATCTCCATCAGAATTTCGGCTATTTGTTTACCGATCCAACTACCATCGTCAGAGGTCGTTTCCGTTCGGGTTCGGAGGTGATTTGGGTCAATCTGACTTGGGATAATCCCGAACGTCGTATCACTTGGAATCAACCCATTTTGAGTAACAGTACAAACTACATTTTCGAAATTGTAGGTCTGCCCCTTGACCCTACCGTTGCAGGTGGCGTGCAAACCACCGTTGCCCAAACGTCTTTTGAAGATGGAGAAGAGGGTAGCCATGTGGAAGTCCTCACCAACGTAGCTGGTGATGCGGGGAGTGAAGGGGAGCTTATTATTCTAACTTATAGCTTTCGGACTAGTATGTTTAGTACTTTTGCTGAGAAGATGGGGCAGGTAGTGATAACGAGAGCCGGACTAGGTACATTGTCAACCAACGGAAATATTAGTGCGATTAGAGGAAATATGTCAAGTCGGGAAGGCTTTGATCAAGCCGATTTAACAGGAACAGAACATACGCAAGGTAAACCATTGATTGTAGTTCATTCAGCTATGACTGATAATTATTTTTTGAATGCTATACGACCTCTGCTTTATGCAAATTATCCATTTGGTGGAGCTGTTAGGTATTCCCGAGAGGCTGGCCAATCAATCACACCGTATTGGGCAATCATTAGATTAATAAACTATGGATATGGGACGACTGTTTTTTTTCCATGGGATCATTTTCTTACGAACACCTACTATCACGATTTTCGAGCTGCCCGAACCCAAATCGCAGCATGCTCAGTAGCTCGTAATAGATATCCGCACGTACTTACTTCCAGCTTTCCTTTACTCCCTCGAAATAGCAGTTATGTGTTAAATTTCGCTTATACATTGCCCAATGGCGTTATAACCAACTCTTCTGTTCAAAAAACTTTTGTCGTACCATAAATATTTTAAATCTAAAACCAATGAAAAAACATTTAACTCAAAGTTATCTAATCAGCATTGTAATTTTCTCGGCTATCCTTGCCTCGTGCAATTCGTCAAATCCTGAAGAAAATCTTCCAAACCCTGATCCAGTCGCAGTAACAGGTATTAGGCTATCCCATGCTACAGCTTCTTTGGATATTGGCGAAACATTAGTTCTTTCTGCAACCATTAGCCCCTGGAATGCTACAAATAGAGCAATGACTTGGAGCAGTAGTGATACAACTATTGTTTATGCAGACAGCAATAGAATACAGGCTTTGTCCCCAGGAACGGCAAATATTGTTGTTGAAACACAGGATGGTAATAAAACAGATACCACTGTTATAACAGTTCTTTGGCCAAATGTCGAGCAAGGCTGTAACAGAAACACTCCGGGATGGGGTGCAAGTCTTGGTACGGTGGGTTTTGTCACAACACAAGAATGGCCAGTAGGTAATCAAATTTGGTCAGATGCTGTAACAGCTACCGGTTGTGACAAAACGAACTTCTACGGCGGAAGCAATAATAATTTCAATGCAGACTGTCGTTCTAATCCGGGTTTCCCTGGCGATTTGTTTTCATGGTGTGCAGTTATTCGTTTTCAGGCTGAGCTTTGTCCTACTCCTTGGCGAGTGCCAACAATACAAGATTTTAGAGATTTAGATACAGCATTGGGCGGTAGTGGGATGGGGAACCTACCGTCAGGAGACACCGTTCTCCGTGATATGTACATTTACAGTTGGGGTGTTGTCTTTGGTGGTGCTTCAGATGCATTGGGGAACCTTCCTACTGGGAATAGGAATGCTCACTATTGGTCGCAAACAGACAGTCCACCATGGGCGGCGAGTTGGGTCGTTGCTGTAAATGGGAGGACTGGCACAGCGAGTACTCAAAAATCTAATGGGCTGCCCCTCCGCTGTGTCCGAAATAATAATTAAAACACAAACTCCTCTGTTCGAAAAACTTTTGTCGTACCATAAATTTCATAAATAATCAAAATTTTGAACCAATGAAAAAGTATCTAACCCAAAGTTGCCTAATCTGCACTATAGCTCTCTCGGCTATCCTTGCCTCGTGTACAACAGAAAATCCACCAAGCCCTGGACCAAACCCTGAGCCAGTCGCAGTAACAGGTATCAGGCTATCCCATGCAACAGCCTCTTTGGATATTGGCGAAACATTAGTTCTTTCCGCAACTATTAGCCCCTGGCATGCAACAAACAGGACAATGACTTGGAGTAGCAGTGACACAGCTATTGCTTCTGCAGACAGCAATAGAGTACTGGCTCTGTCTGCCGGGTCAGCAAACATTGTTGTCGAGACAGAGGATGGTAATAAAACAGATACTACTGTCATAACAGTTCTTTGGCCTAATGTCGGGCAAGGTTGTAACAGAAACAATCCTGGATGGGGTACAAGTCTTGGCACCGTTGGCTTTGCTACAAATCAAACGTGGACAGTTGGTAATCAAATTTGGTCAGATGCTGTAACAGCTACCGGTTGTGACAAAACAAACTTCTATGGCGTAAGCAATAACAGTTTCAATGCAGATTGCCGTTCCAATCCCAATTTTCCCGGAGATTTGTTTTCGTGGTGTGCAGTTATGCGCTTTCAAGCTGAGCTTTGTCCAGCCCCTTGGCGAGTGCCAACAGTACAGGATTTTAGAAATTTGGACATAACTCTCGGAGGTAGCGGATATAACAGAACTGATCCTAATTTTATTATCAAATATGTGAGCGATTGGGGCTTGCCTTTTAGTGGAAGGAGTTATTCAGACGGCACACTTACTCTTCAAGGAACGCATACAATCTATTGGACTCTGGCAGGAGCTTGGGTTATTAATGCGAGCGGCGGTATAGGAACAAGTGGAACACTTAGGTACCATGGTTCAGCACTCCGCTGTGTCCGAGATAATGACTAAAACACAAATTCAGGCTTCGACAGGCTCAACCTCAGCACGTTAATCATTAATCATTAACCACTAATCAATGCATAAAAAAATGGAAAAAGCGACTAACTCACATCATTCCGTTAGGAATGATTCGCTCGGTAGCAACGGCATCGACCAAGACATGTTTCGCATGCCGTTAGTATGCGACCGTATCACAAGGGTTGCATCCCCAATGGGATGCAGGCAACATGGAGCGCATTTTTCTACCGAGCGAGAATGCCTACGGCATTCGGGTTCGGCAATTGAGTTGTACAGTGGTCGTTGCAAATCCGCACCGGCAGCACAACCTTAAAAATCAAATAACAAAATCAGCAAATAATCAAATAATCAAACAGATATGAAACTATTTATTATTTTTACGGCAGTAATGTTTTGCTCGCTTTTTGCTTTAGGGCAAGGTGAAAAATATACGACAGATGAGGGTCGTACAGGGGAGGTTAGAGTGAGTGTTTGGGCACTGTTCGAATACAACTCAGGAGGTAGTGATGAGGGAGAATATCCTGATGGGGCGATATCTCTTCTCAGGTGTTATCCTCATGATGCAACAGACGAAGAGATAGAGGCTGATTTTTTTGCTTTTATAGCACAATTATATCCGGATGGTATAGGTCCCCCGCTTAGGGGTCCTTATATTACCCGTTCATTTAGTTCTATAAATTCTTCGATTGAGATAGAGAGACTTTATTTCACTAATCTTGGAGATCTTCCGAACAATATTAGGGCACGACCGTGGATAAGCAATTGGAGCCCGAATGGTGGATGGTCTGGTAGGTGGTATAGTGAGGCTAACCTACAGTCATTGGTCATAGGAAGAAATACCCGATCGCTTGAACTTTTTGCACCTTCTATTGGTTGTCCAAGAGAATCTGTCGTCGTCCATCTACATTCTCTCCCCTTACCGGATACTATCCATGCCCTTGCTAAGTCATGCGGTTATTTGGATTCTATTACAATTCCTTTTACTGCACCATTAGAGAACAATGATGTAATAAGTAGGGTTTATATTCCAAAGGAGGAAGTGGGGGATATAATTGATTTGGACTTTGACATGGGCGCAAGCGAAATTCGAGGGTCTGATGTTAATCATAACAGAACTTTACCACTCCAAATATCTGGTGGTAAATTTTTCGAAAACAGAAACTACAAAGTTCAAATTAGGTGGACATCAGCACATATGGGCAATAACCCTTCTATCGAAGAGATTACTCTAAATATCCAGCATGCCCTCCCTTTAAGTGTGAGAGCTACCGACACAATCCACCCAACTTGTCCTGGTGACTCAAACGGAAGCATCACAGTTTCATTCTCCGGCGGCCGACCTTTTGGCGAGCCTTTGATAGCAAACGCCGAAAAAGGTTATGATATAGTTGTGAAAAAAGGTGATAGCATTATACAAAATATTTCTCATCGAGTATTTACTCCTTGGCAGGTTTCAACAGAATACTTTTATACAATTCCAAACTTACTCGCCGGAATCTATACCATCATTGTCATGGATCGGGATAGTGCAACAGATACAATAACGGTAGAACTCAGAGATCCCGTTATCCCTATGGATAGCATTTTCGTAGATTATTTGCCTCTCATACATTTTCCTGATGGAACTCAAAATGTTGCTCCGGGTAGATTAGTCGTGAAACCAAGTAGCAGTACTCGTTCTTATTCTTGGAATGATGGTCAAAGTTCTCCCTCAAATACTGAACTTTTTCCAACTACGGCAGGTAGGTATATTTTAAGAGTTACATATAACAGCGGTTTGTGTCATAGATATGACACCGTTTACATAGGTATAGGTACATTAGATATTCCACAAGTTCAAGTAGAGAGGCAACCCTTTTGCCAAACATCCCCCACAGGTATATTACATGCAACCCAACCCCAAAAAGACACACTCGAAAACAGTTTCTTTTCTTGGCACAAAGATGGGGATTTGCTTGATAGAGGAGACACACTATATGGAATACTTCCGGGAGACTACACGCTCTGCATCAATTATAGAGGTGTTAAATCTTGCGCAAGCATAACCTCTCTATCAGCATTAGACAACATAACACTCCAAGAAGACAGCATCGTTCATCTGCTTTGTTACGGAATTGCTACGGGTAGAATAGCATTGATTGTAGAGGGTGGAACCGGCTACTATATTTGGAATGATATAGAATTTTCTTCAAACACGAAAGAGTGGACAGACTTGCTTGCCGGTGAACATACCATAACCATCAAAGATCAGGCCGATCCTGTCAACTGTATGAGCGAAATCACCATTACATTGACACAGCCCGATCGCATAACGATAAGAGATAGCATAGAGCATATAGACTGTTTCGGAGATCTTACAGGAAAAGTCTTTTTCACTGTTTCGGGCGGAACAGGTAGTTATACTTGGGCATCAGGACACAGTGGTAATCTAACACCCACATCAGATTCTACGTTCATATTCACAGGACTACCGGAAGACTCTCATGTTTTTACAATAATTGACGGAGAATGCTCAAAAGATATTTCTGTTGATGTTATATTTCTCAGCTCGCCTTATTTAGCGATTCATGACCTCGTCCACCACACAATCCTGTGCGTAGGGCAGTATCACCGTCCCAATCCATCGCCCGACACGTTAAGATACGTGTGGACTTCGATTTCAGAGCCGGGACTCGTCTTCCATGAGCGAACACCAAGACTATATTCGGGAATCTATATGGTGCGAGCGTTTGATGAGTTTAATTGTTTTGCTGCTGATACGATTACAATCATTGCTGCACCCGATACGGTTGTGGCTGAATTTTGGCTCAATTCCGATGTGTTCATCAACGAAATCACCACCATTGTCCACGTGTCGTACCCTGTACCCGACAGTGCTTTGTGGGTCGTTCCCGACAATGTTGAAATTCTTTCATACAGCTTTGAGTTTATCGAACTAATTTTTCACGAACAAGGTGTACATGCTATCGGACTAATCGCATACAAAGGAGCTTGCATAGACTATACAGAAACAAAAATTCTCGTCAACAGTGAAAGGCAGGGGGAACTTTTGCCAACTTCTCCAGCCCTGTTCGATTATGCCTTTGTTTCACCAAATCCAAGTACAGATTATTTTGAACTCAGGCTGAGAACAAGACGTAATGCTACTTTGCTTATCCAACTATTCCCGGCAAACACAATACACCAGCCCGTGCGAACAATCAGAAGAAATGCAAGTGCCTACCGAACACTAACAGAAACTGTTTCCGTACAAAACCTACCAGCCGGAACATACATCCTAACCATACAAAGCGATACAGACAGGAAAGTAATAAGAATCGTAGTCATTTAACTAAACGGATATACAACTTTGCACAATGTGTCACAATAGCGAGATACAAACTACACGCCGTAGGCGTGAAATGTTGATAACCCCGTGCAAGTGCAGCGCAGCTCGGGGTAGCACGAGACAGCTCGGAGTAGAGAGCCCTCCCCCTCCTCTGTGCACCCCGTGGGGTGCCACAATACATAAGATGTTACACTCCTACGGAGTGCCGGATATGATGAGGGATGCCATACCCCGAGCTACGTGCTACGCACTTGCACGGGGTAATGCACATATCGCCCCTACGGGGCACTTCGCCAAATCGTAACCACCTATAACTAACCATTAACCACTAACTCACAACTCATGAAATACAAAGCCCTATTAATCGCACTACTCGCAATTGCATTCAGCACTGTCTCCGCCCAAGAAGCCAGAGACGGTCGAATTTTCGTCACAGGAAAAGCCCAAGACGGACGAATCTATTTGCGTTGGGCAGCCGATGACATGTTTGTGCTGGAACAAGGGTTGAGGCATGGTTTTGTGGTTCACCGGAAGACGATTTTGATAGACAATATCGTACAAGAATTTCCGCCAACGATTGAGCTTCCCGGCTCCCCATTTAAGCCACAACTTATGGAGAAATGGGAAGAGTTTATTGACGATGATAACTTCGCCATTGCAGCCCAAGCCCTCTTTGGCGAAACCTTTGAAATAACTTACTCAACCAATCCCTTTATGCAGGCAGCCCAACGAGAGCAGGAGCGTGACCAACGATTAGGCTTTTTACTTTTTGCCTGCGACCAGGATTTTGCTGTGGCACAATTTGCCGGATTGGGCTTGGTGGATTCCAATGTGCGGGCAAACGAAACATACCTCTACGTGATTTTTATCAACGATCCTTATGGGATGCTGAATGTTGATACAGGTCTTTACTTCATCGGACCGGCCACCGAGCCAACAGTTCCCGTAATGGACGATGTTCTGCGTGCAACATTTTTCGAGCATCATGTAGTCCTTACGTGGGATATTCGGGTGCTGAGAAATTTCTTTTCAAGTTATGTTATCGAACGATCGGAAAATGGGCGAAATTTCACAGCCGTCAACGATCGCCCCTTCCTGCTGCTGGAAAATCCGGGCACAAATCCCAACGAGATGGTATTTATTGATTCGTTGAGAAGTCCCAACATAACCTATCATTACCGCATTAGAGGAAGAAACGCTTTTGGGCAATTGTCAGAACCGTCGAACGTGGTTCGAGGAAGAAGTCAACGAACACTGACCGCTAACCCCGAACTTTTAGAATTAACGGTGGATAACAGAAACCGTCTACAAGTTTCTTGGACAATTGACCCGGCGGCTGAAAGAGATGTGTCGCACTTCGAAATCAGAAGTCGCCACGACCGTTTCGGTGAAGACGAGGTGCTATCCGCAAACATCGCATCTCGACGAAGAAGCATCGCTGTTGCCAAACCGCAAAGAGCCTCTTATATCTCGGTGGTTGCCTTTGGACAGGATGGTAGTGAAAGACCGTCATTTCCGATGCTTTTTCAAGAGGAAGACAGCATTCCGCCTGATCCGCCTGTTGGATTGCAAGCAACCATTGACAGTTTTGGCGTGGTACATTTGCAATGGCGGGCCAATACCGAAGACGACCTTTCGGGATACCGCATATTCAGAGCTAATCAAGCCACAGCAGAGTTTATACAAATCACAACAGAAGAAATCAGAGATACCGTGTTTTTCGACACCGTTTCGATGAACACCACTACGAGCGTTTTTTATAGAGTAATGGCAATAGATTTCCGAGGCAACCAATCCCAGCTTTCTGCCATTTACGAAGCCCGCCGCCCCATACTGTTTGCCCCCACTGCCCCTGTGATTACAGCGCATCGCCTGGAAGAAAACAGGTTGTTTCTAAGATGGGCAAACTCCGCTGATCCAAACGTAACCGCCACTCAAATTTTACTCCAAACAACCAATAACGCTGCCACCAACGCTGGTGTGGACGCTAACGCTGGCGCGGACGTCCACGTCCGTGCCAATGATGCTAATGCTGGCGCGGATTCGCAATCCGTGCCACTACATAGCTGGCAAATCCTGACTACAATCCCAAGAACAACAAATATCGACAGTATAACAACCGTATTACAACACTCCGGCACCATAAAAATCGCCACCCGCTCCGTATCCCCCGCCCACACATCAGAGCTCTCCAACATCATCCACCTCACACCCCGTACCCCCCACCCCGCCACCCCCGAACTATCTGCCACTCCAAATCGCGAGCAAAGAACCGCCACCCTACGCTGGACAACAAGAACCACCGAACCCATTCAGCGCATACAAATCCTCAGAAATGAACAAGGGCGACCACCCACCGTACTCCGAACTCTTTCGGGCAGCGAACAACAATACATCGATACAGACTTGCAAGAAGGGACAACTTACGAATATCGAATCCGAATCGAAACTGAAAGTCAAAATACAAGTTTTTCGAGGACAGTTACGGTAAATTTTTAGAACATGCAAACAAGGGTGGCTTCGACAAGCTCAGCCACCGCCATTATAATCACCACTAACCACTAACCATTAATCATTAACCACTAAAACAAATTATTATGAAACACAAATCCACACAAACAAATTCAAAAAAATCAAAACTCTCAAAAGTAGTTTTACTTCTGACAATGCTGTGCATTGCTCCGTTTATTGCGAAAGCAGACCCACACACGGTTACATTCCATGTACACGATACAAATGTGCAAAGCACAGAGATGGGAACTATTATCGCAAGGCTTGATGGCTGGAGCGGTACCTCCATCGCCAGTGGTGATCAGGTAGAATCCGGCCGCACGATAGTGTTCCTGGCAGACGCAGCGCCGGGCTTTGAAGTAAGTGGCTGGTTTGTCAATGGCGTTCCGCAAATGGGTCAGATTACAGGCTCTCATTGGCTGGACAATCTGACATCCGATGTAGTAGTTACCGTAGAGTTTGAGGAGTTGACGCACACTGTTACGTTCAACGTCTTTAACGGAATAGGCGGTAGTCTGATTGCAACGGTTAATGATGTAGAAATACAGTCCGGTGCAAGTGTAAGAGATGGTAGTGATATCGTCTTTACTGCAACAGCTGATCCTGGCTTTCGTGTAAGAGGCTGGCGCGATGGTATGTTTTCGATACAGGACACGGATACTGTTTTTACCCTATTCGATATATTTAGAAATAGCACGATTCAAGTGGAGTTTGAAGAAGATCTACACGAAGGCTATTTTTTGGCATCAAGCATTGCTGCTTATGGCGATGGCGAAACCTTGAATGCGGTGTTTGATTTGGCAACAATGACGGTTACTGTCACTGCCGAACAACCCGTCACCAACGCAACTCCTCTAATGGGACAATGGGGCACTCTCAATATCCCCGAAAATATCACTGTTCGCTGGGCTGCGAGTTTCAGCACAGATCAAAATACTGGCTTTGACCCCCTAATAACGTTGGGTAGCTCGGGCACGTTTGAAGTTGTAGAAGGTGGCTTTATCGCTTCAACGGGTGCGAATTCCGGTGCTACTATCTCTGCTTTTGGTGCTACTGACCTTGCCATAATTATCAATGGCGGTACGGTGAAATCCGGCGAAAACAACGAAGCAATACAACTTTTTGGCGGTAGCAATACTTCCGTTGCAATTAAAGGAGGCAAAGTGCTTGCTCAAAACAGGTTGGCTATTATCACTACCGGTAGCGTTACGGTTAGCGGCGGGGTAGTGTTTGCCTACGGCGAAAGCATCTACGATGTGATTTCGATTGGTTTTGCCGGTGATGTTACCATCGATGCCGAGGATGTTACCGGAAACGGTATCGTTATCGCATGGAATAAGCCCAACGAAGAGGCCATCTACGAACAAGGCAGTAGCACAGACTTAATTTCACTTCCTGCAGATCGTGCAGTATGGGATATTCATAACGGCAACCACGGTATTCGCTACACAAACAACGGCAATCAAGGTTTTATTGTGTTGCCGGTAACGGTGGACGGAATTGAAATTATTACTCACACCGTAACGTTCAACTCGCAAGGCGGTAGCAATGTTACCGACCAGACTGTTGATCACGGCGGAACTCTGGAAAGACCGACCGACCCAACTCGTACAGGTTTTACGTTCGAGGGCTGGTACACAGACACCACCTATACAACTGCGTGGTTTTTTGCAACAAGTGTTGTAACTTCGGACACTACGCTTTTTGCAAGATGGGAAGTTATTACTCACACCATAACCTTCAACTCGCAAGGTGGTAGCAATGTTACCAACCAAACCGTTGATCACGGCGAAACGGTAGAGAGACCGACCGACCCAACTCGCACAGGTTTTACATTCGAGGGTTGGTACACAAGCACTGACTATACAACTGCGTGGGTTTTCGCAACAAGTCTCGTAACATCCGACACTACACTTTTTGCAAGATGGACAGCAGATGCCACAAGCATTATGGGAACGCACGGTGATACTCCTCTACAAGTATGGGTAACCAACGGCATCCTCCACATTGAAGGACTAACCATTGGCACACCTTATCGCATCTACACCCTTGCGGGAATACCGGTACATCAAGGCATTTCTACAACCGACATCGTAAGGGTTGAAAACCGTAGAACTGCACGGGGAGTCTACATCATCCGTTCCGAAAACCATTCGGTTAAAATTGTGTGGTAAACTTCATAACTGAATGAAACGACCGATTGTCATAACGTTATTCCTGCTTTTGGCTCTAAAAACCAATGCACAAAGTATCGACAACCTCCTGACTGCCCCGTGGTTTGGGCTTTCAGGAGGTGTGTCGGCACAAACGGTGTTTTCAACCGGTATCAATGAGCCACACTTAACGCCGTTTACATACCTGATTTCAGGCAACCTTTCGCCAGTTATCAGAGGCTTTGCAGTGCCTCTGTCGTTTTCTTATTCCAATCAGCGTGTAAATTACAGTTATGTCAACCCTTTTAATCGTTTTGAACTTGCACCATCCTTCAGATGGGTAAAACTTTACATTGGACGAGCAAGTATGAGTTTTTCACCAAACACATTCAACGGACAACAATTTGACGGCTTTGGTGCGGAACTCACGCCCGACGGACCTTTCAGAATCAGCTTCATGTATGGTCAATTGAGAAGAGCCAGGTTGGCCGACTCAGCCTCAAATCGTGAAGCCTCTTTTCGACGAATGGGTTTTGGAAGTCAAATGTCGTACACATTAAACCAACATGTTTTTGGCTTCACGTTTTTCAAAGCCAAAGATGATCCGAACTCTTTAGAAAGACTGATAGCACAGACAGAATCTACCCAACCGATCACTGTTTCCGCCAAAGAAAATTTGGTAACTGAATTTTCCTATAATGGAACACTCTCACCTAATCTTAATGTTTCCGCAGTCTATGCACTCAGTCAATTCAATCATGATCATACAGCCTTGTCTCAAAGGCCAAGAGGCGTTATTCCGTTTCTCACCTCATTCATGATGTCGAACAATGCAGCAACGTCAACCTATCGCTCCTTTAGACTTGGGCTCAACTACCGTTGGATAGGTGTCGCCTACGAACGTATCGATCCGGGCTATCAATCCCTCGGAACATTCTTTTCCAACAATGATATGGAAAATTTCACTATAAACGCCAACCATCAATTTTCAAGTTTTGGTATAGGTGGAAATTTCGGCGTTCAACGCAACGATCTTTTGAATGTGAAAGAAACTTCTGCCCTGCGGTTTGTTTGGGCTATAAACACCAACTGGCAAACCACAGAACAAATCAGCATGACCGCCAACTACTCCAATTTTACCTCCTTTACAAACATTCGTCCAATTTCAGAACTCTACCAAAACAACCCTTTCGACTACGTAGATACACTTTCCTTTTCACAAATATCGCAATCGGCAGATTTTTCGTTGAATTGGAACATCGACAGACAAAATATTTCATACATGTTCAGCTTTCAAGATGCGAGAGATGTAAGATATGAAGGCGTATTGCAAGGTATGAGAATTTTCAGTCAGTCGCTGAATTATTCCACAACACTTGCCTCCGAAAACACGTACACATTTGGTCTAAGTAGCACCATTCAGCAAATTGCGGATGGACAAAGCCATTTGATAGGTCTTATCGTTTCGCAAAGCACATCCGTACATCAAAATCAAATCCGAATTAGAAACTCATTCAGTTATAACTTCGAAATATCCCGCCAAAATCCAAGTATTCACATTTTCAACCTACGAACCACAGCAACATATACGTATCGAAACAACCACAATTTTAGTGCAAGTATCATCCAGCAAGCCCGTTTTTTGCAAAATGCAAGGAACAGGTATAGTTTGGTGTTTAGTTTGAGTTATGCGTATAATTTTTAGGTGTTCGATGCTAACAAAACGACGTGTCGAATGGGAAAACCGCAAGCCTATCGGCTTCTGAATACAACAAAAAAGCCACCCTTTTTTCAGAGTGGCTTTTTTGTTTTTGTATAAAGCAAAGTTGTTTAGAACGAATATCTAACCCCAAACATAGCAGCCCAACGTGAGACAGATCCGACATTTGGCTGAAACGTTTCTTGTACGTTTACTAAGCTAGGATGCAAAGCATAACGAACTGTGAAATCATTGGCTGCAGTTGGAACTTGCGTAACTTGCAAGACTTCAAAATTCTGTCCATTAGTACCAACTCTTTGGCTATAATGAACACCCCAATTTGGGTTCAACAAGTTGAGGAAGTTGTGAATATCAAGACTGAACGTCAATGAATGACGACGACCGTTACCTTGTGCTACGTGAATACTGTGCGACAAGCTGAAATCCAATAGGCTCGCCCAAGGAGCAACTGCACCACCACGCTCTGTAAATTGACCACGACGTGTTCTCAAATACTCGTCTTGCTCAATGAATGCATCTAATGCCGCCCAAGCTGCGTAGATATCGGCAAATCCTCGTGGATCTAGGTTGTCTCTAATTTCATCCAGACTTCTTGGAATGTACAACAAACCGTTTCCGGCTATACCACTGCCATTGGCATCTCCACCGAAACTAAAAGTAAAGCGATATGGGCGATATCTTTGAAAGAAAATACCAATACTTGTCGAAGCTCTATCGCTCCAATTAGCTGTATAATGACCGGAAAACATAAAACGACCGTCAACAGAGCCTGCCAAAGTTCCCAGTTCTGCCGCATTTGGGTCGAGAGAACGACGAATGTTCCAAGAGCTAAGTGCAACCGAACCCGTACCATCATTGATACCACGTGCTCTACCCATCGTGTAAGATGCGTTCAAACTCAAGCCTTGCAAAGGTCCTTGCATAAAGTTTCTTTGAAGTTGAAATGTTGAGAAAATAGAATAACCCAAATTAGAATTGCCCATCAAAATTACGTGATTTGAACGACCGCTATTCCCCGGCAAGTCGCTTTGGAACGTACTACCAGCCTGAGGGATAATGTAGGCAGGGCGTCTGTTTTGACCGCTTCCATCGTTTACAAAGATTTGATTGCCTTCAGCATCTTTTGCCATTTGAACACCGATGTTGCGATGATAAATAGCATTGATATCACTCGAATGTATAAGCTCTACAGTAGCAATCCAGCCACCGCCAAATCTGAAATCTGCTGCCAAATTATTTCTCCAGATGGATGGGAATCTGAAATTCGGATCTGTAGCGTTGATATTTGCCCTTGGTAGCGTTGCACTTTCAAGAGCAAGATGTGGATATGTGTAGATGTCTCCGGTAAATCCAAGTTCTTGGCGACGGTCGCCGGCGAACTGAAGGCTACTCCATACTAGACCGTTGTTACTGGCTTGGTTGCTCAACCATACGTATGGAGGCGTTCCGGTAAAGATACCTGTACCACCACGAACTTGCAACGAGCCATCTTCTAACGGACGCCAGTTAAAACCTACGCGAGGCGAAAACATCGGCTGTGCATTCGGAAATCGAGATACATCAATTTGAATGCCATCAAGATAAACATCTGATGCGATTGCCGGATTTTCAGGCAAATCCGTTGTAAAGATAGGAATATCCACACGTACACCAAAGGTCAAATTAAACTGGTCGTTAACTCTCCATCTATTTTGTGCATAAAGTCCAATTTGGAATACATCTACAAACGCAAAAGGAAAATCGCCTGTAACAGAGAATGCTTGGTTGAAGGCTGTTAATCCGGTTCCTGGAGCTGAGTTGGCTATACCGGTAACACCGGGAGCAGTAATTCCAAACGCAGCAGGGTTAAAATTTGTGATGTTGAAACCCGCCATTGTTGGGTTGGTTTGCAACCATTGTTGTGTTGCCAAAGAGTTGAATATAAAATCATCTACAGAACCGAATACCCACGCTCCCGGATAGTTTTGAGCAAATCCGTTCTTAAAGCGACGGAGATCGCTTTGCGTTCCAAGCGTGATTTCGTGTCTGCCTGTGTTGATTACAAAATTGTTTTGGATTTGAAAGATATCAGAATCTAAACGATTGCCAAGCGAATTTGCCTCAGTTCCGAATGTTGTAAAACCTTGACCGTCCATCAAAATATCCACTTGCGGGAAAAAACCACCGTCCATATCTCTAAAGTCACGAAGTCGAGAGTAACCCACTTGTAAGGTATTGCTCATTCTATTATTAATGGTGGTGTGCAATTCTGCCATTACAATGTCAAAGTTGTTGTTAAAACGGAAAAAGGTGGAGGAAAAAGGAATTGCAGTCAAGTTTGGACCACGTCCGCCTACCGGAGCTTGGGATGTTGAAGGATTACCTGTAGAAAACGACCTTAGATGATAATAACTCAAGCTCAATCTGTGGCGGGGATTGATATTAAAATCGAAACGAGCAGTAATGCGATTAGCCTCCGTAGGCGAACTTGTTTTGTTATAGAATCCGGGATCGTAACCAAACGTACTTCGTAAAAAATCCGCCAAACGATCTAATTCAACTTCTCCCTCTGCACCAATACGCGAGCCCGGTGTTCTTGTTGTAAAACTGATTGGACTTGCTTGGCGATCTACTTCGGCATTAACAAAGAAAAACAGTCTGTTCGGAATGATGGCACCTGAAACAGTAACACCATAGCTTCTGTCAGAAAATTCCGCAACATTTTGGATTTGGTCTCCCACACGGTAACCCATCAAAGCCGGGCTTCTTGTGAACATATACGCTGCAGCGTGAAAATCGTTAGTACCTGATCGGGTAACCGTGTTAATACCACCGCCGGTAAAACCGCCAAGTCTAACATCGAAAGGAGCAATCATAACTTGTATTTGATCCAACGCCTCAAGAGAAATTGGCTCGCGACCTGCACCGCCTAATCCGGAACCCAATCCGAACGAGTTGTTGAATGATGCACCGTTCACAGTCATATTGTTGAAACGTCCGGAAACTCCTGCAAAGCTTGTACCAAAGGTTCCACCGCCCGAAGCAGACATTGGAGTTAATCTCGTAAAGTCGCTCAATGAACGGGTTGACGTTGGAAGCATATTAATGTCGTTACGTGTGACAACCGTTTGTGCTCCTGTACGGCTAGAATTCATTACGGCACTTTGATAACTTACAATATCAACACCTTCTAACATGATACCTTCAACTAAAGTTACATTTAATGTGAACTCCTCGCCTAATGTTAAGAAAATGTCCGTAAATGTTTGGGGCTGGAAGCCCATAAACGAAATTTCTACGGTGTACGGGCCACCGATACGCATGTTTGGCACGGTAAACGAGCCGTCCATTCGGGTTGTACTTCCGAATACTGTTCCTGTTGGCGTGTGCACCGCTCTAATGGTTGCACCGGGCAATGTTTCGCCACCACCGATTACGCGTCCAGCCATAGACGCAGTTGTTACTTGTGCTTGCATCATTTGCATCGAAAAGAGCAGCACAAAAAGTGTAAAGATTTTTTTCATGGTTGTGAGGTGTTTTTTCATGTTTTGTTTGTTGATTTTTAGGTTTTTATTTTGTTTTGATGATACGTTTCGTGTTTGCTTGGTGGATAATTATTACCTACTCCGTCCTTAATGAAAAACGGTGCAAAGTTACGGATATTTTTTGTTCTTTTTGTTATGCGAGTGCTAAAAAAATGTTACATTTTATTAACAAATTGTGAATAAAATTTGTGAGGTTTTTTCTGGTTTCTCACACAAAGTCGTTCCAAAAAATGTTAGATTTCACACAAAGTCGTTCCAAAAAATGTAAAATTTCACACAAAGTCGTTCCAAAAAATGTAATTCAACTTGCTTTTTACATAAAAAAATCGTAACTTTGCACTTTCAAAGTATATAAAAATGAAACGAACAGCCTTACAACAACTCATAGAATGGAAACATCGTCCCGACCGAAAGCCTTTGATCATTAGAGGAGCGCGCCAAGTTGGTAAAACTTGGCTGATGAAAGAATTTGCAAAAAACGAATATGATAGCTATATTTATGTGAATTTTGAATTCGACATAACTCTAAAAACTTTGTTCGACGAAGGATTGCAACCCGAACGTATTCTGTTCAACTTGAAAACGTTTTCAGGAATTGACCCCAAACCTCAAAAAACGCTGATTATTTTTGATGAAATTCAAGAAGTACCACTTGGGCTTACCGCATTGAAGTATTTTTGTGAAAATGCCCCCGAGTACCACGTTGTTGCTGCCGGTTCTTTGTTGGGATTGACACTGCATCACAGCGTTTCTTTTCCTGTTGGAAAGGTACAGTTTTTGGATATGTACCCAATGGATTTTATAGAATTTTTGTATGCACTTAAACAGGATAGGTTTGTAGAGTTGTTAAAAAACAAAAAATTTGAAACAATAACCACCTTTAAATCGCAATACATCGAATGGCTTCGTCAGTACTATGTTGTAGGCGGAATGCCCGAAGCCGTTGCTTCATTTGTGAAAAACTACGATTTTGATAAAGTCCGTGAAATACAAAAAAATATCCTCGACCAATACGAGAGCGATTTTTCAAAGCACGCTCCAAACGACATTGTGCCACGTATTCGCTTGTTGTGGCATTCCATTTTACCGCAATTGTCAAAGGAAAATAAAAAATTTATCTATGCCAAAATCAAATCCGGAGCACGTGCAAAAGAATTTGAATTGGCTATGGCTTGGCTACAAGATTGCGGCTTGATTAAACAGGTTTTTTGTGTAAATAAACCTGCATTACCATTAAAAGCGTACATGGATTTTTCAGCGTTCAAACTGTTTATGGTCGATGTTGGTTTAATGGTGGCGATGAGTGAATTGGATGTGAAGGTGATTTTAGAAGGTAGTCGTATTTTTCAAGAATTCAAAGGTGCACTAACCGAGCAATTTGTTTTTCAACAACTATCTCAAAACGAAAATTTAGTAATCGCTTATTGGGTTTCCGATAGTTTGAAAGCTGAAATAGATTTGCTTGTTCAGTATTCAAATGAAATTATTCCTATAGAAGTAAAAGCCACAGAAAATCTGCAAGCAAAAAGTTTGAAAGTTTTTTGCGAAAAACATAACCCCAAAATTGCAATTCGCACCTCCTTGTCCAACTATCGTGAAGACCTGTGGCTGAACAATATTCCACTTTATGCTATTGGAAATTATTTTGATTGAAAACATACCTTTGTAACTCTATGTCAAAACAAACTCTATATTCAATCGCTGCGGCGATGTCTATTTCGCTGATTACGATATTAGTCATTCAAGGTATATTACTTCGCAATATGTTCATTTTGATTTCGTATTATCAAGGTGATGAGCAAGTTTTTCTCCCAAAAATCTCTGCTTTGTTGGCACTTTCTTTGATTTTGGTTATGAGCATCGTCTCGGTATATGCTTATACACTGTATAAAATGTTCCAAAATCGAAAATTGTCCGAAATTAAAACGGATTTCATCAACAATATCACACACGAGATAAAAACACCAATTTCAACAATATCATTAGTTTGCGAAGCTCTAAAAGACCCTGACGTAGAAAAAACCGAAGAGCACATAAAGCGTTTTTCCGATTTAATCAAAAAAGAAAACGATCGACTAAAAACATTGAGCGATCATATTATCGAAATTTCGAAATTAGAACGTGGGCAACTTCTGATGAATAAAGCTCCTATGCACATTCATGAAGCCCTTAGCACGGCAATTCAAAACATGGATTATCAAATCAAACATAACAACGGTAAAATCATTACATCACTCAATGCCGAAAACGATTTGATTAACGGCGATTTTGTACATATTGTGAACGTATTCGACAATCTAATCGACAACGCCAATAAATACACGAACACCACGCCAATCATTGAAATTTCGACCAAAAACACCAAAAAAGGCATCGAAATTCAAATCAAAGACAACGGTATCGGGATTTCCAAAGATAATTTGAAAAAAATCTTTGAAACTTTGTACCGAGCTCCGACAGGAAACATTCACAACGTAAAAGGCTTCGGATTAGGATTGAGCTACGTCAAACAAGTGATTTCTATGCATAAAGGAGATATTTTTGTGGAAAGTGTGCCCAAAAACGGCACCGTGTTTACGATAAGTTATCAACAAAATCCATAAGTTATCAACAATTTTATACGAAAATCGTTTTTTTTGCGTTATATAAGGTGTAAACCTTAAATATCTGAGTTATGAAAACGCAAAACGAAATAAAGATTTTACTTGCCGAAGACGACCTGAATTTCGGACCATTCTTACAAAGTTACTTAAACGTCAAAGGCTATCCATGCTTTTTGGCTTGCAACGGTGAAGAAGCCTTAGATGCTTTTTCAACCGGCGAATACAATTTTTGTATTACCGATGTGATGATGCCTGTAAAAGACGGTTTTACATTGGCTAAACAAATTCGCACACGCAATCAAAGCATTCCGATTTTATTCACCACAGCAAGAAATCTGGAAGAAGACCGCTTGAAAGGTTTTCAAGTCGGAGGAGATGATTACATTACCAAACCATTCAGCATGGAGGAGTTGATATGCCGCATTCAAGCCATCATTCGTCGCATTGACACCGCCAAACAACGCGAACAGCTTGTGTTTCCAATTGGTCAATTAACATTCGACTACACTATGCAACTGATTATGACCCCTAATCAACAAATCAGACTAACGCCGAAAGAGAGCGATCTGCTTCGATTGTTGTGTCAATATCAAAATGAAGTGGTTTATCGAAGTTCTGCATTGACAAAAGTCTGGGGAAGCGACAATGTTTATACAACCCGAAGTATGGATGTTTACATGACTAAGCTTCGAAAATTTCTACGAGAAGACCCCGACATTCAATTGCAGAATATTCACGGCACCGGTTTCAGATTGTTTATTCAAAACAGAAAAAAAAGCTATTAGCTTAACACCAAATCGAAGCATCCATGAAGAAAAAAGAAAAAATCAACGTGCAAGACACGGAAATATCCGTTACACGCATAAACAATCAAGACTATATCTGTATTTCAGATATGATTAAAGCCAAGGATGGCGAGTTTTTTATTTCAGACTGGCTCCGCAACCGAAATACATTGGAATACATCGGTATTTGGGAGCAAGTGCATAATCCCATTTTTAATTATGGCGAATTTGCCATAATTAAAAGTCAGTCCGGTCTTAATCGATTTAAACTCAATCAAATCGCTATTCAGCAGATGCAAATACTGATAGGTGTGGAAAATCGAAAATTACTAAACTGATTAAGAGCTAAGTACAGGCTACATCGGCTTTCCAACTCTTCTTAATCCAGCGACAATTTTGATAAATAGAAGACCACTCGCCTATTCGCACCCCTCAGCGTATTGTTTTGAATAGTTTGGTAGCCAACAACCAAAAAATTTGAGCCGTACCAATGGACAATTCGCGAATCATGATCTTCAATAACCCTGTCGTTTCTGTGTAATTGTTGAAGCCTTAGCGTTCGATAAGATATTTCGTAAGGATCAAGCGATTTATAAAAGATGTTTGTGGCATTTGCAAACATGATTGTTGTTTCGTTCGGATTGGAACAAAAAGCGACTCTGTTGATTAGTCGACTGCTGTTCAGTGCTACCGAGATGTCGGAAACATAATTTTTCCGAGCTTTTCCATCTGCCCCCAAAACCCAAATAAATGTATCGTTAAAACTATAACCTTCAAAAACCGTTATACTGTAAGGCACTACACGCCCGAAGTGATCGTGAAATGTCCGTGTAGTCGTTCTATATTCTCGTGTAACGCTTTCTCCGATTAGAGCTAAGTCACCGTTGACTTCCCTCAATTGAAAATTCACCAAAACATCCATCGAAAAAGGCTGGCGACGTCCCTCACGCCTTTGGCGGAGCGTTCGAGATTGATCCATGCTCACACGTGTATCGACATTATCAAAGTCCGCAAAATTTTGCATGGATAGAAGTTGTGTTTCGGAACCGTTGAATTTCATGCTGAAAAATCCGGTAGAGGCTGTGAGACGGTCGTTGACATCCATTCTTTGACGCTCGGATGTCAAGTTGTAAGTTCCGAAAATAAAGACTGTTCCTGCCGTGTCAATGAATAATTCCGCTTGAACGGGACGACTTTGGGCATCTAATCGAATCTCCTGCGAATGCACCAAATTAGCAAGCGTATCAAAAACGGCAAGCATTAAAAAGTCATCTCGACGAGAATTATCGGCGTAGAGCAGATAAAGTCTTTCCGAAACTGTATCTAAAGCTGCGTGAATAACTTCTTGATTTGAAAATCTCCGAAAAACATATTGATGAAGTAAGGTATCTCCCACTCTCGCGATATTTACAGCACAGTCTCCACGATCGATTTGCACTAACCACACGCGCGAATTGTGTACAAATCCGGCGGCAGTCGGTGTTCTCGACAATGAGAATAATGTGTCTATAGTGTGTATTCCCGTTTGCAAATCAACATTCATTAAAAACGTTGGCGTATGCGTGTTTCGATAGACTTGATTTCGCAGCAGAATTTGCAAGGTTCCTTCGTTAAGCACATAATTCACAACTGCGTATTCAATAGGAAAATGTGTTCGGATTTGCCACATTTGCCGAAGAAAAGCATCGTAAAAGAAAAAATCCTGAATATTTCCTCCTTGCGTACGCCGGGTAACATCACTCGTTGCGGTATGAACCAAAACACCATTTTCTTCGAGATTGATTAGTGCAAACGGAAAAAAGCCTTCAGACACGGGAATCTCGGCTCGCAAAGGCCTATCCATTTGCGGGTATACTGTGGCAAATGCAGCCAAGTAGAAAAGCAATATAAAATAGCGGTGTTTCATTTTGCGAATATGATGTGAAAAGACCATGCGCATTGTGCGGATAACTTTTTACAAAGATACGAAAAATAATCGAAATAAAAAACGATTTTTTCTTTTCTTGCCTCGAGATACAAAAAAAGAGGCTGTCTCAAAACAAAGACAGCCTCAAGCAGTAGCAGCTTATTTAAAGCCGGAAAGCCAATCTGAGTTGAATAGTGGATAAAACACCACCGTCCAGTAATTTTAATGCAAGCTCCGCATTAAAGATGAGTCTTTCGGAAATAGGGAAATCCATACCCGCACCAAAATTAAAGCCAATCACATTTCTACTTTCTTCGACACTAAAGCCTGCAATACTTGCTCTTTCTCGTATGCCAACAATACATAAACCTACTATCGGATACCACACAAAGCCTCGTTCGCCTAATGGAAACAGGTAGTGTGCATTTACATTGAGTTCCCACGAACTGATTGTTAATTCTGCTGTACCGAAAAAAGGCACTCTAAACTCCAATGTAATTCGCCGTTACTGCGAATAATTTTTCGTGTAAATTGTTCAGATAACTTTGTCATTTTTTCAGGTTCAAGATTAGATTAGAATGCTTATCTTTGCATATCTAATTGAGAACAAATGAAAAACAAGTATCTAAAACGCACTAAGATTTCAGAGGCTAAATTTAAGGTTATTTTGAAGTTGTTTTGTTTGGGAATGGAAGCCCAAAATGTAGCAGAATTTGTAAATCTAAATCGTGTAACAGTGAACAGAATTTTCAACAAAATTAGAGAACGAATTGCTGAAATTTGCGAGGCAGAGAGTCCATTTGTT
>WQWI01000012.1 GCA_009785425.1 Bacteroidales bacterium | reverse complement strand
TTTAGTCGGTCTTTGCGTAAATTTGCCATGTCTTGGGCATATTCAAAGGAGTATCTACCTTTAGAATTTGCGTTGCGTTTTAACTCTCTGTTTACCACAGATTTGTTCTTGCAGATTGCTTCAACAATCATTTTTTGACTACACTTTTGCTTGTACATCGAAAAAATTGTGTACCTTTGTTCTCGGGTTAAGTGGACTTTTTTCATAGCAACTGTAAAAGTAGTCATTTTCCCAAACAGTTGGGGGTATGTCCCCAACTGTTTTTTGCTACTTAAAGTTGCATTTGTTAGTTGAAATTAGTAACTTCCTTTGTCTTGGCTTTCCGTCTTTTTCCATAACTTTACAATCAGAAAGTTTTGTAAACTTATGGTTGTTAAGCAGTTTTTGGTATAAAACATTGGAAATTTGGGAAATAAAAAAGCCCCTAAAAGGGGGCAGGATTGAGCGAAAGATGGGACTCGAACCCACGACCCCGACCTTGGCAAGGTCGTGCTCTACCAACTGAGCTACTTTCGCAAAAGGGATTGCAAAGTTACAAAAAAAAAATGAAACAACCAAATTTTTTTTGTATCTTTGCATCGAAAAATTAATTATCCACCCCGTTAATCCCCCGCCGCTGGGGAGATAGAAACAAAACATTATGGTAAATTACAAAGACCTCGGATTAGTAAACAGCAAAGAACTGTTTGCTAAAGCAATGGCAGGGCGCTATGCAATTCCTGCATTTAATTTTAACAATTTAGAACAATTGCAAGCAATTGTTCAGGCTTGTGTTGAAACCAAGTCGCCTGTGATTTTGCAGGTTTCTGCGGGTGCTCGCAAGTATGCCAATCAAACTTTACTGCGCTTTTTGGCACAAGGTGCTGTGGAATATAGTAAAGAACTTGGCTTCAAAGTGCCGATTGTGCTTCATTTGGATCATGGTGCGGATTTCGAAATTTGTAAATCGTGTATAGAATCCGGTTTTTCGTCAGTGATGATTGACGGCTCGCACCTTCCTTATGATGAAAATGTTGAACTTACACGAAAAGTAGTGGAATATGCTCACAAATATGACGTTTCCGTAGAGGGCGAACTGGGAGTTCTGGCAGGTGTTGAAGATGATGTTTCTCACGAACATCACACCTATACAGAGCCGGACGAAGTGGAAGATTTTGTTAAGAAAACCGGCGTAGATTCGTTAGCAATTTCTATCGGAACATCACACGGAGCCAATAAATTCAAACCTGAACAATGCACACGTGATGCAAATGGTATTTTAGTTCCGCCGCCTTTGCGTTTCGATATCTTGGAAGAAATTGAAAATAGAATTCCGGGTTTTCCGATTGTGCTGCACGGAGCTTCGAGCGTTCCGCAAGACTTGGTGACAATTATCAACAAACATGGGGGTGCGTTGAAAAATGCGATTGGAATTCCTGAAGAACAACTTCGCAAAGCAGCAACTTCGGCAGTTTGCAAAATCAACATCGACAGTGATGGCCGTTTGGCTATGACTGCCGCCATTCGTGAGCAGTTGGCTTTGCATCCTGAAGAATTCGACCCGAGAAAATATTTAGGTCCTGCTCGCGATGCTTTGAAAGAAGTCTACAGGCACAAAATCACAGATGTGTTGGGCAGTGCCGAAAAAGTATAGGATTTTGCTGTAAGGGCGAGGCATGCCTCGCCCTTACACTTTGACTTTATACTCGTTTTTTGGTATGTGCGACATGTCTTTATCATATGTAGCGTAAAAAAAACGATTTTAGTTTGTAAATTTGGTAAATTCCGTTTCTTTTGTAACCTTTCGGAAAAATCTGCGTATAAGCAGGGCACAAAAGCAGAAAAGACAAAAAAAATTATAAACTAAAACAAAAAAACATGAGTATGAAAAAAATTATGATCACAACCGTGCTTGTTGCTTTCACTGTAATGGCTCAAGCACAGTTTGCCGTTGGCGGACAATTGGGTTTCGGGACTTCAGGCACCTCAATGAAACCGGACGATGGTGACGACTTTAGGACCTCAAGATCTATAAGTTTCAGCATTGCTCCAATGGTTGCATATAACATCGGCGATGGACTTATTTTAGGAATACAGCCCAGATTCTCTCATGGTACTCAAACATCCTTTTTTCCGGGAATTGATGACATAAGAGTGACTACCACAGGGTTTGGATTAAATGCCTTTGCTTTATATACCTATATGTCGATTGGCAGAGTTAATTTTTTAGCAAAACCGTTGGTCGGATTCAGCACCTCAAATCAAAGAAGAAGACCAGGCTCAGGTGATGCTGATTATGACCTCCTTAACAGAACAAATATTTTTAGGTTTGGTGTCGTTCCGGTTGTGGATTTTCACGTCAACGAAAGAATTATGTTGATCGCAACCCTTAATTTTTTGGAGTTTAGCTTTACCCGTACGGGAACGAGAACCCTCGCAAATCCCGATCGGAGAACGGTAACGAATTCTTTTGGTTTTGATTTTGACGGTATGAACGTTGTTAATCTTGGTGCTCTAACAATCGGCTTCCTTTATAAGCTCTAATCGGACAACAGGTTCAATTAAGAAATGGCAAGACAAAATTTTTGCTCATAACTTTTTGTAGAGAACTTGCGTATAACAGACAAAATATAAACAAGAAATTATCAACAAAAACAAAAAAAAACATGAAAAAAATCATCTTTACAGCAGTTTTGGCTGCAACAGTATCTTTTGCAACAGCACAAGAAACGAACGAGGTATTAACAAACAGCAGAGGCACAGCGATTCTTCCAACAGCCGGTAGTTGGGGATTTGGTATTGACGCAACACCTTTTTTACGCTATGCAGGTGGTCTAATCGGTGGTAACGCTGCAGTTACACCGACTTTCGGGCAAGACTTTGGCTTTCACGGCAGGTATTTTTTGACCGACAACACTGCTCTTCGTTTCGGAGTGAACTTAGGCTTCACTTCCGACAGAGATGTTACTTTTGTTCCGGAAGCGGGCAGACCGGCAGACAGTGATGCCGAAGTAAGAAACGTAGTGAGAACTAACAGTTCAACAATTATACTTACAGCTGGCCTGGAAAGACGTATCGGTGGTCAAACTCGTTTGCAAGGTTTCTACGGTGCTCAAGCTGAGTTTGGATTTTTGACAGATAACAACATTCGTTGGACATATGGAAACGATTTGCCATCAGGCTTAGGTAGTTCTCGTCCTTTGAGAAATAATAACGGTTTAACATTTGCTATTGGAGCAGGTGTATTTGCCGGTGTTGAGTATTTTATTGCTCCTCGTATCTCTTTAGGCGGTCAAGTTGGCTGGGGAATCGGCTGGGCAATGCAAGGCAGAGGTTCTACAGAAACAGAGATTAGAAATATTTCGGGAGAAGTAGAAATAGTAACCGTTGATGGCAACAACAGGTCGACGGAATTTTATGTTGGACATGCCCCACATTCCGGTATTACATTGACATTCCACTTCTAAAAATTTCAAGTTTGCAAAAACGAAAAGGTTGTTCAACTTGAGCAGCCTTTTTTATTATCTATTTAATAAGAGTTAAAACCCCGCACTTTGAGTGCGGCTACTTTCAGTTTCTATAGCTTTGCATTATCAACAAAAAATCAAACTAAAAAGTAGTGAGGGGCGGAAAATTTTCCGCCCCTCACTATATATACATCGTACAACAAAACGATTACTCGTCGTCCTTTTGCTCGGCTTCGTAAGCCTTGAGCAACGCTGTTTGAACATCTGTCGGAACTTGCGTGTATTCGGCAAATTTCATCGAATACGAGCCACGTCCGGATGTGATCGAACTTAACGATGTTGAATAGCGATTCATTTCTGCCAAAGGCACTTTTGCTTTGATAATTTGGAAACTACCTTCGCTGTCCATGCCCATAACCACAGCACGACGACCTTGCAAATCGGTCATCACATCACCCATTCTGTCGGCAGGAACCATAACTTCAACATCATAAATCGGCTCCAAAATTTTCGGACCTGCATTTTTGAAACCTTGACGGAACGCGTTCCGTCCGGCAAGTTTAAATGCCATTTCATTGGAATCTACATCGTGCATTTTTCCATCAAAAACGTTCACAACAATATCACGGGCATAAGAACCGGTCAATGGACCTTCCTCCATTTTTTCCATAATTCCTTTCATAATTGCAGGGTCAAAACGCTTGTCAATAGCACCTCCAACGATACACCAGTTGAATATCAACTTTCCGCCCCACGACAAATCATGTGTTTGCGTGTCACGAATCGGATATTTGGTTTGATTCGGCATACCTTCAAAATATGGCTCAATCAACATGTGAACCTCGCCAAACTGACCGGCACCACCGGATTGTTTCTTGTGACGATACATATCTTCCACGCTTTTCGTGATCGTTTCACGGTACGGAATTTTCGGTGCAAACAACTCAATTTCCAACTTGTGCAGATTGTTCAAATACCATTTGACCGTATTGATATGAAACTCGCCCATACCTTGTAAAATCAACTGTTTTAGTTCGCGAGAGTAACCTACCAAAAGTGTTGGATCGGCAGCGTGCATTGTGTTTAAAAGCGTACCCAATTTTTCATCGTCCGACGAATTTACAGCTTTAACGGCTGTTGTGAAAATCGGCTCGGGGAAAGCGGTTTTTTCGAAAATAATACCTGTATTCTTTGGAGATGTGAGTGTATGATTGGTTTTCACATCTTTCAGTTTGATGGTTGCAATAATATCTCCGGCAACGGCTTTTTCGATTTTTGCACGATTTTTTCCGGCAACGGCAAACATTTGCGAAACACGTTCTTTGCTTCCGTTCACGGAATTTATGATGTCCATACCTTCGGTCACTTCGCCCGTGATTATTTTCAAATACGACATTTCGCCCAAGTGTTGTTCGAAAGATGTTTTGAAAATAAATGCTGAAAACGGCTCTGATGCTTTTACTGCAATATCCTTGCCATCGTCAGTTTTTCTGCCTTTTCCTTCTTCAGGAGAAAGTACGTTGTTGTTTATAAATTCGAGCAAGCGAGCCACGCCTTGTGCTTCTTTTCCAACAGTACACAACACCGGGAACATTCCACGCGAAGCCATGCTCAGTTTGATACCGCGACGCATTTCGTCAATGGTCAAATCTTCCGTTTCAAAATATTTTTCCATCAAATCATCGGCACCTGCTGCGGAGGCTTCCACCAAAAGACTGCGATATTTATCCGCACGCTCTTTTTCCGTATCCGGAATATCTACAACTTCAAATTTTCCGCCACCTTTGGGGAATTTAAGCATTTTATTCAACACCAAATCAACCACTGCATCAAAGCCTGCACCAACAGCAACCGGATATTGACACACAACTATACTTTCGCTGTAACTTTCTTGTAATTGTTTTAATGTGTCTTCAAAATTGGCTTTTTCGCCATCAAGTTGATTGATTACGAACATCAGTGGAACGTTGCCTTTTCTCGTATGCCTCCAAGAAAGGTCTGTTCCGGCTTCTGCACCGGCTTGTGCATTTACAACCATTACTGCTGCTTCAACCACACTCAAGGCAGAAACCACTTCACCTGCATAGTCTGCCATACCCGGGCAGTCAATGATATTTATTTTATTACCATCTTTTTCTGCATAAAGCAGGGATGCTACAACAGAATTTTTGCGATCTAATTCGATTTCACGATAGTCGGAGACTGTGTTTTTGTCGTCGATAGTTCCTCGACGACTCACGACACCGCCTTCAAATGCCATTGCTTCAGCCAAAGTCGTTTTTCCCGATTTTGCACCGCCAATCAGAGCAATGTTCCTGATTTCATTAGTTTGATACACTTTCATAATATTTCGGTTTTTTATTTTTTTGTTGAATTAGCCTACAAAAATACAAAAAAAATCAATACGTTCGACATTTTTTGAAAAAAAAATAAAAAATCGAAAAAAATTTGGTAAATTCAAAAAAAAATTGTAACTTTGCAGTCCTTTTTTAGGGAACTTCCTCCTTAGCTCAGTTGGTTAGAGCATCTGACTGTTAATCAGAGGGTCCTTGGTTCAAGTCCAAGAGGGGGAGCAACTGAAAACCCACACAGAGTAGCACTTTGAGTGGGTTTTTTATTTTGCGTCAAAAAACTTAATTTCCAAAATTCATGCTTTTTTTGTAACTTTGTGCAAAAGTTTTCCCAAATATTTCCCAGAAACAAAATCATAAAGATATGCCAACATTCAATGCTCTTGTAGAATCCCAAAAAGAAACTGACAAAACTTTTCGTGTCAAAATTCTCGTTTATCACAAGGGGAAAAAGAAACGAATATCAACCGAATGGTATGTAACGGAGAAGGATTTGACCATTACTAAGAAAAACAAAAAGTCTAATCTTAAAGGTAGTAAATCCGAGAAAACGACCACATACACTATCAAATCACCATACTACAAAAATCTTATACACAATAAGACAGAGGAATATCGGGGAATATGTGAGAACACTCCAAAGGTCGAATCTATGACCGTTGAAGATATTGTTGACTTACTAACCACCAAACCTCAAGATAAATTTCAGTTGGACATCATTCAATATCTAATGGACAGATATGACGAACTACTAAAAGAAGGCAGGAAAAAATCCGCAGAAGACCGTAAAACCGTTGCAAATTCTTTGAAGAGATTTATCAGGAAAGATACACTTGATGTGAACGAAATCACTACAGACTTTATCACTTCTTATACTAGTTGGTTAAAGGGCGATAACGAAAGGCACCCTCGTATATGCGTTCTTTATCCTGGTGTTATTAGCAAAGCCTTAGATGAACTCAAATATGAGCATAATGACGAAGATAACGGAATAAGAAACATAACGGTAAATCCTTTTGAAAAGATAAGACAAGGAAGGCGGATTGGTATAGGGAGGTTGTTATTGAATGATCCCGAGAAGGCTCCAACACTAACGGTTGAACAAATACAGAAAATAATCGACCTAAAAATCTTTGACACAAAAAGAGAAGAACTTGCCCGTGATATGTTTCTGCTGTCGTTTATGTTGATTGGTATCAATTCTGTAGACCTCTACCATTGCACGGATTATTCCAAGGAAATTCTCACATACAATCGACAAAAAGTAAAGGGCCGTAGAGCCGACAAGGGACTGATGATGGTGAAAGTTGAACCCGAAGTTTTACCCCTTATGGAAAAATACAAAAACTGGAACAGAGATAAAGACAATGTGTTTCACTTTAGTACCCAGTACGCTAATGGTCTTTATAACTAATTCGCTACACAAAGATAAGAGTTTTTTTTGATTTAAGCAATTTTTTTTAATTTCAATTCTGTAAATTCTTTAATTGTAAGATTTCCCAAAGCCGAATGTCTTCGGTTTTGACTGTAATAGACTTCAACATATTCAAATAGCATCGACTTCATTTCTTGCTTTGATACGAGTTTGTTTCCATAGATTAGTTCTGATTTGAGTGTTTTAAAGTATGACTCCACAACGGCGTTGTCCCAACAATTCCCTTTTCGACACATGCTTTGTGTTACACCGTAGCTGTTCAGTAGATTTACAAAGCTGCTACAAGTATACTGAACGCCTCTATCGGAATGAAAAATTAAATCCTTTTTCGGAGGTCTATTTTTGATGGCCATTCTGAAGGCTGAAAGTGTTGTGTGTTCTGCACTTAAATCTTCGCTGTGTGAGCAGCCAATGACTTTTCTATCTTCCAAGTCAATAATCGCTGTTTGATATAAAAAGCCATCTTTAGTTTGGATGTAAGTGATGTCAGAAACCCAAGCTCCCTGCAAAAACTGTTGGTTGAAACGTCTGTTCAAAATATTTTCAAAAACACGATTATTATGTTTAGAATCAGTTGTGGCAACATATTTTTTTGAACGTTTACTTCTCAATTCAAGCTCTTTCACGTATCTGGCAACGGTTTGCTTGGATGTTTGTATTCCATTGGCTCTCAACTCTGCTGCAATGCGTGGACTGCCATAGCGTTGCTTGTGTTGAAAATAGATATTTCGGATTTGAATTTGCATGTTTTCTTTGTGTTTTTTTGGTTTGAATGTCCTTCCGGATTGCCAATTATAGTAAGAACTTCGACTCACTTCTAAAACATCGCACATCATCCCAATCGTATAATCTGTCTTGTTTTCCATGATAAAAACATATTTTAACGATCGCTCGCGGAGATGATGTCTAGTGCTTTTTTTAGGATTTCAAGCTCCATTTTTTGTTTGTAATTCTCCTTCTTTAGTCGCTGATTTTCCTTCTGAATATCAGTCATACGTGATGTCCCGGAGCCTTGAAAACTGCCCTCTTTAAATTCTTCATACTCCAATTTCCAACGACGGAGCATCTTTGGATCAAGACCAAGCTCGCGAGCAACGGACGATAAATTACCTCGTTCAACTCCTAATTTGACCGCCTCTTCTTTGAAGTGACGGTCGTACTTCCGATTTTTTCTGCGTTTTTCCATAATGCAAAGTTAAGATTTTTTTCTTGACTCTGGTCTTGCTGTGCAGAATTAGTTAGGAAGTCACTATTATATCTGAACATAAGTCGCACAATAAGTAAAAATTAACGAACTGTTAACAAAAAAATACCGTTTGTTTTTTGATTTTTTCGTATCTTTGCAATTCAAAATCACCTCCCGAAATTTCTAAAGAAATGAATAAAACCACCACCGCAAAAACCGACATTGATTTTTGTAACAAAGTAATCGCCAGTGGCTTGACGTTCGATGATGTTTTACTTGTTCCGGGACGAAGCGCAGTTCTTCCTCACGAAGTGAAATTGAACACCAAACTTTGCAACAGTATCGAACTTAATATCCCGCTGATCAGTGCCGCAATGGATACCGTGACGGAATATCAACTCGCCGTTGCAATCGCCAGAGAGGGCGGTATTGGGATTATTCATAAAAATATGAGCATTGACCAACAGGCTGTTCAAGTGGATAGGGTTAAACGAAGTGAGCACGGCGTGATTACCGAGCCGTTTTTTTTAAGTCCCGAAAATTCGGTTATGGATGCTGTGGAGTTGATGCGTAAATACAAAATTTCCGGTGTGCCTATCGTTTCCGAAAACGGTAAACTTGTCGGAATTTTGACCAATCGAGATTTGAGGTTTGAAACAAATTTTAATCAGCCCATTTCCAACGTTATGACAAAGGAAGGGTTGATAACAGCACCCGTTGGCACAACTCTCCAAGAGGCAACAAAAATTTTGGGACGGCACAGAGTAGAAAAACTTCCGCTTGTCGATAAAGATTTCAAACTCAAAGGACTAATCACCATCAAAGATATCGAAAAAATTATTCAATATCCCAATGCCTCGAAAGATAAAAAAGGCAGATTACTTGCCGGTGCAAGCGTTGGGACTTCGCCCGATACGATGGATCGTGTGAAAGCACTCGTTGATGCACAGGTTGATATTTTGGCGGTGGATACCGCTCACGGTCATAGCGAATTGGTACTCAAAACTATTGAAAAAATAAAAAATCTCTATCCGGAACTCCCGCTCATCGGCGGAAATGTGGCAACGGCAACGGCAACAAAAGATTTAATCGAACACGGTGCAGATGTGGTCAAGGTCGGTATCGGACCCGGTTCCATTTGCACAACCCGCATCATCGCAGGCATTGGCGTTCCTCAACTTTCTGCGGTTATGAATTGCTCGGAAGAGGCTGATAAACACGGAAAAACGATTATTGCCGACGGCGGTGTGAAATTTTCCGGAGACATCACTAAAGCAATTGGAGCAGGGGCAAATGCGGTTATGCTTGGCAGTATGTTTGCCGGAACGTATGAAAGTCCGGGCGAAGTCGAGATTTATCAAGGCAGAAGTTACAAAACCTATCGAGGTATGGGCTCGCTTGGCGCGATGAACGCCGGAAGCAAGGACAGATATTTCCAATCGGAGGCAACAAAATTTGTTCCCGAAGGTGTCGAGGGGCGTGTGCCTTATCGAGGAACTCTTTCGGAAATCGTATTTCAATTGGTAGGAGGTTTGCGTTCGGGAATGGGTTATTGTGGCGTTGGAACGATTGACGAGTTAAGGCATAAAGCAACATTTACAAAAATTACACCCGCATCTTTGATTGAAAGCCACCCGCACAATATCTCTGTAACTAAGGAAACGCCTAATTATAGTATAACGGCGAAGTAAATTATGGGTTGCGGTATGTAGTAGGGGCAAATAATTATTTGCCCCTACGATGTTTCTGAACAGGCACAAGGTATTATCGGGTCTCTTCGCATATTTTTGTTCTATATTCGGAATATACTTCATTTGCCCTTCTTACAAAAAAATCCAAAAATAGCCAAAAGTTATCAACAAAACAGCAATTTATCAACAATTCGTATACGAAAAACGATATTTTTGCGTTATATTATGTGTAGGTATATTGCACACATCCTACAACAAATGCAATAAATATTAATCGACATCAAAACCATGCGTTACAACCCAAACATTCACAACCGTCGCAGTATCCGTTTAAAAAACTATGATTATTCGCAACCTGGATTGTATTTCATAACAATCTGCGTACGAAACAGTAAACATTTATTTGGAAAAATTCAAAATGGAAGAATGATCTTGAATGAATATGGGGAAATTGCCACACAGTGCTGGCTGAAAATTCCACAACATTTTCCTAATACGATATTGCACGAGTTTGTTATTATGCCGAATCATGTGCATGGGATAATTCAAATTTATAATGTCCACGTAGGGGCAAATAATTATTTGCCCCTACAACCACGTCCAAAATTAAAACACGGAACATCGCAAACGATTGGTTCGATCATTCGTGGATTTAAAAATGGTGTTACCAAACAACTAAACCAATTCGAATGTTTTGGTACAATTTGGCAACGAAATTATTTTGAACACATCATTCGAAATAGCCAGTCGTATCAATATATTGCAAATTACATAGTCAATAATCCCACAACATGGGAAACAGACCAATTTAATTTACTAAAAGACACAAAATTATTGCAAAATTGAATAAAAAATCGTAACTTTGCAGTCGTAAATAAATGAAAAATGACCACAAACTTCATCGAAACCTCAATCCAAGAGATTAAAGAAACTGTAAAAGACAAAAACGTACTTTTAGCACTAAGCGGAGGTGTTGATTCGGCAGTGTGTGCAGCACTTTTGCACAAAGCAATCGGCAAGCAATTAACGTGTGTTTACGTGGATCACGGATTGATGCGAAAAAACGAATCCGAGGAAATTATGTCGGTTTTTAAGGATGGCTTGGGGCTTAATTTGATAAAAATTGATGCGGAAAATCTGTTTCTCGAAAAACTAAAAGGTGTTACAGACCCTGAAATGAAACGAAAAATAATCGGCAAAACGTTCATAGATGTTTTCGAAAAATATGGCGAAGAAGCAGGTGCTGTCGATTTTTTAGCACAAGGCACAATTTATCCCGACATTGTGGAAAGCGGAAAAAATGAAGACGATGTGATCAAAAGTCATCACAACGTGGGTGGACTTCCGAGTGTGATTAAATTCGGTGGACTTATCGAACCTTTGAAAAGCCTATACAAAGACGACGTTCGAGAAGTTGGGCTTGCATTAGGACTTCCAAAAAATGTCGTGATGCGTCAGCCGTTTCCCGGTCCGGGTTTAGCGGTGAGGATTATCGGCGAAATTACAAAAGAAAAATTAGACCTTTTGCGTGAAGCCGATTATATTTACCGTACCGAAATAGAAAAGGCAGGCTTGGATATTTGGCAGTATTTTGCTGTGTTGACCGGTATGAAAACCGTTGGTATCAGAGACGGAAAACGAAGTTACGAGTATATTTTGGCATTAAGAGCGGTCTTGAGCAAAGATGGAATGACAGCATACATCGCCAAAATTCCTTACGAGGTGCTTGAGAACATCGTTGAAAAAATCACAAAAAACGTCAACGGTATAAATCGGGTTGTTTATGATATTACGAACAAACCGTCTGCAACAATTGATTGGGAATAATGAACACTTTTAAGCGGAGTACGCTTTCAATATCTCCGTGACCAAACGATGCCGAACAACGTCCTTTTCGGTAAGTTGAACAATGCTCAAACCTTTTATATTTTTGAGGATTTTCAGAGCATGAAGAAGTCCAGACGATTGATTTCGGGGCAAATCAATTTGCGTAATGTCGCCGGTAACAATGAATTTCGCCGATTTTCCCATACGGGTCAAAAACATTTTCATTTGCATCTCGGTGGTATTTTGTGCTTCGTCTAAAATCACAAACGCTTGGTCTAATGTACGTCCGCGCATAAACGCCAACGGTGCGATTTCTATGGTATAATCCTCTATATAATCAATCAATTTCTGTTGCGGAAGCATATCCCGAAGTGCATCGTAAAGCGGTTGCAAATACGGGTCTAATTTATCTTTCAAATCACCCGGCAAAAAACCCAAATTTTCGCCCGCTTCAACCGCAGGACGAGTTAAAACAATTCGCTTGACTTCCTTATTTTTCAAGGCTCTCACAGCCATTGCAACAGCAGTATAAGTTTTCCCTGAACCTGCGGGCCCAACAGCAAAAACCATATCGTTCTCCTCACAGGCTTTGGCTAATTTTTTTTGATTTGCGGTCAAAGGCTTGATTTGTTTCCCGTTGCGTCCGTGAACTAAAACATCTTTATCCTTCGTATGCTCCGAAAGTTTAAACTTGCTGTCGGAGTCCACAATTTGAATAATATCATCTTCATTCAAACGGTTATACATCTCAAAATGTTGTAAAAATCCGTTGATTTTTTCTTCAAAACGCTCAATTTCGTCCGCATCTCCTGCAAATTTCAAAGTAGTTCCACGAACCACAATTTTTACCTTTGGGAATATCTGACGAATAAACTTGAGGTTTCTCTCCTGTGCTCCGAATAAGTCCAGCAAAGAAAAACCCGAAAGGTCAATTGTTTTTTCGTTCATGTTTTTTATCAAAAAATTCTATCGGACACAACGCAGTCTAAGTCCGTGATCTTTGAGATTCCAGTTTTGTGGATTTATTGTACCGCCGATTTCGAAAAACAAGCTAATTCCAAAATCATCACTTGCTGCAGTTTGAGACCAGTATTCGCCCCAAAAACCAACTCCAAGTACAGTTCCATGCTGATTGCAAAGACCTCCAACATCTCCGCCCCAACGACCAGTGTACCAAGCAAGTTGTTGCTCCCAGGAATGACCATTGACCGTTTCTTGCCAACGCTCTCTTCCATTACCTCCCAAAGCAATATCCAAGTTTAAAAAATCTTGCTTTGTTGGAACTCGCCAAGGATGAGGACAAAGTTCACGTCCCAACTCATACACGGCTTGCCAAGAAAACAAGTCGCCTTTTCGAGTTGGATTAGAGCGACAATCTACCCTAAAAGTAGAAGTTCTCAAATCGTTACCGTTAAAAGTAGCTTTGTTGCTACACATATCCGTTTGCACAACATCAGACCAAATCTGAGTTATCCTGCCATCGGAAATCGTCCAAGTACTATCCGTAGCAAAAGAAGCATTACCAAGGGCTGTGGACCAAGTTGTGCTGCTTGAAAAAGCAGGCGAAAACGTCATCATGACGATAGCTAAAACAGGGAAAATCTTTTTCATAATATATTTGTTTTTTTTGCAAATATACGAAAAAAATTGTATCTTTGCAAGAAATTAGAAGCAAAAGATGAAAAAAAACATAATTTTTACCACAATTTTGAGTTTCATAGCAACGACATTATTTGGCAATCGCTTCCCTCAACCCGATTTCCAGTCCGGATATGTTTTTCCTGAACAATATTTTTTCACGCCAAACGAAGCGTTATGGTCGTACATAGACATCTTTCTACTTGTGGCTTTGATGGGATTTGTTACATGGGCGGTTATCAAAAAACAAGTTCGTTGGCCTGTTATTTTAACCTCAATTATTTCGATTGCATACTTTGGATTTTTTAGATACGGCTGTATTTGCAGCGTTGGTTCTTTGCAAAATGTAGCACTGGCATTGGTCAGTGATACACACTCTCTTCCTTTGTTTGTATTGTTACTTTTTGTTTTACCGATTGTGTTTGCGTTGTTTTTCGGCAGAGTATTTTGTGCAGGCGTTTGTCCACTCGGTGCTTTGCAAGAAATTGTGAATATCAAAAACTATCAACTTTCCAAAACAGTTACGGGAGTTTTGAGCGTTTTTCCTTGGATTTATTTAGGTTTTGCGGTGTTATTTGCAATAACACACAGCGGATTTATTATTTGTCGTTATGATCCTTTTGTTGGAATTTTCCGTATGGGCGGTCAATCTTCGCTGATATTTTTCGGTGTGATTTTGTTGATTTTTTCCGTTTTCACGGGACGTCCGTTTTGCCGATTTATTTGTCCTTACGGTGCAATTCTCAGTGTGTTTTCCAGATTTTCGTTTTATCAAGTAAAAATCACGAAAAAAGAATGTAACAATTGCGAATTATGTCACAACGCCTGTCCGGTTGATGCGATACGCCCGCCTTACGAAAACAAAGTCAAAGAAAGTCGTTCCGAAGGCGTGAAACGAATTTTGCGATATGCGGTCTTCTTACCGCTAATGGTTGTAGCCGGAGCAGTTACGATGTTGATGTTGAGTGATAGATTAAGCAGAATGAACGAAGATGTTCGGTTGTATCATGCGGTGGTCGAACACCAAGCCAATCCACAACCGGTACAGTCGCTGAAACTGGAAGCCTTTTTCGGTCAAGAAGTAAAAACCGTTGATGATCTTTTTGCGGTTTCCGAAATTATAAAAGCGGATTTTCGTAGGTCTTCGAGAATTATCGGTGGATTTTTGGGATTGGTCATTGGGCTTACGCTGATAGGTCTTTCCACAAAACGCACTCGCAAAATTTACGATATTGACGATGCAAACTGTATTTGTTGCGGAAAGTGTTTCAGTCATTGTCCGCAGAACCTTTCATAGCATATTTGTCGTATTCAACTTTTTTTCGTACCTTTGCACCCGTATCATCAAAAACTAACCAATGAGCACAAAATATATTTTCGTAACCGGCGGTGTGGCTTCTTCGTTGGGAAAAGGCATCATTTCTGCGTCTTTGGCACGACTGTTGCTCGCTCGCGGACATTCCGTAACCATTCAAAAGCTTGATCCTTATATCAACATCAATCCGGGAACGCTAAATCCCTACGAACACGGTGAATGCTACGTTACCGAAGACGGGGCCGAAACAGATTTGGATCTGGGACATTACGAACGTTTTACCAACGAGCCGACTTCGCAAGCCAACAGCGTTACAACCGGTCGAATTTATTGGTCGGTTATTCAAAAAGAGCGTCGTGGCGAATATTTGGGCGAAACCGTGCAAGTAATTCCACATATCACCGACGAAATCAAAAATCGAATTTTGCATTTTGGACAAACCAAAAAGTACGATTTTGTGATCACTGAAATCGGCGGAACCGTAGGCGATATCGAAGGTTTGCCGTTTATCGAAGCCTTACGTCAATTGCGTTTGGAACTTGGAAAAAACGCTCTCTGCATACATTTAGCCTATATACCGTATATTGCTGCCGCCGGCGAATTGAAAACAAAACCGGCACAGCATTCCGTCAAACTGCTGCTTGAGCAAGGTGTTCAGCCCGATATCATCGTTTGCAGAACGGAACATAAATTGAGCGATAGCAATCGTAGTAAATTGGCGTTATTTTGCAATGTTGAGAAATCTTGCGTCATTGAAAGTATAGACGCAAAGTCCATTTATGAAGTTCCGTTGATGATGAGAGCCGAAGGATTGGACGTTCAAGTGTTGAAAAAATTTGGCATGAAACCCAAAAATGATGCGGACTTGAAAGTTTGGTCGGCTTTTTTGAAAAAATTGTATAATCCGAAACATGAAGTGAAAATTGGCTTGGTTGGAAAATATGTTGAGTTGCAAGATGCTTACAAATCTATCTCCGAAGCCTTTATTCATGCAGGAACCTCGCTGAATTGCAGAGTCAAAGTCAAGTGGATTCATAGCGAAGACTTGAATGATAAAAACGTGAAATCGCAGTTGAAAGGATTGTCCGGAATTCTTGTAGCACCGGGCTTCGGGCAACGTGGCATAGAAGGAAAAATTTCTGCAATAAAATATGTTCGCGAAAACAACATTCCATTTTTCGGAATTTGTTTGGGTATGCAATGTGCTGTTGTAGAGTTCGCACGAAATGTGCTAAAACTACGAAATGCACATTCCAGCGAAATGAACGAAAACACACAGTTTCCGGTGATTGATTTGATGCAGGATCAAAAAGACAACATTGGGTTATTCAGTGGAACCATGCGTTTGGGCGCTTACGATTGTTTCTTGAAAGAAGATTCTTTGGCAAAAAAAATCTACAAAAAATCAAAAATTTCCGAACGCCATCGGCATCGTTACGAGTTTAACAATAGTTTTGCAGATGCCTTTAAAAACGCAGGAATGGTGGCAACAGGAGAAAATTCAAGTGGCCTGGTAGAAATTATGGAAATTCCCAAACATAAATTTTTTATCGGTGTGCAATTTCATCCGGAATATAAAAGCACGGTCGAGAAACCTCATCCGTTGTTTGTGGCTTTTGTTAAGGCTGCAATGTCAAACTAACCGTGTGAACGGCTACAATCGCAGCAGTTTCCGTACGCAAACGTGTTTCGCCTAAAGTTATAGGAACGAAGCCCTGTTCAACAGCAAGAGCAACTTCTTTCACAGAAAAATCACCTTCGGGACCTATTAAAATTAAAATGTTTGGCACGGACTGCGAATGGCTATTACACAACCTACAGCAAGCGGATTCCTCGCTTCGCTCGGAATGACGGCAACTGCACGAAGGGGGATAGGGAGTGATTTTGGCGGCTCCGCCGCCAAAATCACTCCCCTGCTTTCCCGTTAACAATGTCATGTCGAACGGAGCAAAGCGGAGAGAGACATCTGTTTGATGGTTGTGCAGCAACCTCTGCAAGTTTGCACCTGCTAATAAAGCATTTTTCAGTGCCTGTTTTTCAAATTCCATTCCGCAATAACAGATAAACTTTCGATCCGCCTTGCAAGTTTTCAGAAAATCGGAAAACTTTTTGAGTTCATGAATTGTCGGTAAATTCGGCACTTGGCACTGTTTCATTGCTGCCATAACCACACGTTCCGAGCGATCGCATTTAACCACTGTTCGTTCGGAATGCTCGGTAGTAATCGGCGTAATTTCATCAATACCAATTTCTGTCGCTTTCTCTAAAAACCATTCAAAGCGATCGATATTTTTGGTCGGTGCACAAGCCACATGCAAGTGGTACGGACGCTTGAAAACACCTACTTCTCTAGTGATTTTCGCTTCACAAGCCTTGTGATTAACCACCGTCAATTCCGCTTCACAAAGCCTCCCCTGCCCATCCGAAACCAAAATCTTATCGGCAACCGAAAGTCGTAAAATCTTTGCACAGTGTGTGCTTTCTGCCTCGTTCAGTGTAGCGGTGTTATTTTCTATATGGGCTAAAAACAAGTGCATTGTATTTTATTTTTGCAAAGGTAGTAAAATTTTCGTATCTTTGCAAAGAAATCAGAAAAATAACAAATCAACCTTAAAAAAATTATCATTATGAAACGAAATTTAGCAGAATTTCTAGGCACTTTTTGGCTTGTATTCGCAGGTTGCGGAAGTGCATTATTAGCCGCAGGATTTCCGGGCTTTGGTATCGGTTTTCTTGGCGTGTCTTTGGCTTTTGGTTTAGCCGTTGTAACGATGGCTTATGCCGTAGGACACATCTCCGGTGCACACTTTAACCCGGCTGTAACCCTTGGTTTATGGGCAAACGGACGTGTTAACGGCAAAGATATTTTGCCTTACATTTGTTCTCAAATTTTGGGTGCGATTGCAGCAGCAGCTGTTCTTTTCGTCATTGTAACCGGCAACGGTTCTGATGCCGGTCAATTTGCAGCCAACGGCTGGGGTGCGCATTCACCGGGCGGCTTCGGTATGGGTGCTGCTATAATTACGGAATTTGTAATGACATTTATGTTCTTGCTTATCATTTTAGGTGCAACGGACAGAGCAGCATCTCCGGGCTTCGCAGGTATTGCAATCGGTTTGGCACTTACGCTTATTCACTTAGTGAGTATTCCTGTAACTAATACTTCTGTGAATCCTGCACGTAGTATCAGTCAGGCGTTGTTTGCTGATGGCAATTTAGCTTTGTCGCAATTGTGGATGTTCATTTTAGTTCCTATTGCCGCAGCGATTTGTGCGGGGATAGTTTACAAGTATTTGAAACCATCACAACAATAAAAAAAAGCGGAACGTGATGTTCCGCTTTTTTTTATTGCCTCAACAATTCCAAAATCTCCTCTCCAAAAGATTTTATTTTAGCTTTTCCAAAACCCTTGATTTTAGCCAATTCCTCAAGGGTTTGGGGTTTTAGATTGACGATTGAAACGAGAGTTTTGGTGTGCAAAATGCAATAGGCAGGGATGTCCATTTCTTCGGCTCTGACTTTTCGCCACAAGCGTAATTCCTCAAACAGTTCGGGGTCTTCAACATCGTCTGTTGATGTTATTTTTTCTACTTTTGATGCTTTGGGAGGTTTGGGCTCTATCAACGTGGCTTTGGCACGTTCGTCAACGAAAGCCGGCAGGAAAAATCCATCTTTGCAAGCATTGAAACAGGCTAATTTGTAGAAAATTTCATTGTTGATTTGTTGCAACACATCTTTGATTTGCGATTTAACTTCTTTGTTGTCGGATGTGAAATTTATTTTTTCAAAATACTCCTCTTTGAGATAGTTCAAAATGTCCGAAAAGTATGCTTGCGATGATTTTATTTTCGTTTGAAAATCCTGGTTTTCCTCTAAGATCTGTGATTGCGAAAGATAATAATTCAGATGGTTGTGAAATTTTTGTATCACAGGATTTAATTCTTTTTCCAAGCAATTCGCAATTTCCGAAAGCATGTTTCTTAAATTTCCGACAATACTGTTGGCATGTTCGTAGTAAAATTTCAGTGTGCGTTTTGAAAGGCGAAGCAAGTGCGATAAGTCATAAAGTTCGAATAATAATTCACGCTGATAGTCTAATTTCGCTTGTTGCAAACGCTTTTCGTCAGGTTGATTTTGTTCAACTTCATCCGTGTACTGTCGAATCTGCTGATCGTTGTGCAAACAATTCGCATCGATTCTTGATGTCAGCACCAAACCTTCCAGCGTTTTGCAACGACTCAACGCTACGTATACCTGTCCGTGTGCGAATGCGGCACGTGCGTCAATCGCCACTTTGTCAAACGTCAAACCTTGACTTTTGTGAATCGTCATCGCCCACGCCAACCGCAACGGATACTGAACAAACGTGCCGACAACACGCTCACGAATCGCTTTGGTTTCCTCGTCAATTTCATAACGAATGGTTTTCCATTCCGCACGTGGAACTGTAATTTCAAAATCATCGTTCGGACATTTTACCACGATTTTATGGTCGGAAATATCCATAATTTCGCCAATTTTTCCGTTGTAAAATTGTTTAGATGCTTCGGTATCGGTCTTTGCAAACATCACTTGTGCGCCAAGTTTAAGCCTCAAATCTTTTTCAACGGGATAAGTCCATTCGGGAAAATCATCGTAAACTTGGGCTTCAAAAACGTACTCCTCTTCAGGGATTGCCTCTAATTTTTGTTGGTTGATATCTTGGGCTTGATAGCGATGCGTTGTTAGTTGGATAATTCGTTCATCGGACGTTTCTTGAAAATTGGGAGAATGGCGTGAATTAAGCACTTCTAAAGAATCCGAATTGAGTTGATTGTTTCGAACTTGGTTCAAAATCTCAATAAAATTTTCGTCGCGTTGCCGGAAAATCTGCTTGAGTTCGATCGTCACATAATCCGTTTTATTCAATGCATGGCTACTAAAAAAGTAGGGCGTTTGATAAACCGTTTTCAGAATATTCCACTCTTCATCTTTTACAACAGGCGGAAGCTGTTGTAAATCGCCAATCATCAGCAGTTGAACGCCTCCGAAAGGTTTTGAGTTTCGTCTAAACCGTCGCAAAACCGCATCCACTGCATCGAGCACATCGGCACGAACCATACTGATTTCATCAATCACTACTAAATCCAAACTTTTGATGATATTGATTTTTTCCTTCCGAAACATTTTGTTGAAATTTTCGGGCGGATGTGTCGGCAAGAAAGGTGTCAGTGGTAATTGAAAAAACGAGTGAATGGTAACGCCTCCGGCATTGATTGCCGCCACTCCTGTTGGCGCAACCACAATCATACGCTTGGGCGAATGTGCCTTAAGTTGGTGCAAAAACGTAGTTTTTCCAGTTCCGGCACGTCCGGTGAGAAACATATTTTTGGACGAAAACGCCACAAAATCGTTGGCTAATTGTAATTCGGGAGTTGTTTGCACGTTTTTTCTGAGTTTGATTTTGCAAAAATACAACAAAAAAACCGAATAAAAAACTTAAAAAGTGTTAAGGTATGTTAATTTTTGTTAAGGATTTTTTCGTATCTTTGCATTGGAATAAAATTAAAACATCGTGAACTCATCTGTTCTTTTCAAACGCTACCTTGCACAAACCACCACATTCAAGCCGTTTATGGTGGACGTGGAACGTGCGGAAGGCGTTCATATTTGGGATAAATCCGAAAAAAAATATATTGATTTCACATCAGGAATGTGTGCCAACAATTTGGGAAACCGTCACCCAAAAGTGATTTCTGCAATCGAAAATCAATTACAGAAATTTTCTTACACGATGGTTTATGGTGAGTTTATCCAGCAGCCGCAAGTTGATTTTGCACAAAAAATCTGTTCGTTTTTACCTTCGAACTTACAACAGCTTTTTTATGTCAATTCAGGTTCGGAAGCTGTAGAAGGTGCAATAAAATTAGCACGTTTGAACAATCATCGTTCGGAAATTATCAGTTTCAAAAATGCTTATCACGGTAGCACAATGGGTGCCATGAGCGTACTCGGCAACGAAAGCTATCGCAGCTTATTTCAGCCGATGTTGCCGGACACCAAGCTTTTGGAGTTTAATAACATCGAACAACTTTCGGAAATTACCGAAAAAACCTGCTGTGTCATTACCGAAGTGATTCGTTCCGGAGCGGGCATGGAACTTCCGAACTCCGAGTTTTTACAGGCTTTGCGAGAACGTTGTACCGAAACGGGTGCACTCTTGATTTTCGACGAAATCCAAACCGGTTTCGGACGCACCGGAAAATTGTTTGCTTTTGAACATTACCTTATCGTTCCCGATATTTTGTGCATTGCCAAAAGTATGGGCGGCGGAATGCCGATTGGTGCTTTCGTTTCTTCTGTCGAACGCATGGACAGGCTCAACAACGGACATCCGCTGCTCGGTCATGCCACAACATTTGGCGGACATCCGGTTTCGTGTGCGGCGGGATTGGCTTCGCTTGAAATTATTTCTGATCCCAAATTTTTAGCACAAGTTAATCGCAATGAAGAACTCATTCGCAAATATTTTCAGCATCCTGAAATCAAAGAAATTCGCGGTAAAGGTCAATTTTTGGCAGTCGAATTAAACGAAAACATAGACATCGAAAACGTTGTTACAACTTGCATCGAAAACGGATTGCTCTTACTTTGGTTGCTGTTCAACTATCAGTCTTTGGCTCTTACTCCCCCATTGATTATCACGGAGGAGCAAATCAAAGAAGCTTCTAAAATTTTCAAAAATGCTCTAGAAAAATGAAAGAAGAAATATCATCTAATTTCAGAAAAATCAAGCTTTTTATCAAAAGAATCATCCATTTTTTCACGGTAAAAATTTGGCTGGTTTCTGCAGAAGTTGGCTTGTCTGCATTCAAAAAAGTGTGGTACAAAGTCAGCCGAATTTTAAGTATCACTGTTAAGCAATTTCAGAAAAATCAGTGCACGGTCAGTGCTTCGGATTTAACATATTACTCACTTTTCGCAGTTGTTCCGTTTTTTGCAATTGCGTATGGAGTTGCGATGTTGTTCGGGCTGGAGTACTTTCTGAACAGTCAAATTTATTCGGCATTAGGCGGACAAGAGAATCTCGGCGAAAGACTAATGACATTCTCGCAAAGAATCATTTCCGAAGCAAAGGTTGGAGTGATCAGTGTAGTTGCATTGGTGTTTTTCTTTTGGTCGATTATTACCATGCTAAGTAGTATCGAAAAAACCATGAACAATATCTGGAATGTGCGCAAACGCAGAAGGTTTGTGTCTCGCATGTTGGGCTTTTTGTTGTTTGTGCTTATCGTACCGAGCTTGCTTGTTATCGGATCAGCAGCAAACATTTTTATTTCGGCAAATATCATTCGTTTTTTTCCGGAACTTCTTCAAGAATCACTACAGTTTCTAACCAGTTTTCTTATTCCGGTCGGTATTTTTTGCGTCCTGTTTTTTATCATTTACCAAAGCGTACCTTATCAGAAAATAAATCCTCGATCATCTTTTTGGGCTGCGATTTTTGCCGGAGCTGCATTCCAAGCTTTGCAATACTACTACTTTAATGTCCAGATAGCGATTTCTTCCTACAACACAATCTACGGTAGCCTCGCGGCACTACCGTTGTTGTTGGTTTGGATAAAATTAAGTTGGACGATTGTTTTATTTGGCGCCGAATTAGCGTACGGAATTGAGCACGAACGCAACTTTACTTCTTCACGGCAATTTCGGCAAGCATCCCGTAATCTTTAAATTGCGGTGTCAATGGTTGTGAATTGCTTTAAAAATTTGGGATTAGTAAACCTGCATAAGATATTGTTCTGCTCTCGATTGGCATTAGGACATTTCATAGTTTTTGATGCAAAGACACGAAACCTATCAGAAATCACCAAATCCGATTAACTTTTCAATGCCCGTTTGCGGTCAACCTCACTAAGCATAATTTTTCGCAAACGTAGCGATTGCGGCGTAACTTCCAAATATTCGTCATCGCCGATATACTCCATGGCTTCTTCCAACGAAAATTTGATTGCCGGTGCTATACCTGTTTTGTCATCGGCTCCGGCAGCACGGAAGTTAGTCAGTTTTTTTGAGATGGTTACATTCACAACCAAATCTTCTTGACGAATGTGTTCACCAATCACTTGACCAACGTAAACATCCTCATTGGGTTCAATAAAAAATCTTCCACGATCTTGCAATTTGTCGATGGCGTATGCGTAAGCCGTACCGGTTTCTTTGGCGATGAGAGCCCCTTGTCGTCTTGTACCTAAATCGCCTTTCCAAGGCTCGTATGCCTTGAAACGATGTGCCATGATTGCTTCGCCTTCGGTGGCAGTAAGTATGTTGTTTCTCAAGCCAATGATTCCTCGCGAAGGTATCGAAAATTCCATATGTGTGCGTTCTCCGCGATTTTCAATCGTTAAAATTTCTCCACGACGCATGGTTACCAATTCGATGACTTTTCCGGAAAATCCTTCAGGAGAGTGAATCGTTAAATATTCGATCGGCTCGTGTTTTTGTCCGTTGATTTCTTTTACGATTACTTGGGGCTGTCCCACTTGCAGTTCATAGCCCTCGCGACGCATGGTTTCTATCAGAATGGACAAGTGCAAAATGCCACGTCCGAAAACGGTATAACCATCATTATTTGGCGAGTTTTCCACACGCATCGCCAAGTTTTTTTCGAGTTCTTGATAAAGCCTGTCGTGGATATGTCGCGATGTTACAAACTTGCCTTCTTTTCCAAAAAATGGCGAATTGTTTGCTGTAAAAAACATGTTCATTGTGGGCTCTTCAACAGCGATGGGCGTAAGCGGTTCTGGATTTTCAAAATCAGCAATTGTATCGCCGATGTCGAAGTTTTCCAAGCCCATAATTGCACAAATTTCGCCTGCCTGGATTTCAGCCTTGACTTTTTCTTTGCCCAATCCTTCGAAAATGTAAAGTTCTTTTACTTTTTGTTTACTTTGTTTTCCATCGCGTTTGATCAGCGTAACATTTTGTCCTGCACTTAGCGTTCCACGCGACAAACGACCCACTGCAATACGACCGATATACGATGAATAATCCAACGACGTAATCATCATTTGTGTATTGCCTTCAGGCGATTGCGGTGGTTTGATGTGATCCAAAATCAAATCCAAAAGATAAGAAATATTATCGGTCGGATTTTTCCAGTCGTCACTCATCCAACCTTGTTTTGACGAACCGTAAGCAGTTGGAAAATCCAACTGCTCTTCAGTAGCACCCAAACTAAACATCAAATCGAAAACCGCTTCCTGTGTGAGTTCCGGGTCGCAATTCGGCTTATCAACTTTATTGATAACCACAATGGGTTTCAGATTCATGTCGATTGCTTTTTGAAGCACGAAGCGGGTTTGAGGCATCGGACCCTCGAACGCATCAACCACCAATAAAACACCATCCGCCATATTCAAAACACGTTCCACCTCGCCACCAAAATCACTGTGGCCGGGCGTATCGATGATGTTTATTTTTGTGTCTTTATAACGCACGGATACATTTTTTGCCAAAATGGTAATTCCACGTTCACGCTCCAAATCGTTGTTGTCTAAAAGCAGTTCGCCAACATCTTGATTTTCTCTAAACAGTTGGCATTGGTGTAAGATTTTATCGACCAACGTGGTTTTTCCGTGGTCAACGTGAGCGATAATTGCGATGTTTCGAATGTTTGTCATTGAATTTGATTCAAAAAAAAGAGTGCAAAGATACGAAAAAAACGGCAGGTTTCAAAATTTTTCGTATCTTTGCAAGAAATTGTTGTATGAATACAAAACATGAAATCGTAGAAAACTGGCTTCCTCGCTACACAGGAATGCAACTTTCAGAATTTGGAGAATATATAATTTTGGTTAATTTTCATGAATATGTCAGTCGCTTTGCACTAAAATTCGGTGTAGATGTCCAAGGAATGGGTAAAGCCATGCAATGCGCAACACACGAAAATATTACGATTATCAACTTCGGTATGGGAAGTCCGAATGCTGCAACAATCATGGATTTGCTGAGTGCAATTAGTCCAAAAGCTGTTTTGTTTTTGGGAAAATGTGGTGGTTTCAAAAAAACTCAGCTTGGCGATTTTATTCTTCCGATAGCAGCCATTCGCGGTGAAGGAACATCTCGAGATTATTTTCCAAAAGAAGTACCCGCCTTGCCTGCCTTTAGTCTGCAAAAAGCTGTATCCACAACGATTCGCGACAACGACAAAGATTACTGGACGGGTACTATCTACACAACAAACCGTCGTGTTTGGGAGCACGACGAGCGATTCAAAGGATACTTGAATTCACTCAAATGTATCGGAATAGATATGGAAACCGCAACGATTTTTATTGCAGGATTTGCCAATCAGATTCCAACGGGTGCATTGCTGCTTGTATCAGATAATCCGATGAATCCGGAAGGAGTGAAAACAACGTCAAGCGACAAAACGGTAAGCACGAATTATGCGCAATTGCATTTAGATATCGGTATTGACTCGTTGAAGCAGTTGATGTACAACGGGCTTACGGTGAAACATCTTCGGTTTGAATTTTAGGCTTCGACTACGCTCAGCCACCATGTCCGGTCGTTGAGCGTAGTCGAAACGACATTATACACCAAACGCCTTTTTGAAGTCTTTTATTAAATCCAATTTTTCCCACGCAAAAAATTCAACGGTTTTGAAATACTTGGTCTCCTTGCCAATTTTTTTGGATTTGACATCTTTTCCGGGATAAAAAACTTCAATGTCTTTTTTGTAGTGATCCCTTCCGAAATGCCCGTAAGAAGCGGTTGGAAAGTAAATAGGATTCTTCAAACCGAAACGATTTACAATCGCAAAAGGACGTAGATCTATTAGTTTAGAAACGATAGTTGCAATTTCGCTGTCTGAAATGATTTTTCCGCTTTTCTTAGCTTTGCACGTTCCGTAGGTATTTACATATAAACCGACCGGCTGTGCTACGCCGATAGCGTACGCCACCTGCACCAAAATTTCTTCGCAAACGCCTGCTGCGACAAGATTCTTTGCAATATGGCGCATCGCATAAGCAGCCGAACGGTCGACTTTAGAGGGATCTTTTCCGGAAAATGCACCACCGCCATGAGCACCTTTTCCACCGTAAGTGTCAACAATAATTTTTCGACCCGTCAAGCCGGTATCGCCGTGAGGACCGCCGATTACAAACTTTCCGGTTGGATTTACAAACAACTTGTATTTCGCATTAAACAAAGCCTGTACACGCTTTGGCAATGTTTTTTTCACGCGTGGAATTAAAATTGTTTCAACATCTTTTTTGATTGTTGCAAGCATTTTTTTCTCTTCGGCAAAATCATCATGCTGTGTCGAAATCACAATAGCATCAATGGCTATCGGTTTTCCGTTGTTTTCGTATTTAACCGTAACTTGCGACTTAGAATCGGGACGCAGATACTTCATTTGTTTTCCTTCACGACGAATAGCGGCTAATTCCTGTAAAAAAATGTGCGATAATTCGACGGGCATCGGCATATAAGTATCTGTGTCGTTGCACGCATAACCAAACATCATACCTTGATCGCCGGCACCTTGCTCTTCCACTTTTTTGCGAACAACGCCTTGATTAATATCTTGCGATTGTTCATGAATAGCGGAAATCACACCGCAAGAATCCGCATCAAAACGATATTCGGCTTTGGTGTAACCGATTTTTCGAATGGTTTCTCGTGCGATTGTTTGCACATCAACGTAACAATTTGTTTTCACTTCGCCTGCACACACGGTCAAACCTGTTGTTACAAGCGTTTCACACGCCACTTTCGCTTCCGGATCGCGACGTAAAAATTCATCCAACAAAGCATCGGAGATTTGATCTGCTACCTTGTCGGGGTGTCCTTCTGACACCGATTCTGATGTAAATAAATAAGCCATTTTGTTTATAATTTTGTGTAAAAAAAAAGAACTTCCTCCTGTGGAAAGTCCTCTTGCAAAAAACCTAAACGGTTATAATCTCACATTTTAGCGTTTTTTTACGTGGTTGCAAGCGGTCAAATCCATCCACAAAAGCGGCACAAAGTTACAAATAATTTCTCATATAACCAAATTTTTTTGTATCTTTGCACAGAGTTATTCATACAAAAGATATAAAATTCTTGCAAAAAACATGAAGAAATTTATTTTAACCGTTAGCCTTTTGAGTTTTTTTTGTATCGCTACTTATGCGGAACACTTTGCCTTTAGAATCGGGGAAAACAGATCGTCTTTCGGCGTGGGTTTAGGATGGACATACAGAGAAATGGTAAGAAGAGATTACCGTGGGGTCTGGAATTTCCCCTCTCCAAATGTGTTGGTAGAACGCAGCATTCTTCCGTTCAGAGATTTTGGTTTCCTCAGTGTGGGTGCACAATTCGGATTTCATCATGGTTATCGTAACGCAAATGTCTTCAATACAGAGTTTAGAGAGTCTTGGACATCGTTTTATTTTGTTCCTCGAGTAGCACTCTACTTTCATGAAGTTTTTCATCCATATGACTTTCCCGAAAACATTGATTTGTATGCTGGTATAGGCCTTGGATTCAACCACTTGTCACATAGGTTTTCGAATAACGTTGATCCGGGAAGTGTAGGACGACAAAATAATAGTGGCTTCAAACTCGGCTATCATTTGTTTATTGGCGGACGCTACTATTTCAGAGAAGACTTTGCCATTTTTGCGGAAGTCGGCTATGGGCTTTCTTTTCTCAATGTTGGGATAACTATACGCTATTAGGGCAAAAAACACAGCCCAAGCACTACTTTGACAATAGCGAAGCAACTCATGAATTCGTAACTCATAATTCACAAATGAAAATATCATACAACTGGCTAAAAAACTACGCCAATATCACGCAAACACCGGAAGAATTGTCGGAAATCTTGACCGACTGCGGACTTGAAGTTGAAAGTTTCGAACACGTTGAGTCCGTTCGTGGAGGTTTGAAGGGTGTTGTCATCGGCGAAGTAATCACGTGTGGAAAACATCCCGATGCAGATAAGTTGAAAGTTACAACCGTGAATACTGGAGCACCCGAATTACTGCATATCGTTTGTGGTGCAAATAATGTTGCAGCGGGACAAAAAGTGCCGGTCGCCACTGTCGGAACGATGATTTACAAAGGCGATGAAGAGCCTTTTGAAATCAAAAAATCCAAAATTCGCGGACAAATTTCCGAAGGTATGATTTGTTCCGAAATTGAATTGGGATTGGGCGATGATTACGATGGTATTATGGTGCTTGAATCTTCTGCCCCTATTGGAATTCCGGCATCTGAATACTTCAAAATCGAAACAGACGTTGTCTTTACAATTGGGCTCACGCCAAATCGCAACGATGCAACTTCGCATATCGGTGTAGCAAGAGATATCGTTGCTGCGATTAACGCAAAAACCTTGAACAACGAGCGTTTGAAGTATCCGAATTTGGATAGTTTCAAAATTGATAATACTAACCTTCCTATCGAAGTAGTTGTTGAAGATATTGAAAATTGTCCACGATATTCCGGACTTACAATTTCCGACATTAAAGTGGATGAATCTCCGGATTGGCTAAAAAATCGTTTGAAAGCCGTTGGTTTGCGACCAATCAACAATGTTGTGGATGCCACAAATTTTGTATTGATGGAATACGGACAACCTCTGCATGCGTTTGATGTTTCAAAAATTTCCGGACAAAAAGTTGTTGTAAAAAAACTTCCAAAAGATACTATTTTCAAAACATTGGATGATGTTGAACGAAAATTAAACGGAAGCGAACTAATGATTTGTAACGCGGACGAAGGTATGTGCATTGCAGGTGTTTTCGGCGGTGCGAAATCTGGTGTAACAGAACAAACGAGTGCAATTTTCTTGGAAAGTGCGTATTTTAATCCGATATCTATTCGCAAAACAGCGAAGTTGCACGGCATGAAAACAGATGCTTCGTTTCGTTACGAACGTGGTGCAGATCCGAACATTACGGTTGATGCTTTGAAACGTGCGGCACTGCTGATTAAAGAAGTTGCAGGCGGAACAATTTCGTCGGAAATTTCAGATATTTATCCAAACAAAATTGAGCCAAAAACTGTTGATTTCTCTTGCAAAAAAATGAACAAACTCATCGGAAGTGAAATACCAAAAGACGCGGTACTAAATATCTTACAATCGCTCGAAATCGGCGTTGATGGCGAATATCCGAACTTGACTTTGCAGATTCCAACGAATAAAGCAGATGTAACTCGTGATGTGGATGTGATTGAAGAAATTTTGCGGATTTATGGTTTTAATCGAATTGCGAACGTTGGTGCAACGCTGATGAATTTCGAGCATCCAGCCAAACCCGACAGAGAAAACGTTTACAATCAAATTGCGGATTTCCTCTCGAATAACGGATTTGCAGAGATTATGAACAACTCCTTAACCAAAGCGGAACATACCGAAAAAGTTAACGGTTTTGATTCAAATCTCAATGTAATTTTGGAAAATCCGTTGAGCAACGAATTAGATGTGATGCGTCAAAGCCTTTTGTTTGGCGGACTTTCGAGCATTGCTTACAATTGTAATCATCAACAGACAGACTTGAAACTTTACGAATTCGGAACTGTTTATCAAAAAAATCCGAACGCAGAACAAGATGCTCCCGTTACCAAGAAATACAAGGAAACTCAACGTTTAGCAATTTTTATCAGCGGAAACAAACGTGCCGAGAATTGGCAAAAACCGTTAGAGAGTGTTGATTTTAATTATCTGAAAAGTCTTGTAAATACGGTGTTTTCAAGACTTCGACTAACCAATTATAAAGTTGAAGAACAAGCACCGGAGTATTTCAGCGAGGGATTATCCTACACTCTGAACAAAAAGACATTTGCGACATTTGGAAAATTATCAAAAGCAACGTTGAAATATTTTGACATCAAGCAAGATGTTTATTTTGCAGATGTCGCATGGACAGACGTTTTGAAAGCGCTTCCCAAGAAACCTATTTTGTATCAAGAAATCTCAAAATTTCCGGAAGTACGCAGAGATTTGGCATTGTTGGTTGATCAAAAAATCACATTTTCTCAAATTGAGAAATTGGCTTACGAAACAGAAAAAAAATACCTTCGGTCGGTTAATTTGTTTGATGTTTATGAGGGCGATAAATTGCCCGAAGGCAAGAAATCTTATGCGGTTTCGTTCATTTTGCAAGATGCAGAAAAAACGCTCAGCGAAAAGCAAATCACCGGCGTTATGGAGAAAATGATACGGCAAATGACCGAAAAACTTGGTGCGGTAATTCGCTAATCAAAAGTTCAATTCTGAAAAAATAATTATGGAGAATTTAATGTTGTTGATCGTCTTTTTGATAGGAATATTTGTTGCCTATGTCGTTTTTTACTTGCTTAACAAGTTAAAAAACGTGCCCAAAAAACAATTTGAAGACCTTTCGTCAAAATATAACGACAGTATCATTTCTCTGAAAGTGCACGAAGAAAAAACAAGTACACTTGTTGCACAAAATAACGGGTTAATTGAGAAAATAAATTCAAAAGAGAGTGAAATAATTCAACTCCAAAGCAAGGTAGCAACATCAGATACACAATACAAAAACAGTGAAGTCAAAGTAAGTGAACTTCTACAAGAATTAACAAAAGAGCGAGAAAATAACGCTACCCAACTAACCAAGATTAATAATCAAAACCAAAAAATAACCGAACTTTCGTATAAAAACAACACTTTAGAGGAAAAACTAACAACCCAAAAAACAGAAATTGAAGCACTGCAAGAAAAAGCACATTCTGAATTTAAGAGAGTAGCCGACGAATTATTGAAAGAGAAAGCTTCTGATTTTACAAAAACAAACAAAGAAAATATCGAAGAACTGCTCAAGCCGTTCAAAACAGATGTTGCTGAATTTAGAAAGAAAGTTGAAGACGAGTCAAGTGAAAGAACGAGACTTGATGAGACAATTAAAAATCTGGTACAACAAACCAATAAAGTGAGCGCTGAAGCCAATAATTTGGCAACGGCATTGAAAGGAAATCCGCAAAAAAGAGGACACTGGGGCGAAGTAATTTTGGAACGGATACTTGAATTTTCAGGTTTGACAAAAGATGTGCAATATGTAGTCCAACCAACAGTTAAAGACGAAGATGGAAATAATATAAGACCTGATATAATTGTAAAGTTACCGGACGACAGAACAATTATTATTGATTCGAAAGTTTCATTAAATGCATACGACAAGTTTATTGCTACGGAAGATGCTGATGAACAAAAACTCTATTTAACAGAACACATAAACTCAATGTATTTGCACATTAATCAGTTAAGTGCAAAGCGATACGATAATCTTGATACATCGTTAGATTTCACAATGATGTTTGTTCCTATTGAACCGGCGTATTTGACGGCATTGCAAGGCGACCAAGACTTGTGGGCAAACGCCTACTCGAAACGAATACTATTGATTAGTCCAACTAATCTGATAGCATGTCTTAAACTGATATCAGACCTATGGCGAAGAGAGTGGCAAAACAAAAATGCATTAGAAATTGTGAAAACAGGCGAAGCACTTTATGAAAAATTTATTGGTTTTACAGATACGTTTGATGATGTGGGTATAAGTCTGAAAAAAAGCCAAGAAAAATACGATAAGGCACTAAATCAATTAAAAGAAGGACGAGGCAATTTTTTTGTTTCGGCAGAGAAATTGAGAAAGCTGGGACTGAAATCTGAAAAAAGAGTTCGCACAAATTTGCTTCCGTCAAATTTCGAAGATGCTGAAGAATTCACCCCGCAGCTCCTGCCAGTGGAGGAAAGTACAGACAATTTATCATTAACCATTAATCACTAAAAAAATGAAACCCCAAATCCTTTGGAACTACTTCCTCGAAATCCTCAAAATCCCGCACGGTTCGGGAAACGAGGAACAATTGCGAAACTACATTATTGACATCGCAAAACAACACAACTTAGATTATTCGGTTGATAAAGTCGGAAATTTATTGATAAAAAAGTCCGCTACAAAAGGCTACGAAACCCGAAAAACCGTAGTGCTGCAAAGCCATCTCGACATGGTTTGTGAAAAAAACAGCGATGTTGTTTTTGATTTTGAAAAAGATCCCATTCAGCACGAAATTGTTGACGGATGGATGAAAGCCAAAGGCACAACACTTGGTGCAGACAACGGCATCGGCGTAGCAACGCAACTTGCGATTTTAACGTCAAAAAATATCGAACACGGAAACATCGAATGTTTGTTTACGATCGAAGAAGAAACAGGCTTGACAGGTGCTTTCGGATTAGAACCCAATTGGTTGAAAGCCGAAATTTTACTTAACTTGGATTCAGAGAGTGACGGAATTTTTTGCATGGGCTGTGCCGGCGGAATTGATACGGAAGTTACCATTCCTTACACACTCGAAAAGGTTCCAAACGACTTCAAATTCTACGAAATTTCTGTAAAAGGCTTGTTGGGCGGACATTCGGGCGATGATATCAATAAAGGCAGAGAAAATGCAATCAAACTATGCAGTCGTATGCTGTTGGCTGGAATTCGAGAGTTTGGATTGAAATTAAATCATTTCAAAGGTGGAAATTTATCCAATGCCATTCCGAGAGAGGCAACGGCAAAAATCGCAATACCTGCTGAAAAATCCACTGACTTTGAAAATTATGTCAAAGATTTTTATGCATTGGTAAAAAAAGAATTACCGCTGACCGAGCCGAATGTTGCGATAGAGTTGCAACCAGTCGAACTGTTTACAAACATACTCCCCGACAAGGAAACCGAAAATTTGGTAAAAGTTCTGACAGCCGTCCCTCACGGGGTAATTCGCATGGCAACTGACATACCGAACTTTGTGGAAACATCTACAAATTTGGCATCAATCGACATGGAAAATGACGAAATTTTAATAAAAACTTCGCAACGCAGTTCAGTTGAATCGCGAAAACACGAGGTTGCTGGTCAAGTTGCTTCAACATTCCAACTCATCGGGGCAAGAACCAAGCATGGAACCGGCTATCCGGGCTGGACTCCCAACGTAAATTCGCCGATTTTGAAAATCATTTTAGATGCCTATAAACGGCTGTACAACAAGGAAGGACAAGCCTTAGCCATTCATGCCGGTTTGGAATGCGGTGTGATTAGCGAAAAATATCCCGATATGGACATGGTGTCGTATGGACCTAACATGTACGGAATCCACTCGCCAGACGAACGTGTAGAGATCGCTTCAGTCGAACGGTTTTGGGGTTTGACATTGGAGATTTTGAAAAACATTCCGGAAAACTAAATTTGGAGATATCAAAAAAAAGTTGTATCTTTGCACGATGTTTTTTCGTAAACTGACATATTGTACTCTATTTGTAGCGGTGGTTCTGCTTTCGGCATGTAATCGCGAATACAGAAATATCATGCGTTCTCACGATACAATGCTCAGGTATGAGTTTGCAATGAGAATGTTCGAAGAAGGAGATAACAGACGTGCGTTGCGGGTTTTTGAAGAGATTCAGCCGTTTATGCGTGGTAGAGCAGAGTTTGGAGATTTGACATTTACGATGGCTCAGGCATACTTTAGAAGTCGCGATTATTTCATGGCTGCACACGTGTATCAAACTTATGCACGCAATTTTCCAACCAGCGAAAGAGCAGAAGAGGCCTTTTTTATGGCGGCTTACAGCATGATGATGGATGTGCCGTATTTCAGATTAGATCAAACAAACGCACACAATGCGATTCGGCAGTTTCAACTTTTTATCAACTATTATTCGCACAGTCCGCGTGTGCGAGAAGCCAATGAGCACATTGATATGTTGCGTTTGCAATTGGCAAGAAAAGATTTCGCAATTGCAAATCAGTATTATCGCCGTTCGCTTTACCTTGCGGCATCGATAGCGTTCAGAAATGTGATGAGAGATTTTCCCGAAACCCGATTTCGTGAAGAGGCCATGTACATGATGGTAAAGAGTCTGTTTTACTACGCACATCACAGCATTCGTCCAAGACAGTTTGAGCGTTTTACGAACACACTTGAAGCCTATCAGCACTTCGAACGCACATTTCCGGAATCTCAATTTTTAAGCAGGCTTCAATCTTATAAAACACGAACGACAACCTTTTTAGAACGAAATCAGCCGTTAACCTATAACCCATAATTTGTGCGGGTGAACCCACGTGTTCGCCCAATAATAAGGGCAGACACGTGGGTCTGCCCCTACGAACAAAAAAAACGAAATAAACAACATGGACTACAAAAAAACAGGTGCATCACAAGAATGTGTAACGCGAAACATCCAAAACTTCGACCAGGACACCGGAAATCTCTACGAAACTATCGTGATTTTGGGCAAGCGTGCCAATCAGATTTCATCGGAATTGAAGGAGGAGCTTCAATCTAAAATTTCGGAATATTCGCAAGGAGCACGTGCAGATAGTATGGACGATATTTTTGAAAATCGTGAGCAAATCGAAGTGGCGAAATATTATGAAAGCGTTCCAAAATCTTCGCTTTTGGCAATACAAGAATTGTTGCAGGACCAAATTTATTTTCGCGATCCGTCAAAAGAATTGGACTAATCATGCGGACTTTAGGACGCATAATTACATAAAAAATGTCTCTTGCGGGCAAACATATTATCGTAGGACTTAGCGGAGGAATTGCCGCTTACAAAACTCTCTCCTTAATTCGGCTCTTAGTAAAAAATGGAGCATCTGTAAAAACCGTTACAACGCCGAATACTTTACACTTCGTTACCAAATTATCGTTGCAAACGCTGTCAAAAAACAATGTTTACAACGATGTTTTTTCGGAAGTCAACGACTTTTCAACCGAACACATCTCTCTTGCCGACTGGGCGGATGCCATGATTGTGGCTCCGGCTACGGCAAATACTATCGGAAAATTTGCAAACGGAATTGCGGACGATGCTCTTTCAACAACGTTTTTAGCACTGAACAAACCTGTTTTTGTTGCACCGGCAATGAACAGCAAAATGTATGAAAATCCTGCTGTTCAGAAAAATTTACAGACTCTGATACAACGCGGAATCCACATGATTGAGCCACCGGTAGGCGAACTCGCTTGTGGTGACGAGGGAAAGGGAAGAATGGAAGAACCGGAGGCAATTTTTGAATGTATTGCCGGTTTTTTTTTGACTGAAAGCGATAGTGGCAAGTCATTCCCGCGTAGGCGGGAATCCCCTAACGACAAGGGATTGACGAAGGGCGGTAATGACGGCACGGACGGGCAGGTTGACCCTGCCCCTACATCATCATTTCACGAAAAAAAAATTTTAATCACCGCAGGCCCCACTCACGAGGCGATAGACCCAGTACGATTTATCGGAAATCACTCGTCGGGATTGATGGGAATTTGTATTGCTGATGAGTTCGCAAATCAAGGTGCAGACGTGGTTTTGGTGTGCGGCCCGAGTGCGATAGCATCAAAAAATTCCGCAGTGAAACGTATAGATGTGGTTTCTGCAAAAGATATGTTTGAAGTTTGTAAAAAACATTTTGAAAGTGCTGATATCACGGTGTGTTCGGCCGCTGTAGCAGACTATGCTCCAAAACAGATTGCCGGACAAAAAATCAAGAAAAAAGACGAAAACTTAGTTTTGGAATTAGTCAAAAATCCTGATATTTTAGGCTACTTGGGCAAACAAAAAACAAAAAAACAAATCTTGGTGGGCTTTGCTTTGGAAACCGAAAACGAACTTCAAAACGCAGAAAACAAGCTAAAATCAAAGCATTTAGACATGCTTGTTTTGAACTCTTTGAACGATGACGGTGCAGGATTTGGACACCAAACGAATAAAATTTCTGTGCTCTTTGCTAATAAGGAGGCAAAACATTTTGAATTGAAAAGCAAGCCAAATGTCGCAAAAGACATTGTTAATGAGATTACACACTTATATTCTGTAAGGGCGACTTAATTGTTGTCCTTTTTTTTTTGAACATGCAACACAAAAACAAACAATATGAAAGAAAAAAGCTTAATCTCCATCAACGACTACAGCAAATCCGAGATTTTAGAAATCTTAGATATTGCCGAAGGCTTTGAAAAAAATCCTCGCCAACCGATTCTCTCCGATAAGGTGGTTTCGACCCTGTTTTTTGAACCTTCTACACGTACACGGCTGAGTTTTGAGTCAGCTGCAAATCAATTGGGAGCACGCGTAATCGGGTTTTCTGATGCAGGCACAACGAGTGCAAAAAAAGGCGAATCTTTGAAGGATACAGTCCTTACGGTAGCTTGTTATTCCGACGTTATCGTGATGCGTCATCCGCTTGCCGGAAGTGCAAGATGGGCGAGCGAAGTATCACCTGTGCCCATCATCAATGCAGGCGATGGAGCCAATCAACATCCGACACAATGTTTGTTGGATATGTATTCCATCCGAAAAACACAGGGCAAATTGGATAAGCTCAACATTGCGTTTGTGGGCGATTTGAAATATGGAAGAACCGTACATTCGCTAGTAATTGCGATGTGTGATTTCGATACAACGTTTCATTTGATTTCGCCGGAAGCCCTGAAATTGCCAAGTTACGTGAAGCAGCATATCAAAGACAAAAACCTCGAATATCATCAATATCTCTCAATTGAAGAGGCTATCGACAAAGTGGATATTCTCTATATGACGCGTGTACAGCGTGAACGTTTTGCTGATCCGATCGAATACGAAAATGTGAAAAACTCGTATATTTTGACGAAAGATCAACTCAAAAACTGCAAAGATAATTTGAAAATTCTGCATCCGCTTCCACGTGTGAACGAAATTTCGGAAGAGGTGGACGATACGCCACAAGCGTATTATTTTCAGCAAGCACAGAACGGCGTTTATGTGAGGCAGGCGTTGCTATCTGCTATTCTTGGTGCTGTGTAGCCGTCATGTCGAGCGTAGTCGAGACATCCCCCAAGAAGTAAGGAGATCCCTCGACTTCGCTCGGGATGACGATTAGAGTAATAATAAAAAAACAAACAATCATGCAAAAAAAAGAACTTCAAGTATCCGCCATAAAAAACGGCACTGTAATCGACCATATCGCACAAAACCATGTGGAGCGTGTGCTATACACTTTAAATCTCTCGAAATATAAGGATCAAATCTATTTCGGGGCAAATTTAGATAGCAAAAAATATGGAAAAAAAGGCATTATCAAAGTGTCAAACAAATTCTTTGCTCCCGAAGAAATCAGTAAAATCGCCTTAGTTTCGCCAACGGCAACGCTAATCGAAATTCGAGATTACGAAGTAGCCAGTAAAAAACAAGTCGAAATTTCCGACGAAATCAAGGGTTTGGTAAAGTGTGTAAATCCGAACTGCATCACCAATCACGAAAATGTGTTAACGCATTTCGAGGTTGTGAACAAAGATGAAATTGTACTGAAATGCCGGTACTGTGAGAAAAATACAACCAAAACCAATATAGAGTTCGTTTAGGTCAGTAGCAGGCAGATTCCTCAGTCGCTTTGCTCCTTCGGAATGACGTGTAGTAAAAAAAAGAGAGAAAAAAAAGGGTTTGGTGACTTTGTCGCCAAACCCTTTTCTTCCCACCAATAACGCCCGTTATCCCGAACGTAGTGAGGGATCTGTTAACTATCGTCCGACAAATTCAATTGTTCATACGCACGTCCTGCTGCGATTTGTTCAGCGGCTTTGATTGAAAAATCCTGACCTTTTCCTACAACGGTTTTGTCGATGACGACTTCGACATGATAGAGTTTTCTTGCCCCTCTTCCGGTAGTTTTGACCACGTTGAAACTAACAGTTTTTCGGAGTTTTGCCATTGCATTTAGCAATTTGCTTTTGTAATTCCACTCGCGTTTTTCCACATCGTGGATGTCGAGGTATTCTTGGAGGATACGTTTGATAATAATATGCTTGGTAAATTCGTAGCCTTTATCAATGTAAATGGCACCAATTAAGGCTTCCAGAGTATCTCCGTCGATAGATTTAAACGAATTTGCAACGCCTTTTTGCCGCCAAACCAATTCGGACAATCCCATTTTGTGTGCGATATGGTTCAAGGTTCGACGACTGACAATTTTCGAACGCATTTCCGTTAAAAAACCTTCTCCCGCCAAAGGGTATTTCTTATAGAGAAAATCGGCGACAACCAAACTAAGAACAGCGTCTCCCAGGTATTCCAGACGCTCGTTGTTGATGAGATGTCCACCGGAACTTTGACGATTTACGGAGCTGTGCGTAAAGGCTGTTCGGTACAAAAAAACATTCCCGGGATAAAAACCGAGAATGTTTTTGATTGACAGAAATAATGATTTGTCCTTGGAAAAATATATGCGAAAGAATCTTAACATATTCATAGCAACCAAAGTTCCGAACCGTCATTCCCGCTTTCGCGGGAATCCCATAGCGAGGGGATTGCGGGTCAAGCCCGCAATGACGCCGAAGAACTACCCAACGTATTTCTTGAACGCCAACGAAACGTTGTGCCCGCCGAAGCCGAACGTATTGCTCAACGCTACATTCACTTCACGTTTTTGAGGTTGTCCAAACGTAAAATTCAGACGCTTATCAAACACCGGGTCATCTGTAAAGTGGTTGATGGTCGGTGGCACGGTATCGTTCTTTACTGCCAAAATGGTAGCAATTGCTTCTACTGCTCCTGCTGCACCCAAAAGGTGTCCGTGCATGGATTTTGTAGAATTGATATTTATATTGAAAGCATTTTCTCCAAAGACATTGATAATTGCAGAAACTTCTGCGGGATCTCCAACAGGCGTGGAAGTTCCGTGTGTGTTCAAATGACCAACTTCGATAGGGCTGATATTCCCTTCTTCCATCGCCATTTTCATGGCATTAGCAGCTCCCAGACCTTCAGGGTGTGGTGCGGTCATGTGATAAGCATCGCCTGTCATTCCGCAACCTACGATCTCTGCATAAATTTTTGCACCACGTGCCTTTGCGTGCTCAAGTTCTTCGAGAACCAAGCCTGCAGCACCTTCTCCCAAAACAAATCCATCGCGATCTAAGTCGAACGGACGAGAAGCCGTTTGAGGGCTATCGTTTCGAGTGGAAAGAGCATGCATTGCGTTAAATCCACCGATACCGGCCTGATTAACTGCCGCTTCTGAGCCTCCGCAAACAAATGCATCTACCTTCCCCATTTTGATGTAAGTGAAGGCATCGGCAATTGCACTTGCAGAGGAAGCACAAGCCGAAACCGTAGCAAAATTCGGACCTCTAAAGCCGTGTTTAATGGAAATATGCCCCGCCGCAATATCCGCAATCATTTTTGGGATGAAAAACGGACTGAAACGAGGTGTTCCATCACCATTGGTAAAATCTCGAACCTCTTCGTAAAAGGTGATTAAACCACCTATTCCTGAAGCCCAAATCACACCAATGCGATCCAAATTCAACTTATCTGACTTTATACCTGAGTCGGCGATAGCTTCATCAGAAGCAGCAAAAGCGAACTGTGTGTACAAGTCGTGCCTGCGAGCCTCTTTTCGATCCATAATTTGCTCAATATCGAAGTTTTTTACTTCGCAAGCAAATTGTGTCTTGAATTTTGAGGCGTCAAATCTTGTAATAGGAGCAGCTCCGCTAACGCCTGCAAGCAGGCTATTCCAATACTCCGGGACGGAGTTGCCAATAGGCGTTAGGGAGCCAAGTCCTGTAATAACTACTCTTCTATTCATTAGGCGAAGAAAAAATTATTTCGCATTTGCCTCAATGTAGGCGATCGCGTCTCCAACAGTGGAGATTTTTTCGGCTTCGGCATCCGGAATAGAGAGGTTGAATTCCTTTTCAAGTTCCATGATTAATTCAACTGTGTCGAGCGAATCGGCACCCAGATCATTGGTAAAGCTTGCTGCTGGTACAACTTCTTTCTCGTCAACACCAAGTTTGTCCGTGATAATAGCTGTTACTTTGTTTGCAATTTCTGACATGTTAAATGTTTTAATTGGTTAATATCGGTGCAAAGGTAAGCAAAAAAATTGAATTATGCATAGTTTTTGTCGGAAAAATTATCAACATAACTGTTAATTTAGTGATTTAGTGGTTAGTCTGCACTGCTTTTGAAGAACTAACCATTAGCCACTAATCATTAACCATTTACCATTAAAACTCCATTAAATAAGCTTTGATGAAGGCATCTAATTCGCCGTCCATGACAGCCTGAACATTGGAGGTTTCGACTCCGGTACGTAAATCTTTCACCATTTTGTAGGGATGCATCACATAAGAACGGATTTGCGAGCCCCACTCGATTTTCTTTTTCGAACCTTCGATTTCGGCAAGTTTTTCCCGTTTTTTTCGAAGCTCCATTTCGTAAAGCTGAGACTTGAGCATTTGCAAGGCTTTTTCGCGATTTTGTTGTTGCGAACGCGTGACTTGACACTCTATGATTATTCCCGATGGTGCGTGTTTTAGGCGAACGGCGGTCTCAACTTTATTTACGTTTTGTCCGCCGGGACCGCTACTACGAAACGTATCCCATGAAATATCGGCAGGATTGATCTCGATTTCGATGTTCTCGTCAACGATAGGATAGGCGTAAACTGAGGCAAACGATGTATGACGTTTATTTGCCGAATCAAATGGCGACAAGCGTACCAAACGATGCACACCGCTTTCACTTTTTAGATGTCCGTAAGCGAAAGTACCATCGAACTCCAAAGTGGCTTGCTTGATTCCGGCGGTATCGCCGTCTTGCAAGTCAAGTGTGGTTACTTTGTAGTTGTTGCGTTCGCCGTAGCGAATATACATGCGCATCAGCATTTCTGCCCAATCTTGACTTTCGGTTCCACCTGCACCGGAGTTTATCGTAACAATAGCACCCATGCGGTCTTCCTCAGCGGAAAGCATGTTTTTGAATTCCAGTTTTTCGATTAATCTTTTGGTGATTTCGAATTGTTTTTCGACCTCGTCGATTATTGGGTCGTCATTCCCGCGAAGGCGGGAATCCCCTTGCAGGTGTTCGTTCCCCTCATTCCGGGGGATTCCCGCCTTCGCGGGAATGACGGTTTCTCCATTTTCAATTGAAATTTCAACCATCACAGCCAAATCTTCCAACGCTCTTTCAATCTGTTGAAACTCGTCCGTCCAGATTTTTTTCTCTTGAATACGCTTTAAATGTGCTTCAGCTTTTTTGGAATCGTTCCAAAAATCAGGCGAAAGCGACTGCTCTTCTTCTTCGGCTATAGCCACAAGTTTTTTGTCGATGTCAAAGAAACCTCCTCAGGTCGGCGACTCTTGATTCTAAGTTTTTTTGTTGTTCTACGCTGTACATTTTGAATTAGGAAATTAATAGTGTCATTTTATTTGCTATTTCTGATTACGGTTTGCAAAGATACGAAATTTTCACAAAATGAAATTTGACGAAACCACGTTTTGTATAAAATTGTCCTCGTTTTGTTTAGTTCTGAAAATGTTCTTTTCGTTATCTTTGCAAAATGAAATCGAACAAAATAGAACTGCAACTACCAACACTGCAACACAAAACATCAGCAGAAAGTTTCAAAAATGACTTTTTTGAAAATCAAGAATATTATATACCCGGAAGTGTTTTGCTTGACCGAATGGAATATGAACCATGGCTTGTTTTAAACACAAATAATCGTCGCAAAGATACGGTGCAAAGTGGATATGTTCAATCAACTACATTTTTTGCTGTTAGAAAAAGCGATGATAAAATCATAGGAATAATTGATATTCGGCATAGCTTAGAAAGTAGTGCCTTAATGCAGTATTGCGGGCACTTAGGCGTGTCCATTCGTCCAAGCGAAAGAAAAGGACTTTACTTTAAAGAAATGATGACAAAGACCTTGGATTTTGTAAAATCGCTAAACATTGAAAAAATACTTATAGGATGCACCTCGGATAATATTAAGTCTAACAAAATGATTCAAAAGTGCGGTGGGATATTGTTAGAAACAAAATCCTGCACAGATGTGTGTGGGCATATGCCTCACACTATTGGAAAACTAGCCTATATCTATTCTTTTGACTTATACAACAGCAATAATTTAATAAAAAGTTAATATCTTTGCAAAATGAAATCAAACGAATTAATAAAAATCAACACTGTTGGGGAGGCAACGAAACTGTTTGGATTGCCACCCGCCAATCACCCGTTGATTGGCATTTTCCACTTATCTGATGCGAAAAGCTTCACTGCATCGGAGAAAAGTATCACTACATTAAGCAAATCGGTACAGCTTAATTTGTATTCAATCTTAATGAAAGATGGTTCGCAATGCACGTCGGTTTACGGTTGGCGTGAATACGATTTTAAACGAGGGTTAATGAGCTTTTTTGCACCCGGGCAAGTACATTCTTGGAGCGGAGATTATGAAAGTCCGGACATTTCTGATGTCTCAGGCTGGGTATTGGCATTTCATCCCGATTTTATTCGCAAGTATGCACTGGGCGTAAAAATCGGCAAACTGAAATTCTTTTCTTACGAAACAAACGAGGCTTTGCATATGTCTGATGCAGAACAAACAGTGATTGAGGGCATAATGCAAAACATCTATGACGAGAGCAACCGCAGTATTGATGCACATTGCCAAGACATAATCGTGTCGCAACTTGATGTTTTGCTGAATTATGCAGAGCGTTTTTATACGCGCCAATTCAGAACAAGAAACAGCGTAGAAACTGATATCTTAACGCGTTTTCAAACCATACTTCACAAACATTTCGACAGTGATAAGGAAAAATTTGTTACTCCGAACGAAATAGCTACGGAATTGGCAATGTCTGTGAATTATTTGAGCGATCTTTTGCGAAATCTTACCGGACAAAACACACAACAACACATTCATGCATACTTGATAGAGCGTGCAAAAAATCTACTGCTCACAACTAATTTGTCGGTTAATGAAATTGCCTATTTGCTCGGATTTGAATATCCGCAATATTTTAGTCGTTTGTTCAAAAATAAAACCAAACAAACACCACTTCAATTTCGCAAAGCAAGTTAAAAATTCAAACAGCAATGATATGAAAGTAATTATCGCAGGAACAACAGGAATGATAACAAAAAAGGTAGATTGGTGCCGTCCAAGTAACAATTATCTGAGGTCAATTACCTCAACACCCGGATGTCGGGCTGCACTAAATGTAAACTCACTGTTTGGTGCGGGAACGTTTGTTTGCATTCTATCTACACGAAAAGTCAGAACTGTGCCGTCTTTATCGTGAACTTCGGTACGAACAAGGGTATTATTTTCTAAATTCGCAATCACTCGCACTCTGTGAAAACTCCGTGCTTCAAAAGGACGCAAATCAATAACAGCGACCAAAACATTATTCTCTATCTCTTCGCGAATGAGCACTGACCGAAAATGATCCTCATAAGTATTGATTAAAACAAGCGGATTCATGGTTTCCAAGTCGTTTGGATTGGACTGACTGATATAAACCTCATTGGTTTCCGCATTGAAATTCCAGATGGTTCTTCCATCTGAAATTGTGGTCATTTCCATGAAATTCATATTGTAACTGTCGCCTCTCATTAAAATTGTTCCACTTCCGACTGTGTTTCTTGTTCGTTCCATTTCCGATCGATTTTCCATAATCAGTGTGAAATCGAATTTTAGACTTCGGAATGACCTTAAGTTTCTGCGAATATTGTCCAAAATAGCGTGTGCAGCAGGGTCGTCAATTCCTCTTTCGGTGCGAACAACACCGCTACCGGCTCTTTGCTCTCTACGTTCAAGACGAGTCTGAGAGAAGCCGTCGGTGCTTAAAATGACGACTGCCAATAGTATTAGGATTTTGTGTTTCATAGTCTTTGTTTGGGTGTGGGGTGAGCTTTATAGTTTTGCAAAGATACGATTTTTTTTGATTATTTCGAGAATGGGAACAAGAAGACAGTGAACACAGAAAAAATCACAGTCGTTTTTCAAGTTCTGCGATTTCATCGCGAAGTCGTGCCGCCTCCATAAAATCAAGTTCTTTAACTGCTGCTTCCATTTGTTTTCGACTGTTTTGTATTGAGCGTTTCAACTGATCTTTAGTCATGTACTGGAACACAGGATCCGCGGCAATACTGAGCTCCGTACTTTCAGCATAATAATTGAGAGGCTGTTTATTTTTCGCCAAACTTGAGTCGAGCGATTTGATAATTTGTGTCGGGGTGATATTGTTTTTTGTGTTGTAAGCAATTTGTTTTTCGCGTCTGCGGTTGGTTTCGTCGATGGTTTGCTGCATAGATTTTGTGATTTTGTCGGCATACATAATTACCAAGCCTTCCACGTTTCGTGCGGCACGTCCGGCTGTTTGCGTCAGCGAGCGAGTGCTACGCAGAAAACCCTCTTTATCTGCGTCCATAATCGCAACTAATGCAACTTCCGGCAAGTCTAGCCCTTCGCGAAGTAAATTCACACCAACCAAAACATCGAACGAGCCTGCACGCAAATCCTGCAGAATTTCTACACGTTCCAAAGTTTCTACATCAGAATGAATGTAGCGTGTTTTGATGCCAACATTGAGTAAATACTTTGTCAATTCTTCCGCTTGTCGCTTGGTTAGCGTAGTTACAAGCGTTCGTCCACCTTTTGCGGTTACTTTTTCGATTTCGTCCAGCAAGTCATCGACTTGATTTTGACTCGGACGAACTTCAATCACAGGGTCTAACAAACCTGTCGGACGAATCAATTGTTCCACTACAACACCACCTGCTTCCTTCAATTCAAAATCGGCAGGCGTTGCACTCACATAAATCGTTTGATTGATTAGTTCTTCAAATTCGTCGTATTTCAACGGGCGATTATCCAACGCCGCAGGAAGTCGAAAACCATATTCCACCAAATTTACTTTTCGGCTGCGGTCTCCGCCATACATTGCGTGAATTTGCGAAATGGTTACGTGACTTTCATCAACAACCAACACAAAATCTTTCGGAAAATAATCCAGCAAACAAAACGGACGTGAGCCCGGATTTCGACCGTCCAAATATCGTGAATAATTTTCAATTCCGGTGCAATAACCCAATTCTTTCATCATCTCAACATCATAAATAACGCGGTCTTCCAGACGCTTTGCCTCTAAGTGTTTGCCAATTTCTTTGAAATAATCGATTTGCCTTCCCAAATCCAACTGAATATTTTTTATGGCTTCCTGCATACGGGCAGGGTCTGTCGTGAATAGGGTTGCAGGAAAAATCGTGATCTGATTTTTCAGTTCGATGCGTTGTCCGTTGTCCGGATAAATTGTTTCGAGCGATTCGATTTCATCATCAAAAAAAATTACACGATAAGCGTAATCGGCATAAGCCGGATAAATATCAAGAGTATCGCCTTTCACACGAAAATTACCTCGATTAAATTCCAATTCATGTCGTGAATAAAGCGAATTTACCAAAGCGTGCATCACTTGTTTCATCGACAAACGCTGTCCTTTTTCGAGTACAATGATATTCGATGCAAAATCCTGTGGATTACCCATTCCATAGATACACGAAACCGATGAAACGATGATCACATCACGCCTTCCCGAAAGTAAAGACGATGTCGCACTCAAACGAAGTTTTTCAATTTCATCGTTGATTTGTAGATCTTTTTCGATATAAGTATTTGTACTTGGAATATATGCTTCCGGCTGATAATAGTCGTAGTACGACACAAAATACTCCACCGCATTATCCGGAAAAAACTGTTTGAATTCGCTGTAAAGTTGTGCCGCCAACGTTTTATTATGGCTCAAAACCAACGTAGGACGGTTGGTTTCAGCAATTACATTCGCAACTGTAAATGTTTTTCCAGAGCCCGTAACACCAAGTAAAACCTGTGCTTTATCGCCACGTTCAATGCCTGCAATCAATTCCTTGATGGCTTCGGGTTGGTCTCCCGTAGGTTTAAATTGCGATGTAAGATTGAACTGCATGGCTTGCAAAGGTACGAAAAAAATCTCAAACCAACAAAAATACCCAAAAATCAATACTTTTCATCGCCTTGACCTACATTCAAAAACGTTTTCGGCATGGGAAGTGATAGCGAAATTCGTTTTTTTGTAATCGGATGTTTGAACGAAAGTGAAAAAGCAAACAAGCGAATTTGACGAACGAACGTTGCATCAGCACCGTATTTGCGGTCGCCGACAATCGGACAGCCGATACTTGATAGTTGTATGCGGATTTGATTTTTTCGGCCGGTTTCTAATTGTATTTCGAGCAAGGTATAACTATCGTGGTAAGACAGGGTTTTGTATCGCAAGATTGCCAATTGTGGCGTCATCCCGAGCGTAGTCGAGGGATCTCCTTGCTTCTTGGGGATGTCTCGACTACGCTCGACATGACGGTTATTATTTCGATTAGCAACTGCATTTTCTACAATTATCATTTTTTGTTTTGGACCTTCCATGACATACGATTTGATTGTATCGCTTGCCTTTGGTGGTTTTCCCTCGACCAAAGCCCAGTACAGTTTTTCGTTATCGCTCCAGTTTTCAATTATTTTTTTCTTGACAGTTTCGGATTTTGCAAACAATAAAAGTCCTGAAACTTCTCTATCTAAGCGGTGCACAACAAAAACTTTTTCTTTGTGTTTGGACTTTTTAGTAACATAGTCCAACACCGTTTTATACATGGATTTTTTGGTTTCTGTCGTTGTGCCAACGGTTAGAACTCCGGCAGGTTTCGAAACAGCAATTAAGTACTCATCTTCAAAAACAATCTGAAACGGTACTTTTTCATTCCTTTTTTTTGCTTCTCGTCCGTTGTATTTTTTATAGTCGAGAGTTTCGCCTTTTTTTACAGGCGTTTCGGGATTTTTCAACACCAAATCTTTACGAGAAACAAACCCGTATTTGATTACTTTTTTCAAATGAGTTTTGGAACTCTCGGGAAATATTTCGCACAGAAATTCAAACAGAGATTGATTTTTCTTTACGTCTATTTTCATTGGATTTTTTTTGCAACAAGGGCGGGTTTCAACCCGCCCCTACGTATGTTACATCGAGAAATTACCACCTTCTTTAGGGAGTTGTGAGCCCACTTTTGCGGAGATAAATTCGCGGTTCAGTTTCGCAATATGCTCAATTTTGATGCCTTTCGGACATTCAAATTCACACGCAGCGGCGTTGGAGCAATAGCCAAAACCAAGTTCGTCCATGCGTTCTACCATTGCCTCCACACGTTTCATCGCTTCAATCTTGCCTTGCGGAAGGTGTGCCAAGTGCGACACTTTAGCTCCCACAAATAACATCGCCGATGCATTTGGACAAGCAGCTACACATCCACCGCAACCAATACACGCTGCTGCATCCATAGCCGTATCGGCCTTGTCTTTGCGGATAGGAATAGCATTTCCATCGGGAACTCCACCTGTAGTTGCAGAAATATAACCGCCGGCTTGAATGATTTTGTCGAGTGCACCGCGATCAACAACAAGGTCTTTAAGCACAGGAAAGGCCCTCGAACGCCAAGGTTCAATGATGATCGTTTCGCCATCTTTGAATTTACGCATGTGCAATTGACAAGTTGTAATACCATCGTCATTTCCATGCGGACGACCGTTGATGTACAAACTGCACATTCCACAAATACCTTCGCGACAATCGTGGTCGAAAACAACTGGTTTTTCGATTTTATCAACTAGTTGTTCATTGAGAATATCTAACATCTCCAAAAACGAACAATCGCTGGAAACATCAGTAATTTTATAGGTTTCGAAACGTCCTTTGGCTTTTGCATTTTCTTGACGCCAGATTTTTAGGGTAAAGTCCATAATTTAATTCTTTATATCGTTTAACGGTGCGGGGTGTGCGGGGTTCGAGGTGCGGGGTGTGCTTCGTGGAAGCCTCGTACCCCGTACCTCGAACCACATACCATTATTTGTAATTTCGTGTTGCAACCTTAACGGTTTCATAATTTAACGGTTCAACATTGCGTTTTGGGTCGGCTTTTTCGCCTGTAAATTCCCAAGCGGCAACGTGCATAAAGTCTTTATCATCGCGTTCTGCTTCACTGTTGGTTTGATATTCTACGCGAAAATGTCCACCGCAAGATTCGTCACGCTGATTAGCATCACGAGCCATAAGTTCGCCCAATTCGAGGTAATCCGCCAAACGCAAAGCTTTTTCAAGTTCGTTGTTCATTTCGTCGGGTTTTCCAACAACACGAACATCACTCCAAAATTCCTCTTTGAGTTGCTTGATCATTTCAACTGCTTGTGCTGTACCCTCTTTGGTGCGAGCCATGCCAACGTATTCCCACATGATCTTACCCAATTTTTTATGAATAGTATCTACCGATTGTTTGCCGTTTATGCTCAACAATTTTTCGATACGTTCTTTCACTTCATTTTCGGCTGTCTCAAATTCCGGTGTATCTGTAGAAAATTTCGGAACACGAATTTGATCCGCCAAACAATTTTGGATCGTATAAGGCAATACAAAATATCCGTCTGCCAAACCTTGCATCAATGCAGAGGCTCCCAAACGGTTTGCTCCATGATCGGAAAAGTTAGCTTCGCCGATTGCGAACAAACCTTTTACGCTTGTTTGCAATTCGTAATCTACCCAAAGTCCGCCCATCGTGTAATGCACAGCAGGATAAATTTTCATTGGTGTTTCGTAAGGATTTTCGTCTGTGATTTTTTCATACATTTGGAATAAATTTCCATAACGCTCCTCAACAACATCTTTACCCAAGCGTTCGATAGCATCTTGGAAATCCAAATATACCGCCAATCCCGTTTTACCCACACCAAAACCCGCATCGCAAGCTTCTTTTGCTGCACGAGAAGCCACGTCACGAGGCACTAAGTTTCCGAATGCCGGATAGCGTCGCTCAAGAAAATAATCACGTCCTTCCTCAGGAATTCCGGTCGGTTTCATGCGTCCATTACGTATATGTTCGAGATCTTCCATCATTTTCGGAACCCAAATTCTGCCGTCGTTTCGCAAACTTTCCGACATCAGCGTGAGTTTCGATTGATAATCTCCGTGAACAGGAATACACGTAGGGTGAATTTGCACATAACACGGATTTGCAAAAAATGCACCTTTTTTGTAGGCTTGCCAAGCAGCGGAAACGTTAGAGTTCATCGCATTCGTGGAAAGGAAATACACGTTTCCGTAACCACCCGTTGCCAAAATTACCGCATGTGCAGCATGACGATGTATCTCGCCCGTTGTAACATCACGAGTAATGATACCACGAGCAACGCCATCGACTAACACCAAATCCAACATTTCCTGACGAGGAAACATTTCAACTGTTTTTCGTTCAATTTCACGGCTTAATGCACCGTAAGCACCAATCAACAATTGCTGTCCGGTTTGTCCGCGAGCATAAAATGTACGCGAAACTTGTGCTCCACCAAACGAACGGTTGTCCAAGTATCCTGAATAATCACGAGCAAACGGAACGCCTTGTGCCACGGACTGGTCAATAATAGAATTACTAACCTCCGCCAAACGGTGTACGTTTGCCTCTCTTGCACGATAATCGCCACCTTTTATGGTGTCATAAAACAAACGTTCAACGCTGTCGCCATCATTCGGGTAGTTTTTTGCTGCATTGATACCGCCTTGTGCTGCGATAGAGTGTGCACGGCGCGGGCTATCGGAAATACAGAAAATTTTCACATTGAAACCCAATGCTCCCAAACTCGCAGCAGCAGAGGCTCCGGCAAGTCCGGTACCCACAACTATAACATCAATGCGTCGCTTATTCGCAGGATTGATCAACGATTGAGAGTTTTTGTACTTTGTCCACTTTTGCTCTAGTGCACCTTGTGGAATTTTTGAATCTAACTTCGACATATCGAAAAATTTATGTTATCTGAAAAAATAAATGAACAAAGGAACAAATGCAAATCCTATGGCAATAATCGCTGCAAGTCCATATCCGGCATATTTGACAATAAACGTGTATTTGCTATGTGCCAAGCCCAACGTTTGAAATCCGGACGGAATTGCGTGTGCCAAGTGAATTCCAAGTACAATCGAGAAAAAGACGTATAGTAAAACCATCCATATATTTTTGAACATATCGTGCATCATCGCCCAAAAATCGGCTTTGTAAGCAACATCCAAAAACGACCGTATCTCAGCAATGTCTTCTTTACTCAAATCCACGATAAAACGCTGACCTGCAAAACCCGGGAGGAAAGCAACTTGTAGTTTCTCACTACCTTGAATAAAGTTGTGGAGTTCCATAAACTCCGTCTCAATCCTCATTTGTTGATCTTCGTTTACTGCATTCTGAAAAGCATTTTGTAACTCAAAAGTTCTCGCTCCAAATGCCCGTTCTACTTTTTCAGTTCTAATGATGTAACGACCTTCAGCCCAACCTTGTTTGACAAACCAAAAATGAGTCAAGTGAACAACGATAAGAACTCCGAGTAAAATTCCTGTCCAAATCATCAATCTTGACCCAAACATCGTTTTGGATTTGGTTCTTACCTTGTACCCTATCGGACGTGCACGCCAATTCAAGAATTGGATGAGAAATCCAAGTGCAATGTGTCCAAGTATTGCCGCTAAAATTCCGAAACCTAATATCTTTACGATAAAATTTGAGCCCATAAAATACGCACCGGCACGAAACCACTCTCCGCCGTCATTGCGAAGTATAGTCAAATTCAAGCCTAAATGAACCAACAGGAAAGTTATCAGAAAGAGCCCCAGCAAAGCAAGGACAATCTTTTTGGCAATGGATGCAACATCTATGAGTTCTATCACTTTTCGGATGTGCCTTTCAATCATTGTTTCTCTTTTCATAATAGTTTTTTGATTTTAATGGTGCAAAGATACAAAAAAAAAACGAAATGCAAAGCATTTCGTTTTTTTTATGGTTTTTTTCTTAATGTTTTCTGCAACATAAGCGGTTGAGGTTGGATTTTCGTTTATTACTCAATTTCTGAAAGCAGTTCTTTCAATTCTTTGTCAGAAATATCTGCTTGCTCGCTTTTGTCATAAATTGCAACTAGAAAAACAGTGTCGTTTTCCACATAAAAGTGAGTAATCACTCTTGCACCTCCCGACTTTCCACGACCTTTTGAGGCAATCGCTAAACGTACTTTGAAACAATTATTCCCTAATGGAGTTCCTTTTTCGGGGTCCTGCTCCAATTCTTCAATCAACAAAGCAAATTCCGATTTCAACGAAGGGTATTTTTTCACCAATCGTTTCAATTGACGGTCAAACGGGGCTATTGTGAGTACGTTATAACTCATTGAGCAAATCTTTTGCTGAACGTGCCGACATCTCCCCTCTTTTTACCAAATTAACAGCATCTACAGATTCTTTAATTTCTCGCAGCAATAATGCTTTTTCATTAGTGAGTGGCTGTACTTTCACAAACGAAAAATTGTTGAGCAGCTCCATCAAAAACAAGGCTTTACTCTCTCTTACGTCTACCAATACTTTCATAATGTCCTCTCTTCCTTTTATTGATTTCCCGCAAAGTTACAACTTTTTTCTAAAAAAAACAAGTTTTCTCGAACCGTCTATGCGAATTTTCTCACGAACATTTAATAGTAAGGCTAATTTTGCAACGGCAATCGAACAAAAAATACGGTTTTTTTCTCTTCCGTTTCAAATGAAATTGTGCCGCCGAATTGTTCGATGATATTTTTTGCAATCGCCAAACCTAATCCCATTCCGGAGGTTTTTGTGGTGAAATTAGGCTCGAAAATGTGATTATGAATTTCGGCAGGAATACCGTTTCCATTGTCTTGAATCGCAATAAGTGCTTGTCTTTCCGATGTAGATAGAGAGATTTTTAGTTGTGGATTTTCGACCTCCGAAACGGCTTGTTTTGCATTTTTCAAGATATTGACCAACGCTCGAGACAGTTGTTTTTCATCGGCAAAAACAGTACTGTTTTCAGCATCTTGCGTTGTTTCAAATTGAATAGTTCCCTCCGAATTCATTAACAATACGATTTTCTCTAAGCAGTTTTTTACGTTTACTTCGGTAAGTTTAACATTCGGTTGTTGTGCAAAATTTGCAAATTCGGAAGCAACCGCCGAAAGCGTGTCAATTTGTTCAATCATCACTGTTGAAAAATTTTTCATGCGAGTGTCGAAGTCATCTTTTTTATCGTTCCATGCTTTTTGAATTTGCTGAACG
>WQWI01000011.1 GCA_009785425.1 Bacteroidales bacterium | reverse complement strand
TCTTTTGTTTTTACTTGTGTTACAACACAAGGACCAGCCTGTATTACAGTGCACGGCACATTCTTGCCGGAGGCATCCCAGATGCTAGTCATTCCGATTTTTTTTCCAATTAATCCGGACATTGCTTGTTATTTTTGATTTTTAATTTTCATTTTTTGGTTGTCATTCCCGCGTAGGCGGGAATCTCCCTGCTATTTGTGTTGCCCCGCGTATTGGGGGGATTCCCGCCTTCGCGGGAATGACGGCAATGTAGCCGTTCTACACTTTGATTTCCACCTCAACGCCACTTGGCAATTCAAGCTTCATCAAAGCATCAATGGTTTTGGCACTACTGCTGTAGATATCAATCAAGCGTTTGTAGGCTGACATCTCGAACTGTTCGCGTGCTTTTTTGTTAACGAATGTTGAACGGTTTACAGTGAAAATTTTCTTGTCGGTAGGCAATGGGATTGGACCACTAATTACTGCTCCCGTTGATTTCACGGTTTTTACGATTTTTTCCGCAGACTTGTCTACTAAGTTGAAATCGTAGGATTTGAGTTTAATTCTAATTCTTTGGCTCATATCGTTTATTTTGTTGAGACACACGACCGTGCATCTTTACAGTTATTTATTTTGTTGCATTCTTAATTACTTCGTCGGCTATATTTTTGGGTGCTTCGGCGTGGTGGGCGTATTCCATTGTGGAGCTTGCACGTCCGGATGTGATCGTACGCAAGGATGTTACGTATCCAAACATTTCTGCCAACGGCACTTTTGCTTTTACGGATTGTCCGCCGAATTTGGCATCAACACCTTCCAAAACTCCACGACGACGGTTCAAGTCACCGGTTACGTCACCCACATTGGCATCGGGTGTTTCAACTTCAATACTCATAATAGGCTCGAGAAGTATGGAGTTTGCTTTGCGTGCAGCCTCCTTGAAACCGATTCTTGCACAAAGCTCGAACGACAGTGCATCAGAGTCAACCGCATGGAAACTTCCGTCGATGATTCGAACTTTAAAGCCTTCGAGCGGATAACCAGCCAAAACACCATTGTCCAAACAAGATTTAAAACCTTTTTCGATTGCAGGAATATATTCTTTCGGGATGTTTCCACCTTTAACTTCATTCACGAAAGTGAGGCCTTTTACGCCTTCTTCGTTTGGCGAAATTTCAAACACGATATCAGCAAATTTACCACGACCACCGGTTTGTTTTTTATAAACTTCGCGATGGTTAACGGCTGAAGTGATTGCTTCTTTGTATGCCACTTGCGGACGACCTTGGTTGCATTCTACCTTGAATTCACGCTTCATTCTATCTAAAAGTACGTCCAAATGTAATTCGCCCATACCGCTGATGATAGTTTGTCCTGAATTCTCGTCGGTTTTAACGGTAAATGTTGGATCTTCCTCAGCCAATTTGATCAAGGCAAGTGTCATTTTTTCAATGTCGGCTTGTGTCAAAGGCTCTACGGAAATCGAGATTACCGGATCCGGGAAACTCATAGATTCAAGGATAATCGGATGTGCTTCCTCGCAGAGCGTATTTCCGGTTTTGATTTCTTTAAAACCTACAGCTGCACCGATATCTCCGGCTTCGATAAACTCGATAGGGTTTTGCTTATTCGAGTGCATTTGCATGATTCGCGAAATGCGTTCTTTTTTTCCTGTTGATGCGTTCAATACGTACGATCCGGAATCTAAACGACCCGAATATACACGGAAAAACGCAATACGTCCGACAAACGGATCTGTCGCAATTTTGAATGCTAGTGCAGAAAACGGCTCTTTTGCATCGGGCTTGCGAATTTCCTCTTTATCTGTTTTCGGATTGATACCTGTTACAGCTTCAACATCCAATGGACTCGGCAAGAAACGCATTACCCCGTCCAACAAGCGTTGAACGCCTTTGTTTTTGAAAGCAGAACCACACATTACCGGTGTAATTCGCATTTCAATAGTTGCTTTGCGAACCATGCTGATAACTTCCTCTTCAGTGATAGAATCAGGGTTTTCGAAGAATTTTTCCATCAACGCATCGTCTTCTTCTGCAGCACCTTCGAACAGTTTTGAGCGGTATTCTTCTACAACATCTTTCAAATCATCAGGAATCGGCACTTCTTCCATTGCTGTTCCTTTGTCATCAACCCAAACGAATGCTTTGTTTGAGATTAGATCCACAACACCTTTGAATGATTCTTCTTGTCCGATTGGGATTTGCAAAGGAAGCGGGTTTGCGCCAAGTTTTTCCTTGATTTGTCCAATTACATTAAAAAAGTCAGCACCTACGCGATCCATTTTATTGACGAATGCGATACGAGGCACTTGGTACTTGTTTGCTTGACGCCAAACTGTTTCGGATTGTGGTTGAACGCCACCCACAGCACAGAATAGTGCTACTGCTCCATCAAGAACACGCAACGAACGTTCTACTTCTACAGTAAAATCTACGTGTCCGGGCGTATCAATCAAATTGACTTTATATTCATTTCCGGCATATTCCCAAAAAACAGTCGTTGCTGCGGACGTAATTGTGATTCCTCGCTCTTGCTCTTGTGCCATCCAATCCATCGTTGCGGAGCCATCATGTGTTTCGCCGAGTTTGTGACTTTTACCGGTATAAAACAAGATACGCTCCGACGTGGTTGTTTTTCCCGCGTCGATGTGTGCCATGATACCGATGTTTCTTGTATATTTTAGATCTGCCATTTACTTGGTTGAGTTGTCTGTTTGTTGGTTATGGGTTGTGTTGTCATTGCGGGCTTGACCCGCAATCCCCTTGCTATGGGGTTCCCGCCTTCGCGGGAATGACACCTTTTGCCATAAAAAAAATAGAATACAGACAGCGATTTGTCTGTACTCTATCATTTTTTTTATCTGAAATGTGCAAACGCTTTGTTTGCGTCTGCCATACGGTGAGTATCTTCTTTTCTCTTAAATGCGGCACCTTCTTCTTTGTAGGCTGCTACAATTTCTCCTGCTAATTTCAGAGCCATTGATTTTTCGTTGCGTTTGCGTGCAAATCCGATCAAGTGTTTCATACCGATGGATTGTTTACGCTCGGGGCGGATTTCCGTAGGAATTTGGAAGTTTGCACCACCGATACGGCGACTTTTTACTTCTACTGAAGGAGTTACGTTTGCAAGTGCTTTTTTCCACACTTCGAGGCCATCTTCTTTTGTTCTTTCGGCAACAACATCAATCGCCTTGTAGAAAATTTCGTGTGCCAAATTCTTCTTCCCTTTCAACATGATGTTGTTGATGAACTTTGTTACTTGTGGGTCACCGAATTTTGGGTCCGGCAAAATAATCCGTTTTTTTGGTTTTGATTTTCTCATTTTTCTTCAATAAATTGGTTTTAACAGAGGCACATTGTATTATGGTGTGCATGTTGTGATTTATTTACTCATGGTTTTTTGGGTGGCTTTTGACCATCATTGGGCTTTGTCTCTTGGCAAACACACTTCGACTATGCTCAGTGCAAGCGTGGGGTTTGCCCCTACATTACCCTACCCTATCCATGTTTTATTTTTTTGCTTTTGGGCGTTTGGTTCCGTATTTGGATCTACGTTGGTTTCTTCCTTCTACACCCGATGTATCCAATGCACCACGGATGATGTGGTAACGTACACCCGGAAGGTCTTTTACACGACCTCCGCGAATCATCACGATAGAGTGTTCTTGCAAGTTGTGTCCTTCGCCGGGAATATAGGCGTTCACCTCCTTTTGGTTAGTCAATTTAACACGTGCAACCTTACGCATTGCAGAGTTAGGCTTTTTAGGTGTTGTGGTGTAAACACGTACACAAACTCCGCGTCGTTGCGGGCAAGAATCCAATGCAGGCGACTTACTTTTGTCGGTAAGCTTTTTGCGACCTTTGCGAACTAATTGTTGAATTGTTGGCATTAATGCTTGGTTTTGTTTATTTTTCTTTTGTTCTTATTCCCTGTTTTTACAATTTCGGGGGTGCAAAGTTACAAAAAAAAAATGGAATAACCAAACGTTTTTCCATTTTTTTTCAAAAAAGCTGGTTATTTCAAAAAATGTCGCATCTTTGCACCGTAATTATTGGTTGTGATAGAGGTAGCGTTTTGATCGCCTACTATAAAACGACCATATTCATTCTGCTGTTACAACAATACTGTTTTGTTGATAACTTCTGAAGAACGAACAGAAATTCCGTATAACTAAAAAAAATAGTTACACAACTACCTCTTTTAGTCATATAACTATTTTTTAGTTGTACAAGGCTGGAATCCATGTTATCATTAGCAAACAGATTCCTCGCTCCACTACGTTTCGCTATGTAAAATCGTTTCACCCATACCAACCGAGGATTGTGGGCGTTTCGACAGGGCTCAACGGCTGTAGTCCGGTGACTGAACCTGTCGAAACCACCGCCCCGTGTCAGCTGCGCACACCACGAGGTAATACTCAAATTTCAAAAATCGAAGTTCCTAAAAGCACTAACGGACACACCGGAGGGCAAAGCCGTAATTCTTAACGTTGCTGACTTGAGGCCAGACGGCACCACCCGGGCTGAAGGTCAAGCCACGCCCAGTCATGGCATCGAGCTCTGACTGAGACCAGTAGCGGCCAATCAAGTCTTGAAGCCGCAGACGACCATACGAGACACTGTAGCCACCGAACGCACCACCCCAACGATTAATGTAATTTGCATTGACAAAACCCGAATCCGTTCGTGAGTTTCCAGTACCGCCCATAGCAATATCTAAATCACGAAAATCTTGAGTCGTGGGAACACGCCAAGGATAAGGACAAAGTTGATCGGCAAACCTCACAATAGCACACCAAGAAAATAAATCACCAGGGAAATCGGGATTAGAACGACAATCAGCACTGAAATTACTATCTTCAAGATTATTCCAATCTATAGTTCCTCCAGCAAACGTGGCTTTTTGACAAGTTGTAGCAGTTACAGCATCAGACCAAGTTTGAGTGATACCGTTTCCGGTAATTATCCAAGTTTGGTTTGTATGAAAAGAAACTGTACCCAAACTCTCGCCCCAACCAGGAGTATTAGAATTACAAGAAAACGTACCAACAGCTACAACAGCAGTATCAGTAAAATTACCGTCTTGTGTGGTTGCGACAATGCTTGTCGTTCCAGCAGTTAAACCGGAAACAACAGCATTAGAAACAGAAGCAATAGCAGAGTCAGTACTTTGCCAAACTACATTTTTATTGGTAGCATTCTCAGGCAAAACAATAGCAGTTAGTCGTATGGTGTTGCCAAGAAACAAAGTGGCTGAATCCTGTAGAATTACACCTGTGGCAGACACAGAATCATCATTGTTATTGTTGCAGGAAACGATTGTTAATAGTAAAGTTGAGGAAATTAAAAGTGTGAAAAAAAATTTCATGATTGTTTGATTTTATGAGTTATAAACACGACAAATCGTGCAAGATGATTTGCAAAGATATGAAAAATTTTGGAAATCAAGTCAAATTTCAGTAAATTTATTATCACGCTAAACAAACTCCTTCGAATTTTTCAAGATGTTATACAAAAACTCTTTGGCACGAAACAGTTTTGCTTTCACTGTGCCGATCGGTAAATCTAACTTTTCAGCAATTTCATCGTAAGAGTACTCTTTATAATAGCGCAATTCGATCAAGATACGATAATGCGGTTTGAGTTTATCAACAATAGCACGTAAATTTTCATTTTTTTGCTCCTTGATAATCAAGGTTTCCGGATCGGCAGCCAAATCTGAAACTCGCATTTCAAATCCCATGCGTTCATCGTTGACGGACGGACGTTCCAAAGGCATAGGTTTGATGCGTTTCTTACGCATATAATCAATACAATTATTCGTTGCAATTCTAAACAACCACGTGCTAAACGCGTATTCCGGCGAATATGTGTGTAAATTGTTAAAAGCCTTGCCAAATGCTTCAATCGTCATATCGTCGGCATCGGTTTCACAACCCGTCATTTTGATGAGCTTGAAGTACAAACTTTCCTTATAGCGATCCATTAGTTGCGTATAAGCACGCCTGTCGCCGTGATGCAGAGCTGCCCGAACCAACTCATAATCTTCATTGGCTTTAGTCGTTGCAAATACTGCAGTATTGTCTATTTCCATGTGATGCGTTTCTTGAATAATCCTTAGCGAAAATCAAAATTACGGGTACAAAAATAGTGTTTTTACAGTTTTTTTTTGTATCTTTGGCGATTATTTTATCAACAGTGAATTGTTTGTTACTTCAGAATTGCGATGACTTACCAAATTTTACAAACCGATAGCCAAACGTCTGCACGTGCCGGAAAAATCACGACTGATCGAGGTGAAATTTTAACGCCGATTTTCATGCCGGTAGGCACCGCTGCAACTGTGAAAGGTGTTCACTTGCAACATATCACAGATGATGTGAAGGCTCAAATTATTTTAGGAAATACGTATCATTTGTATCTGCGTCCGGGATTAGATGTTTTAGAAAAAGCAGGCGGATTGCACAAATTCAACGGTTGGGAAAAGCCGATTTTGACAGACAGTGGCGGTTATCAAGTTTTCTCATTGCAAGGCACACGAAGAATTACAGAAGAAGGTGTGATTTTCAGTTCGCATATCGACGGCTCTCGACATCTTTTCACACCCGAACGTGTGATGGATATTCAACGCAGTATCGGAGCAGATATCATCATGGCTTTCGACGAGTGTACGCCCTACCCTTGCGATTACAATTACGCAAAAAAATCAATGGAAATGACACACCGTTGGTTGGATAGATGCATTACACAATTTTCGCAAACCGAGCCAAAATACGGACATTCGCAAAGTTTGTTTCCGATTGTTCAAGGCAGTGTTTACAAAGATTTGCGTGTTGCTTCCGCAGAAAAAATTGCAAGTTGCAACTGCGACGGAAATGCGATTGGCGGCTTGTCTGTAGGCGAGCCTGCGGAAATGATGTACGAAATGACCGAGCTGGTTTGCAGAATTTTGCCGAAAGAAAAACCGAGATACCTTATGGGCGTAGGAACTCCGGCGAATATCTTAGAGTGTATCGCCTTGGGCGTTGATATGTTCGACTGCGTAATGCCTACGCGAAACGGACGAAACGGCATGTTGTTTACCAAAAACGGCATCATGAACATGAGAAACGAAAAATGGAAAACCGATTTTTCGCCAATCGAGGAAGACGGAGCAAGTTTTGTAGATACGATGTACAGCAAAGCCTACTTGCGACACCTGTTTCACGCAGGCGAAATGTTGGCACCAATGATTGGGAGTTTGCACAATTTGGCATTTTATTTATGGCTGGTTGGCGAAGCACGTGCACATATTTTGGCTGGAGATTTTGCTGCGTGGAAAACGGAAATGGTGGAACGGGTTTCACAACGATTGTAAACAGAAACTGTAGGGGCGAAAAAATTTTCGCCCCTACAGTGTAACTTTTTGCTACCTCACTTCGTCATAGCAGTAAAACAACAAAAAACTTAAAATCATGAAACGTTTATTTACAATTTTCGCCATGTTCGGTTTGACATTCGGTTTAACCGCTCAAAACACTATCATTGCCACTGCTGATTTCGATAGAGTCAGCGTTAGCCACGCCTTTAATATCATTTTAATTCCTTCAGATAGAAATGAAGTTATTGTTCCCGAAAACTTGGAACTTCCACGAGGTGTAGAGACTGAAGATATTATTTCTGTGAATCGTGGTACTTTGACGATCGCCCTTCCGGAGTCTTTTCTGAGGAGAAACAATCGCTGGAATACAGGAAACGAAAGGCAACCGGATATTAGGGTTTATTTCAAGTCTCTGAATTCGTTGAGCCTGTCGGGTGCTTCATCTGCTACATCCGAAGGAACAATTCGTGCAAACACCTTTCAAGCAAGCCTCGCAGGTTCAGGTAGAGCAAACCTCAATATTGTAGCAGACAATGTCACTTCTAGATTGAGTGGAAGTGGAAGATTAACTCTGACAGGACGAGCAAACGAACATAATATCAATGTTTCCGGAAGTGGAAGAGTTGATGCTGAAAACGTACTTGAAACAAAGAGCTCCCGTGTTAGCGTCTCAGGTTCGGGAAGAGCAAGTGTTTCAGCAGAAAGTGTGCGTGTTAGTCTTTCAGGATCAGGTCGGATAACACTTCAAGCAAGAGAGGTCACAGGAAGTATATCGGGGTCGGGTCGGGTAATGCTTAACGCCGATGCTCAACGAAATATATCCACAAGTGGTAGTGGCAGAGTACAAACCTTGTAAAAACATGATACGGATTTCAACATACGGTTATTACCAGCAGTAAAGTAAAAAATTGGAGGTAAAAAATGAAGCGAAGCAAAAATTTATTAATCACAACAATTATTCTAATATGTCTAAATTCATGTGTGAGCAAGCGAGCTTCGATGCCTGATATTGTAAGAATTTGGGACGGTAATACCTCAGAACTCAAAGGATATTTCGAATCAAGGGCTGAAATTGATTTTACGGGTGGTATTTGGGATATGGATGGCAGATATACAATCGGTATTAAAGAGGAAAATGGTTTTCTTGTTGGAATTATCATTAATTCGGCTTACGATGATTGGTTGCCAAACATGGTCAAATTCAAAACACTAAAGCATAATAGCGTAATCAGGACTGCATGGATAATGCGAGATCACTCTGTCATTATCTATGACGAGCCAATATTACATGGAAACAATACTTTAATTATCCCTACATTGGATAGAAGATTGGGTAGCATCAGGCTGCAAAGGCTGAGTCCTGCTTTTCCTATGGATTTTTCAAGAGATGCTACCTATTTTGTGGAAATGGTCGAGGCTGTTCATCCAATATTCATTTTAGAAGGGATGCTGCCCGACAATTACGATGAATTACGTGCAGAATTTCTTAATGAAACTTCAAAGCCGATTTATCATACTGAATTTCAGTTAGCCGCAGCGAGATACAGGGTTGCTCTAAGAGATGGACACATGAATACATTAGACATCATTCTTAACTTGGAAAAAGGTATTGATTTGTCGTTAATATATGATGCAGGGAGATTATTTTTTGCAGAAAATAACGATGTTGAAGTAATCGAGATTGGCGACGTGCCCGTATCAGATATAATCCATCAGATTGAGCGGCATCATTACTTTGAAAATGTATCCATGAGGAGTCTGGATATACCCCGTTTTGTGCGATTTGAACTGATTTTAAGGCTTGCCGGCGCAGAAATCAATGAAAACAATCGTGTCATCATTACTCTAAATCATAGCAATCAAATATCCGAGGTTGAGTTTGAATTAATTGGTGGGATAAGCACGGCTATTCGTCTGGAAAGAAGAGATTATATAATAAGACATGAGATTAAAAATGACATATTTTACATTTCATTAAGCAGGTTTGTTGACGGAGAGCATATTACCGAAGTTGCAGAAGAAATTGCAAGAGCAGTAGAAAATGGAATTTGGCGTTTCATAGTTGACGTTAGAGGTAATCCCGGTGGAAATGCAAATGTTGGATTAAGATTAGCCGAAGCAATGGGTGTCGGTGTTCCAACGCCCGGAGTTATTCAAAGAATTAGCGACTTAGCACTTCAAGAACAATTTAATAATATGTCGTTAAGACAATTAAGAAGACGTTTTCGTTTAATGTCATTTTTTATGCCAAACAGAATGCCCTTTGGAGACATTTCGGTTAAAACAGACAGGATAGTGTTACAGCCTTCAACGAAAACCCAAAACCCTAATAATGTGTTTGTTTCAGTTTTGACCGATAAAGTAACTTTCAGTGCTGCAACCGGAATAGGATACGGAATACAAGATGGAAATTTGGGAAATGTCATAGGAGAACCAAGCCGTAATGCTCCAAATAGCTTTGCCAATATGATATACTTCAGATTACCTGAATCAAGAACCAGAGCTCGTATATCATCTACATATTATATGAGACCGAATACGGATGCAGACCCGAATACGCTTGTGCCTGATATTATGGTGTCTGCTGACAGAGCGTTGGAAGTAGCGATAGAATATTTGAGCACATTGGAAAGACCGGAGCAAAAACCATAAAAAAAAATCGTACCACCTGTAACTTTTTGCTACCTCACCTCGTCATAGTAATAAAAAACACAAATTTGAGTGACTACTACCGAATATAACGATTGCGTAAAACAGTTTTCCGATGGCGTTTATCGGTTTGTTCTTAAACATATTAAGTGTTCGGATAAAGCATCGGATGTGGTACAGGATGTGTTCCTGAAAATGTGGGAAAAAGTGGAAACAATTAGTTTCGAAAAAGCAAAATCCTATTTGTTTACAGCAGCACACCACACCATGATTGACGAAATTCGGAAAACACAAGTTCATCAACGGTTTGTAGTTGCACAAGCTATAGAAGATAATTATGAAAACACATACAGCGATATTTACGAAGTTCTGAACAAAGCAATGGAGCACTTGCCTGTCGACCAGAAATCGGTGCTGATGTTGCGAGATTACGAAGGATATAGTTATGAAGAAATCGCCGAAATCACAGGTCTGAACGAATCACAAGTCAAAGTATATATTTTTAGAGCAAGAACATTTTTGAAAAAACATTTGGTGCGAATTGAAAATTTGGTATGAAGATAAACCACGATAACTACGAGTCAATTTTGATTGATTATTTCGACGGAGCGTTGAGCGATGCCGAGCGTATGGACGTGGAATTGTTTTTGCAGCAAAATCCGGAAATAGCTGAACAATTCAGTGATTTTACAAGCGTGATTTTGTCGCCGAACGATAATATTGTTTTCGATAAAAAAGAGGAATTGCTAATTGTTACTTTGCCAAATCAAGAGTTTGAGCAATGGGAAAATATGCAACCCAAGCTTTCGAAAGAACATATTTCTTATCCGCACAAACACAAACTTTTGAAGCTTGGAAAACGCCAAATACCACAATGGACATGGTATGCTGCCGCTGCATGCTTGGCAATTGCTGTGCTTCTTGTCCGACCTGTTTTTGAACAGGATATTTTAGATACCACGCTGATAGCAGCTGTTACAGAGGAATTGAAAATTGAAAATATAGAAGCAGGAAAATTTCCGCCCAAAGATGCCGTGTACGATGCACAGGGTACGGTGTCCCCCGCTGGCGGGGGATTAAGGGGGTGGGATTTTCTTGCTGATAGTGCATACCCCCCCCCCTACCCCCCGCCAGCGGGGGAAATGCTACCTCACACCTCTTGCCCCGTATCTTCCACCTTGTACTCCGCACCACTATTAGCCATCGCAACAATTCAACCAATCACCAATATCCAAATTTCACGAGAAGAAACCATAATCGAAAGCTGGCAGATTCTTCGCAGAGTTTATCCCGAGCATGGTCAAGGGATTTGGTATGACGATAACGAAATTTGGCATGACAATATGCAAATCATTCGCCGTGAAAGATTAGAATTGGCGGTCAACAATTTTGTTATAGATCCCGCGAAATCCGTTATCCACAATATTGCCAGGCGATTTTTTGAACGAAGAACTGATGTAGAATTGTTTTTGGAAGAACAGGAATTTCCACAGTTTTTTGCACGGAGACAATAGTGAAAATGGCTTGTGAAATAGCCGACAGACCCCTCACAGCATCCGGATGACGACATTATTTTTTTTCACTTCTCCTGTAACTTTTCACCATAGATGTTCGTCATACTATCAAAACACAAAAAATTAATATCATGAAAAAAATATTTTTAACCGCCGCGATGTTCGTTTTGTTTGCAAACCTTTCAATCGCACAAACTAGAACTTTAGATTTAGGAGAATTCACAACTGTTAATGTTGGACAAGCCTTTCAGGTGCAATTAGTTCAATCAGATCGCAACGAAATTATTGTACCCGAAAGCATAAATGACGATGCATTTAGCGTTCGTGACGGCATTTTGAGAATTCATGGTCCATCAAATCAAACCGGACCCATTACTGTTCTTTTCACATCGTTGGATTCCTTAATTATTTCAGGAACTGCAAGAGTTTCGTCTGAAAGCGAAATAGCCGGCGACAGACTAAGAATTAGACTATCCGGAGCAAGTCAAGCGAGACTAATTTTAGCATATGAGAGAGTTAATTCAACTGTGTCCGGATCAACCCTGTTGGATTTGTCAGGAACAGTAGCCGATATGCTCAGAATTGCAGGTACGGGTGCTTCCTCAGTTAATACCGAAGAGTTAAAAACACCAAGAGCAGATATTCATTTGCAGGGAGCATCAAGAGCAAGAGTACACACGGAAACAGCAACAGGAGCAGCTCTCGGAACAAGTGTATTACACCTTAACCCCGAAGCAGAAAATTTGTTATCAATTGCAGCTACCGCCAGAGTATGGCCTGACAGGAGACAGCCCTCTGCAAATACAGAACCTCCTGCCCGACAACGGAATCCCGAAGGAATACTCCACGATATAGCTGACTACGGAATCATCGCAGGTGTAAGAATTAGCACAGATGGCACAGCCCCTACAAATCGCCCAAGACGCTTCAATCCTCGCTATGCCGGTTTTGATTTTGGATTTGGCGGTTTCGGGCAAGATTTTTTTCAAAACACATTGCCTGATAACTACAAAAACATGGGACTTTCGTTAAACCAATCGTTTGTCATAAATTTTCATCTTACGGATCACGGAATTCGTTTGGGACAGAGCAATTTCGGCATAGGGACAAGCTGGGGATTTGGCTGGAATATCTACAGATTTTTGGACCACAATATAATAGCCGGCAGGGATAGTGGCGTGTTTGTGATAAATCAGTATGAAGGGGGAGAAAAAAGGTATAGAAAAAGTAACCTGCGGTCGTCGTGGTTCAGAGTTCCTCTTTTTATTCAATACAGAGATAGAAATTTTAGTGTGTCGGCAGGTGTTGTGGGTAATATCAGACTGGGTGCAAGTACAAAGCAAGTTTACAGAGTTGATGGTAGAAGCGGCAGACAACGTGATGTGAACAGAGATCATTTTTATCTCAACGGTTTTCGTTTAGACACGGAATTGCGAGTTACTTACAGAAGAATGGGTATTTTTGCGACATACAGTTTAACGCCGATGTTTAGGAATAGTCGTGCACCGGAACTGAATGCATTTTCGTTTGGAGCTACGCTCCTCTTTTGATTAATTTGGTCGATATACTGTGTTTGTTGTATTCGATTATCGTAGGGGTGGATTTCAAATCCACCCCTACACGTTTGTTTTGTTTCAAAATCCTTTTTGTTAATTTCAAAAAAATTCTTATCTTTGCAAAAAGTTTGGTTATGAACATGCAAGTATTAGATAGAGAAACAAGCAACAAGGTCAGCTTTATCGCCTATATCATTCCTGCTTTTGCTGAAGCATACAAAATGGACGTTGCTTCTGCGTATCAATATCTTAAGAAATACGGTGGACTTGATTTTTTGCAAGAACATTGGTGGGCATTGCATACCGACAATGTTTTGTATGCTTTAGATAATATCTACACAATTTGTCATCAAAACGGGGGGCAACGATAATGCAGGTTTATCACGGAAGTTACATAAAAATTGATGAAGTAGACTTTTTACAAGAACTAACATATCACGAAGAGACACACCAAGTTTGTTTCTGCACCCTAAAATCGTTGCTAACTCTAAAATCTATAGACAAATCTCAAGTATCAAAATTTGGTCGCATCGGCGAGGCTATACTTGAAAAACTAATGATAGACTTGAATATTGACGAGAATCAAGCCACAGATATTTTTTACTCATCAAAAATTTTTGCCAACATTTCAGAAAATCCGGCCGATTTTCATGAAAAATCGTGGCAGGAAATATACGAGATGTTGAAAGTTAACCATTAAAACAATAAAAAAATGTACACAGAGCCATACGTTCAAGTTGCCATGATTGGCTTACCACAGATTATCTTCATTCTCTTAGTTCTACTGCTTCTTTTTGGTGCAAAAAGAATTCCGGACTTAATGAAAGGGCTTGGCAAAGGTATAAAGGAGTACAAAAAAGCAGTTAAGGGAGTTGAGGATGAATTATTAGACGACACTCCCGACGGAACAGAGCCTAAAGATAAAGATTAATGTCTGATTCCGGCTCAAATTTTTGGTCACATCTAGAGGTTTTTCGATGGGTCTTAGTGCGCTGTTTGTGTGTTGTACTTGGAGTTGCTATCGTTGCATTTCTTTTAGGGGATTTTATTTTTGATCGTATTGTTTTTGCACCGTGTCGTGCGGATTTTGTAACCTACGAGTTTTTTTGTCGTGTAGCTGCATGGCTTTCTATTCCGGGAATCTGTCCGACTATAGAAGAGATTAATATCATCAACATCAATCTGACAGCACAGTTTTTCACGCATATCAGCATTTCGTTTTATATCGGTCTGATTATTGGGTTTCCGTATTTGATGATAGAACTTTGGTATTTTGTGTTACCGGCATTATACCCTCACGAGCGAAAGCCTGCAATTAAAGGTGCGGTTTCGTTTGTAGCTCTGTTTTTCGCCGGTGTCCTGACGGCTTATTTTCTGATTTTTCCGTTAGCTCTTAATTTTTTAGGAACTTATCAAGTCAGCGAAAATGTTCCCAATCAAATATCGCTCAACTCATATATCAGTACGTTCTTAACGCTTATATTTCTGATGGGGTTGGTGTTCGAAATGCCTGTTGTTGCTTATTTTCTTGCAAAGATTGGACTTCTAAAGAGTGGTTTTTTCAAAAAATACAGAAGGCACTCCATTGTTGCTATTCTGATTTTGGCTGCTTTTATTACGCCAAGTCCTGATGTGTTTACGATGTTTATGATTGCTCTTCCCTTACAGCTTCTTTACGAATTGAGTCGATTGGTGGTGAAAAGGGTTGAGAGGAAATCATCGTTGTAGGGGTCGAAGATTTTCGACCCCTACAATATAGTCTATTCAAACTCTGCTTTGCCAAATGCTTGGGTCTCGCTTGTCGTGGACAACAGCAAGAATCTGAACTTCTTTTTTTGCATCATCAACAACATATATCAGATTATACGGAAACCGACTCAGTGATAATTTTCGAACGTTTTTGTGAATAACTGGTGCAATTTTGGGGTATTTGGCAACGATGTTTTCAACCTTTTGTGATACCTCCTCATAAAACTCTTGAGCAAGCCTAGACAGTATTGTTTCGTACCAATCCATAACTTGTAGCCTATCAGTTTGTGCGTCTCTCGTCAAAATGACATTATACATAGTTATGCTGTTTTTGACGATAGGCTTGCAGTCTAAGCTGACATTCTCGTTCAGCTTCTTCCCAAGAAATAAATTCGGTTGTTCCGTTCTCAATCGCAGCGAGTCGCTCGTCAATCAACTGTTTGAGTTCGTCACTGATTTCACCGTCAATACCTGAATCATTAACACTGCAAGGCATGGTGTCGTCTTGATAATTGTACGGATTTATGTTTTTATTTTTTTCCATGGTATTCTCCGATTTTTTTGCAAAGTTACAAACAAATTTCCAGTTGACCAAATTATTTTCCTTAAAAAGTGTTAAAATGAAGGTTTAAGATTAGAGTAACAAGCGGAATTTTTCCCTCGCTTGCTATCCTAACTATGTACCTTTCTTTGTTACCCGAATTTTCTTAATCCGACGTTGGTCAACGGCCTCGACACGGAATGTAAACGGAGGAATTTTGATTTCTCGCAAACGCTGAGGAATTTCGCCGGTTTGCTCCAAAATCAAACCTGCCAAACTTTCGGATTCACTCTTCAAGTTATCGAAAAAATCACCGTCGATTTGAACAACTTTGCAAAAATCATTCAACGAAATTTTACCTTCAAACATCCACGTATGTTCGTCGATTTGATGATGCATTTTTTCGTCGGATTCGCTGTCAAATTCATCACTAATATCGCCAACGACTTCTTCCAAAATATCTTCCAGTGTGATAATTCCGGATGTTCCTCCGTACTCGTCAACGACAATTGCAAAATGCTGTTTTCTACTCTTAAATTCGGTTAACAGCGTGTCGATTTTTTTATTTTCCGGAACAAAAAAAGCCGGTCGTACCAACGAATTCCAGTCAAAAGAATCTGTTTCCGATAAGTATGGCAGAAGATCTTTGATGTGCAAAATTCCTACCACTGTATCCATCGTTTCGCTATACACAGGAATACGCGAATACTCCGCTTCTCTGATGATTTTCATCACTTCCGAAAATTTTGCTTGTTGCTCAACAGCCGTCACATCCACGCGCGATTTCATGATTTCGCAAGCCTCAATATCACCAAACTTTACAATACTTTTGAGAAAATTCTTTTCGTTAGTTTCCGTGCTTTCTTTAACCGCAATGTCAATCACGTCTTCCAACTCCTCAATCGACATATTACGATTTTGTTTTTCCAAACGCTTATCCAAAATCGCCGTAGAACCTACTAAAATTGAAGATAACGGAGATAGTATTTTTGTCAAAATCCGTAACGGAGCAATCATGAACATTGCCATTCTCAACGAATTTGCATTAGCATAAACCTTTGGAATAATTTCGCCGAAAAGCAGCAATACAGCAGTAATCACAACCACTTGCAAGATAAATCCAAGCGTCGGCATGGTCGAAAAATCGAACATTTGATTGATTAACACCGTTGACGAAATAATAACCGCTACACTCAAAAAATTGTTCGCAATGATAATCGTAGCAAGTGTTCTTTTAGGCTTTTCAATGAGTTTTAAAAGTCCGGCATATTTCGGACTTTTGTCGGTTTTTATGGTGTTGATGTCTTTCGGCGACAGCGAAAAAATTGCTGTTTCGGAACCTGATACTAATGCCCCTAGTGCTATCAAGCAAGCAATACCAAACAAAGCCAACAAATGACTTAGCGAAAACTCCACGAAAATCGACAATAAAATCATGTTATTTATTATTGAACAAAGTCATCGTTCTATCTGCACCCATAGTTACAAAGCTTTTTATTAGTTCTGTGGCCTGTTTGATTTTCGGCTCAACAATTTCATTTTCCAACGAAGTGAACCGACTCAACACATATTCCGATTGAAATCCCTTTGCGAAGTCCGCACCAACTCCGAATCTCAGACGGTTGAAGTTTTGTGTGTCTAATGTCAAAGTGATGTCGATAAGTCCGTTGTGTCCACCATCGCCACCCGATTTTTTGAGGCGGAGTTGCCCAACGTCAAGAGCCAAGTCATCTACAACAACCAGTATGTTTTCGAGTGGGATATTTTCTTGTTGCATCCAATATCGAACAGCTTTTCCGCTCAGGTTCATGTAGGTTGTGGGTTTAATCAAAACCAGTTTTCGACCTTTTATGCGAACTTCCGCACGATAGGCATAGCGCTCCGTAGAAAAGTCTGCCTTGGTATCAGCGGCGAATTGATCCAACACCATAAACCCAATGTTGTGGCGGGTGTTGGCGTATTCAGCACCGATGTTACCAAGACCGACAATCAAGAATTTCACGTTCGATTAATTTTCCTCTTTTTCTTCTCCTCCTTCTTCGGTAGTTGCTTCTACCGCAGCAACGTTACGTGTGGTTTTCACCATACAAATCGTTGTGCTCGGATGATCAACAATCGTAAAATTGTTAGCCTCAAGTGCTGCAACCTTTACCATATCGCCAATTTGGAGAGGGCTAAGATCAATAGTTATCGTTTGTGGCATGTCTTTTGGAAGTGCCTTAATTCTGATTTTTCGAGTTGATCTCACAAGTTTACCACCTTGCAAAACTCCAGGAGAACTTCCTTCATATACAACAGGAATAGGCAATGTGATTGGCTTGTCCTCGTGCAATTCAAAAAGATCAGCATGCAAGATATTGTCTTTTACTTTATGGTACTGAATGTCTTGCAGAATAGTCAAATACTTTTTTCCATCCAAATCTACTTCGATAAAGCACACATCGGGTGTAAACACAATGTTTTTGAATGAAGTTTCCGGAGTAGAAAAATGAATTTGTTCTTTTCCACCATAAATTACGCATGGTACAAGACCCGCATTACGCAAGGCTTTTGCATCTTTTTTCCCTACGTTCGCACGTGGCGAACCGCTCATAGATACTGTTTTCATGATTTTGTTTTTTATTAAATTTGGACTGCAAAGATACGGTTTTTTTTTCGATTTATCAAGTTTTTTTTGTATCTTTGTGGATTATTTTACCCAAAATCATGGATACACAAAAACGAAAAATAGCAGTTACAATCGGAAATGCGGATAAATCTGCACTCGAAGCTGTTTATAAAATCTTGCAAGATCATCAAGTGTTGGATCATGTTCAAATTACTTTTTTCCCGGGAGGAATGGAAGGGCTTGAAGAAGCCTTAAACACAGCATCTTCTGGTTTTGATGCGATGATTGCAATGCCTTTGGAAGGCGTTGATGTTGCTAAATTTTGGAGAGAAAAATGGACGGCTCTCAAAGACAGCCTACAAGTTTCGGTTTGCGGGGATTTCCCTTACATTACACTGATTACCGAAAATACAAGCGACATCGGTTTTTTACCTGATACGGAAAAAAATGTGATGCGTATAGAGAAATTTTCAGAAGCATTGAGGTCCATGTTTCGCCTGCCTTTGCCGAGATTAGCAGTGATGTCCACATCCAAAAACTCCGATGGAAAAGCCACAAAAGAAGACAAGGAAATTTTGATGCCGGCAATTCAAAAAGCATTTGAGAAATTAATTCCGGTTTTCGGAACATTTTCGAGCGAAGGCTTTTTTGCTTCGGAAAGTTTTTTGCGATTTGACGGATTTTGCTTTGTAAATCGCGAACAAGCCGACGCTATGATTGCCAAATATGCCGGAATCAATATTTTATTTGAAGCCGAAGCACCGATAGTTTTGGCAACGGCAATCACAGACACAACAGACATGGAAGAAATTTTTAGAGAGATGCTCTACAAGGTAAATGATGTGTTGCGTTGCCAGAAAGAATATGCCGAAATGAGTAAAGATCCGTTGAAATTTGAATTAGATCGTAAAAACAATGAATTTCAGGCATTTTAATATCGCCGAAATTGTTCAAATTTTGAATGCCGAGCCGTTTCCGAAAAACTTTCAAAACTCGGAAATAACGGATATTTGTATTGATAGTCGAAAAATTTCAACAACTAAAAACACTCTATTCTTTGCACTGAAAACTGCGAAAAACGATGGCCACAAATATATTCCGAATCTGCTTGAAAAAGACGTGAAATGCTTTGTGGTTGAGCAATTTCCGGATTTCTCCATTCCTGAAAACGTAGTGTTTTTGGTTGTGAAAAATTCTCTTGATGCGTTGCAAAAATTAGCCATGTATCATCGTCAGAAATTCCAAATTCCCATTGTTGGAATTACAGGAAGCAACGGTAAAACTATGGTTAAAGAATGGCTATCTATTTTACTCGACCCGTTTTTCAATGTGGTTCGAAATCCGAAGAGTTACAACAGTCAAATCGGTGTTCCGCTTTCGGTATGGGAAATAAACGAAACGCATGAGATCGGGATTTTTGAAGCCGGAATTTCCGAGCCGGGCGAGATGGAAAACTTGCAAAAAATTATTCAGCCGACTATCGGAATTTTTACCATGATCGGAAGTGCGCACGACGAAGGCTTTTTGAATCGAGCACAAAAAATTTCGGAAAAATTAAAGTTGTTTTCCAAAGCCGAACGTCTTATCTATTGTGCTGATCATACTGAAATCAAAGAACAAATAAAGGCATCGGAATATTTTCAAAACACAAAATTTTTCACGTGGGGGCGAAGTTTTCGAAATGTGAACTTATTTATTCAATCTGAGGAAAAAATTGGCTCCGAAACTTTACTTACGGCGATTTACAACGATGAAACGATTCAAATTCGGATTCCCTTTCAAGATTGTGCATCGGTCGAAAACCTTATACACTGCTGGGCTTGTGCGTTGCTGTTGAAAATTCCTAACGAAAAAATTGCGATGCACATCAAAAATTTATCGCCACTCGAAATGCGTTTGGAATTGCAAGAGGGTATCAATCATTGCTCGATAATTAACGATAGTTACAGTTCGGATTTCAGTTCGTTGACGATTGCTTTGGATTTTTTATCACAGCAAAAGCAACACAAGAAACGCACAGTTGTTCTATCGGATATGTTACAACACGGACGCACCGAGTCCGGCTTGTACCAAGACATTGCGAAACTTTTGGAACAAAAAAAAGTCGATAGACTTATCGGTATTGGTTCTGCTATATCTGCACAAGCCAAACATTTCACAATCGAAAAAGATTTTTTTTCGGATACTGCAACATTTTTACAAAATTTTGATTTTTCGTCGCTGAATCATGAAACAATTTTGCTAAAAGGTGCACGCGTATTTGAATTTGAGAAAATCAACAATTTTTTGAAACAAAAATCGCACGAAACAAGATTGGAAATCGACCTAAATGCGATGCAGTATAATCTGAACTACTATCGTTCGAAAATCAAGCCAACAACGAAAATTATGTCAATGGTCAAAGCATTTTCGTACGGTAGCGGAAGTTTTGAGATTTCGAATTTTTTACAGTTCAACAACGTGGATTATCTCACGGTTGCTTATGCTGACGAAGGTGTTGAATTGCGAAATTTTGGAATTACATTGCCGATTATGGTAATGAATCCCGAAAAAATCGCAATAGAAAAAATGTTGCGATTTAATTTGGAGCCGGAGATTTACAATTTTCGAACATTAGATTTTTTAATTCAAAAGCTTGCCGAAACCCCTGATATTTCTCAAATTCACATTCACTTGGAAGTGGACACTGGCATGCATCGACTGGGTTTTTTAGAAAATGATTTGCATAAGCTTGTTCAGATTTTAAACACCGAAAAACGTATCAAGGTACGTTCGATTTTTTCACATTTAGCAGGTTCGGAAGACCCGAATTTGGACGAGTTTACGTGTTCGCAAATTGAAAAATTTACAACAATAAGCGAGTTTTTAACGCAAGAATTGGGCTATCCGATTTTGCGGCATATTCTCAATTCGGCAGGTGTTTCAAGGTTTCCCGAAGCACAATTTGATATGGTTAGAATTGGCATTGGGCTGTATGGCGTAGGTTATGATGAAAGCGAACAAAAGTTGTTGCAAAATGTGAGCACACTGAAATCCACGATTTCGCAAATCAGAACGATTTTGCCGAACGAAACCGTTGGTTACAGTCGAGGGTTCAAGGCTAAAACTGCCACAAAAGTTGGCGTGGTTGCCATTGGTTATGCCGATGGATTAAGTCGAAAATTAGGAAACGGAAACGGCTCAGTGTGGGTTGGCGAGCATCAAGTTCCGATTATCGGAAGTGTGTGTATGGACATGTGTATGATAGATTTGACGGGTGTTCCGGCAGAAGAGGGTGATGAAGTGGAAGTGTTCGGAAACAAAACGCCGATTCAAGACATTGCCAAAAAGTGTGGTACTATTCCCTATGAAATTCTCACAGGGATTTCGAGGCGAGTTAAACGAGTTTACTATCAAGAATAATATTGGTCATCTGAAAAAACATCCAAATGCAACTTTACAACGACGAAAATCAGCTCCCTCATAAGGCACTATTTCTTGCGATAAGCAAAGGAAGCCAAGAGGCTTTTCGTCAGTTTTTCTACATCTACGAAAAACGCATATATGGTTTTTTGTATAAGATGCTCCGTTCGCATGAGGAAGTTGAGGAATTATTGCAAGTTGTTTTTGTGAAAATTTGGGAAAACAGAACCGCGATTGATCCCGACCTTTCGCCCGATGCATATGTTTTTCAAATTGCAAAGAACTGTGCACTTGATGTATTGCGTCAAAAAGCCCGTAGATTACTTCTCGAAAAACAGTTGCTCAATATCTCTAAAGGTGACGAAAAGGACGAAATACCGCTGATTCACGAAGATTTGAAAAAATATGTTGATAGTTTGTTGGCCAATATCCCCCAACGCCGTCGCGAAATTTTCAAACTACGCTACGAACAGGAATTGTCTTACAAAGAAATTGCTAAACAACTCAGCATCTCGGAAAACACAGTGGACACTCAAATTCGCCGCACTCTAAATTATCTTCGCGAGCGACTTGGAAAAGAGCTTTGGGCTGTCACTCTTCCGCTGATTACATTTTTTTCGATTTTAGAAATCTGATTTTTAGAGCATTTCTTATTTTTTTGTTTTTTTTTCATTCCACCTGTCACGGAAAGTGCCGTTTCGTTCGTATATTTATCACATGTAAAGACGCTATAAACGAAAAATAGATTATTCACCATACAAAAATGAAAAACGAAAAAAGGCTATTCACGCTACTTGATAAGTTTTGTGATAACGCGCAGCTCTCAACAAAAGAACTGCACGAAATCATTTCCCTACTTGGAAACGAGCGAGAGGATGAATGTATTAGCAAATGGATGCAACAACATTGGCAAGAATGTTCGGAAGATTTTAACAGAATAAACCGCGAACATGTTTTCGACCGTATTAGGCGACAAATAGAAGCAGATTCCAACAAGAAATTGGCGTTTATGCAATTTTTCTATCGTTGTGCCGCTATTTTATTGCTACCTTTGCTGGGGCTTTCCGCCTACCTATTTCTACAAACCATTAGCCCGAGTCACACAGAAGCAGAAATTGTAGAAATTTTAGATTCACAGGATATGCCGTCGAGAGTTGTATTGTCGGACGGCAGTACCGTAACACTAAGAAGTGGCAGCCGATTAATCAAAAAGAATAGCTTCACTGGAAATACACGAGAAGTTACGCTTGAAGGAGAAGCTTTTTTTGATATCGCCCACAATCCCAACAAGCCATTTATTATTCACACCGGACGAGTAAGAACAACTGCTCTCGGAACGTCTTTTTCCATTACGGCAATACCCGGCGAAACATCAATGACAGTAACCGTAGCAGAAGGAAAAGTGAAAGTAGAAGATGGCAAAGAGTTGTTTGCTATTTTGGAGGCCAACCAACAATTTACTTACGGTTTCGAATTCGATGTTTTCCAAATGGAAGCGATAGAAGTGGACATGATAGCGGACGTGATAGAAATAGAGGCTTTGCAATCACCTCTTCTGATTTTCCGCAATATGCTTTTTGGTGATATTGCACAAGATCTTGCCGTTAGAAATGGTGTTAATATCGTATTTCAAGATGAAGAGCTGAGGCAAAGACGAATTGATGCACTGTTGGACAGTCGCGAACCTATAGATGTGTTGTTGAGGCTTTTGTGTGCCACGCAACAAGCCACTCATACGTTCGATGGAAATACCTATACGATAAAACGTATGAGATAACTAAATAACCAAAAAAAACCAAATGCTATGCAGAGTTATAGAGGCAGCCTTATTGAAACGTATTTGTTTTCACCGGTGAAGTTGTGTTGTATTATCATCTTCATTTTTATGCAGGCGTACACAGCTCAGGCACAGACACAAGCAGATAACGATATCCGTACACAACTTGTAACGATCGGTTTTACAAACGAGCTGTTGAGAGAAGCATTGTTTGCCTTAGGCAGGAGCGCTAACTTCCAAATAGCCCTCCCCAGCGAGGTAGATGCAACGAAATTCGTAAATCTGCCCCAAGCAGAACGAACTGTGGAAGCTACGCTAAACCTCTTACTTCAGGGAAGTAATCTGGAGTTTCACGTGCAAGGAAACAACATTGTGTTGTCCGTGAAAAGAGAGACACCACCTGTAGCTGTTGCTCCGCCTCCGCCTACCAGAGCGCAACCACAGCAAATTACAGGGCGAGTAATTAGTGATGCTACACGCGAAACGCTTCCGTTTGCTACGGTGGCTATAAGAGGGACCACTACAGGTACAACTACGTCTATTGATGGGGATTTCACAATAATGGTTCCTTCTGCAGAGACTGTGCTCGTATTTTCTATGTTGGGTTATGAAACTCTTGAAGTTCCTGTTGTAGTAGGTGGACGAATGAATGTTAGAATGTATTCATCTGCAGAAATGCTCGATGCTGTAGTGATTACAGGGTTTCAACGCTTGCGACCTCACGAAACAGCCGGTTCAACTTTTACGCTCGACCCTGAAAACATTATTCTTTCCGGAGTTTCCTCAATTGATGCTATGTTGCAAGGAGCTGTACCGGGAATGTCGGTGGCTCTGACATCCGGTGAGCCGGGCGAAGCTGCACAAATACGTATTCGTGGCAATGCTACACTTTCCAGTAATGCCGCACCTCTTTGGGTGGTTGATGGTGTTATCATTGAACAAGCCGTGCCTTTCGATGCGTCCGAAATCAATAGTGCAGATGCGGCATACCTTATCGGAAATGCTATTGCCGGCTTGAATCCGCAAGATATAGAAAGCATCACTGTTTTGAGAGATGCCTCTGCTACGGCCATCTACGGTGTTAGAGCAGCAAACGGAGTAATTGTTATTACCACTCGAAGAGGTGCACCCGGTCCGGCAAGGGTGGAATACTCTGGAACCATGAGTATCAGACAACGCCCGTCTTTCCGCAATTTTGATCGTATGAATTCTCAACAGCGTGTACAACTCTCAAGAGAGATTGTCCAATCAAGAATAAATTATGATAGGATTCCCATCGGCTCTACTTACGAAGGAGCGTTGCAATTGCTTATGACAAAGCAGATTACGCAAGAAGAGTTTGAACAAATGGTATCGGAAATGCAAGTTCGCAATACGGATTGGTTTAGAGAACTATTTACTACCGACATTTCACAGTCGCACAGGCTTGCTATTTCCGGAGGAACAGAAGACGTTAGATATTTTTTCTCCGCAGGCTATAGCGATGAACGAGGCGGTGCCATAGGTTCGCAAAGTGAACGCTTCAACTTTATGGGACGATTCGATGCAGGATTTGGTCAAAGGTTTGATGTGAGTGGAACGCTTCGCTATAGTACAAGTACAAATATTGGTTATGCTCACGGTGTTAATCCATTCGACTATGCCTTCAATACAACTCGTACAATGCCGCTTCTTAATGAAGATGGATCTTATCACAGATATATAAATAGAGCTGCACTTCATCAACCTCGTCTCCCTATTAGCCACAATATTTTAGAGGAAATACGGAATACAGGCAGTAGTGCGGATGTTGACCGTTTTGAGTCCCTAATCTCTTTGGCTGCAAGATCCCAAACTATTCGAGGCTTAGAGTATAGAGGGACATTCTCTTATAGTATAAGCAATTCACGTCGCAGAACTTGGGCAACAGAGCGATCAAATGCTGTCGCGAATGTACGTGGATATGACTATGGCATGTTTGATGAGATGTGGCCTGAATTCCATGCTTCGAGGTTACCTATTGGTGGTATCTTGACATTAAACAATACAAATGCCATAAACTGGACCATACGAAATGCTCTCGAATATCGCGAAACATTTAACCGTGTTCACTCAGTAACCGCTTTCGCTGCATTTGAAGCGAGATCCAGTAGATTTAGGGGGGAAAACATCACAGGATGGGGTTGGAATCCTCTGTGGGGCGAGGTGTTTATGCCTGTACGTACAGAGAGTTTTTTAAATGAAGTTGGATTAAACCCAACCATTACAAACAGTATCGCAAATGTTGCCTCGTTCATGGGAACATTCAGCTACAGTTACCAAGGAAGATACGTATTCAATGCCAGTATTCGCTCGGATGGTTCCAACAAGTTTGGCTCAGATCCAAGATACCGTTGGCTACCCACATGGATGGTTTCCGGAAGATGGAACATCAGCGGAGAAAATTTTATGAGAAGTGTTGGATGGGTTGATCTCCTTTCGCTTCGAGCTTCTTACGGTTTGCAGGGCAATATACACGACCATTTAACTCCAAATTTAGTTACGAGATTCGCCGGACGTGATCCCAGAAGTCTTCTTGAGATGCATGAAATTGTTAGATTACCAAATCCTGAATTACGTTGGGAGCGAACATCTTCGTGGAATGTTGCTTTGGATTTTACACTTTTCAGAGGACGTTTGAGAGGCGGAATAGATGTGTACGGAAGATTTACTGAGGATTTGATCATGAGCAGAGTTGTTCCGACACATACCGGGCGTGGAGTGCTCTTCTTCAACGCAGGAGAAATGGTCAACCGTGGAATGGACGGCTTTTTGCAATATACGTTTGTAGATAACAGAAATTGGATGCTCAGTTTGGGAATGAACTTCGGACGCAATATGAATGAAATTCTACTTGGTGATGGAGATGCATTTTCGGATGAAGAAGCACTTGGCAGGTTACTTTCAGGCACACTTGCTGTTGAAGGTCTTTCGGCAGGAGCTCTGCACTCATTTCAATTTGCAGGCTTATGTGCAGAAAATGGCTTCCCGTTGTTTTATGCAGCAGATGGACGAAAAGTCGTAAGGGGAAATCCTGACATGATGAGATTAGTTTATTCGGGAAGTATATTTCCCACACTATACGGAGGTTTCGATATCAATACGTCCTTTAGAAGACGGCTTAATCTAACACTGGCATTTACATACAATGTCGGTAATGTTAGGCGTTTGCCGAGAGTCTATGGTGATGCTGCAGAAGTATTTAATCCGATGAGAAATGTTTCGGTCAGACATCTCCAAGGCTGGAGACAGCCCGGAGACGAACAACACACCAATATTCCGGCACTCTTTGATAGAGAACTTTCGAATAACCTTATTCATGCTCGTCCTGATTTGATTGCAACAGGAGAATCGAATATGTCTATTGCACATCCTACTTTTTTCTACGATTTAAGCGATATACAAGTGGCGAGAGCGGATTTTCTGAAACTGCGGTCAATACGTTTGTCGTATGATTTGACAGGAGATTTAACAAGGCGGTTAGGTGTAAGCGGCTTGAGAATCAATATACAAATCCTCAACGTTTTTACCATTGCTGACAGAAGATGGGAAGGTGTTGATCCGGAGAGTGCTAATGCAAGAATTCCAAATTTGCAGACCTATACGTTTGGCTTAACTTTGAATATCTAAAACTATGACTGCTATGAAGAGAGTTTTGAAAAATACGATAATAGGTCTTAGCATGGTTAGCTTTGCTTCGTGCAACGACTGGCTTATGGAAACATCTGGGGACTTATTGATTCCAACGAGTGTTTTGGAGTTTATACCATTACTTTATAACGAAGGCTATCCACGTACATTTGCAAACGATTTGGCATGGTTTGTTTTGATGACAGATGATGTGGAGACGGGTACTCTTGAAAAGGGTCCCGGACAAGTGTCAACTGACGATAATTTTGACTTTATCGGTGGAGAAGGAAGGCATATATTCCGCTGGCACGTGGATATTGAGGAGCGGATAACGGATAACTTTTGGGCTGCAAGGTATCGGAATATACTCGGATGCAACCTCATCATTAGCCGGCTGCCTTACATGGAATTTACCGAAGCACAAACCGGACGGTTTCACCATTTGGCGGCACAAGCATACACGCTTCGAGCACTCAATTATTTTTGGCTCATCAACACGTATGCCGTTCCTTGGTCTCCGGAAAATCTCGACATGCCCGGTGTTATATGGGTAGATTCTCCGGAAATAACCAGACAGCCTCGCCCACGATCAAGCATAGGCTTTATCTACGAACGTATTGAAGAGGATTTGGCTCGGGCGGAATATCACATGGCAAGAGCGGAAGTATCGACAAATAGGCATCTTATAGGACCGGCTGCATTGATGTTACTACAAACTCGTGTTGCCCTTTTTCAGGAAAAATGGGACGATGTAATACGTGTGGGAGAAGAGTTTATAAGAAATTTCTCTGCTATTCGTGATCTGAATAACTATCCTGAAGAAAACTTCGGACTGAACACGACTACTCCGACCCGTCTTTTTATGTTTGATTTGGCAAACAACCCTGAAATCATATTCACGTTTGGAGGAAACAGAGCTATTTTTCCTTTCCTAAGTCCTTCTTTTACAATGGCAACATTTGGATTCAGGGCTTCGCGTCCGCTTTCACAAACCCATCCGCACTATCCTTCACCGAATGTGCCGCTAATGTCGCTATTCACGGAAAGTGATTTGAGACGATTGGCTTTTTTCGAACGTGATGTCATTACAGAGGAAGGAAGGACTTACCACTATTATCTCCCTATGAAATTTAGATCGGTATCTTCCGGTTATGCCGAAAACTGGAGAACTGTGGAAGTCTTTCTGAATTTGGCAGAAGCCCATGCACGAAGAGCAACAGGTGTTAGTACTGAAGCTATAGACTTGCTTAACAGACTGCGTGTTAATCGCATTCGCACTACAGACTTTGCGCCTTTAACGCCTGCCCATTTCCCAAACAGGCAAACATTAATAAACTTTATATGGGACGAACGCAGACGCGAACTCAATTTCGAAGAAGCGACACGATGGTGGGATCTGCGAAGACAAGGCATGCTTCAACTCGAACATCGTTTGTATACGTCCACCACGGATTTTGAAATCTATATCCTTCCGCAGGGTAGCAATAACTGGACGTTGCAAATACCTCGCTCAGAACTTTTACATAACAACCTAATAGTAGGCAATCCAAGAGATTATATTGCCCCTCAATAATGTAAAACGCTAAATCATTTGCTATATGAAGAGTTTTTTGAAATATGTATTACTTGTTCCGATAATGTTGTTATTGACTGCCTGTTCGGAAGAAAGACTTGTAGTTGATCCTAACCTGAACAAACCGCTCTATGATATTCCGGAAGGAGGTCCGCCCGGCTCGCTGGCGGCACTTATGAGAGAATTTTACGACAGATATACAACAGTTGTTCGATTCGATTTTCCTGAGAGGGAAATTCGTTCAACATGGACAGGGCAGTGGCGTAGTTGGTATGTTCCTGCAGAAGTAGGGTCGGAACCGTACGGGGCTGCACTGCTCAGTTTTCTTTTGGAAAATCTCTATGGACGTTTTGCTGATGAATTTGTGCGAAGAAACCTCCCCTATAAAATATTTTTAGTAGATTCGTTGCGTTCAGGTGTTTTGGAAACAAGTGCTTTGATCAATGTAGCCTCACGGCAAAATGCAATTATACTCGGCAACGTAGGTTCCCAACAGGCAGAATTTACAGATTCAGTATGGGAGCAAATTAGAGTAGAAGTTCAGGAAATGTTTATTCGTGGATTCTACGATGCGGCTCCGTCAAGACCAGCGGCATTTATTTTATCGCGTAGTAGAAGTGAATTTGGGCTATTTCCAGAAGTCGGACTCGAAGACCCTTTGGGAGAATACACCTCATTCAGATACAGAGCTCTTAGAGATGGGTTTGTTAGAGGTTGGATGCCAACCCCGACTTCTCCGGAAACAGGTATAGCTCCGGGGCAACTTCAAGATTTTGCAGATTTTACTTTGATGATTATACAGGAGCCAGCAACCGAAATTACAAATCTATTTACACGCTTTCCACTACTACGTCAACGTGCGTTGATACTTGTTCCATTCCTTCAAAATGTGGTTGGCTTGGATGTAGTTACCACACAAAATAACAACCATCCGGGCGACCCTCTACCTGCGGATTTTTTCCAACAGTGGTAGTAAAAAACATTAACCGACTACAACAGCCATGAAAAAAATATCCATACTCCTACTGCTATGCTTTTTTGCAACAAAGCACGTTGAGGCACAAGGCATCAACTTTGTTGAAAATCCTGTATGGAGCGAAGTGCTCAAAATGGCGGCAGAGCAAGACAAGTTGATTTTCCTGAATTGCTATACGGTTTGGTGTGCTCCGTGTAGAAGGCTCAAAAGAGACGTTTTTCCGCTTCCTGAAGTGGGCGATTTTTTCAATGCTAATTTTATCAATGTGCAGTTTGATATGGAAAGAGGCGAGGGAATAGAATTGCGGCAACGTTATGGAGCTTACATTCCAGGGTTTCCGACGATGTTACTAATAGACAGAGACGGAAACGTAGTGCACCAAATAGCCGGATTTAGGGATGCCCCAACGCTGATAGCCGAAATGAAAGCCGGACTCGAAGGCGGAAGCCTCTCTGTGTTGAGAGCAAGATATAAAGCCGGCGACAGAGACCCTGAATTTTTGCTTAGATATACAACAGCCCTCGAAGCAGCATTACAAACAAGAGAACTGCGAGCAGTTGTGGCGGAATACTTGGAAACGCTGCCGCTTGACTCGCTACTGATTCCAAAAAACTGGGCAATTGTGGGTGCGCATATCATCGATCCATTTTCTCCTCAATTCGAGTTCGTGTTGAGAAATACAAATAGGCTTATTCACAGGGCAAATGCCGATGGACACAGCTTGGAACGCCAATTATCAACCGCATTAGACCGAACAATAGAAAGATTAGTCGAATTACAAACCGATGAAAACGGAAATATCTTACTGCTGAATGCCGACAGAGATAAAATCAACAGGTTGAGAGTGCTCATAGATATTGCGAATTTAAGACGTGCAGAAACCCAAAGAGCTTTGTTGCTCATTCACGAACAAAGATTAGACGAAAAATGGCAGAACGCACTCAACAGCATAAGTCATTTCGCTCAAATAAACGCACTGGGACGTTCATCAGACCGTTTTGTAGATGAAACTGTACGATATATTGCAACAAGAACGTCTGATAAAGATATTTTAAACCAAAGCCTTGCTTTGATGAAAGGTATTCAAGAACGGCATACCGGAGAACGACCCAACAGAATTAGAGCAAATACACACAGAACTACAGCGATGCTTTATCGTATGCTTGGTGATGAAGAAAACGCAAAAAAATCGCAAGCCATATACGATGAACACATGAGAAGTATTGAAAGCGAATGGCGTTCGGTCGTTAGAAGCCAAAATGAAAATCCCGAAAACGAGTAAACTATGGCTATGAAGTTTAAATATCTTATAGTTGCTATAACTGTATTGTTGGTTACGACATCTGTAAATGGAGCACAACCGCAAATTACGTTTACGGACGAGGCAGAGCAAAGTTTGCACCAAACATTTCTAAATGCACAAAGAAATGAAATGATAATGCTGCTCGGGCTTTCATTTATGAATCGTGATACAAATGTTTCGCAAGAAAGGGTGGATTCTGCAGTCGAGCTTTTTCATGCTACACAGAAACGTAATCAAATGTTGTTCGATAGTTTGGTGTCGAACAATCCCGGTCGTGTGGTTTCGGCAATTATCATCAACAGCCAAAGCAGAACTTGGGGTTTGGAAAAAACCGAAGCAAAATTTGCAATCCTCACGCCCGAAGTTAAAAAATCGGAACAGGGAGAAGAACTACAGAACACGATTAGTCTTATGCGAAGTTTGCAGTTTGGAGTTTCGGCACCTGATTTTGCACTGACGGCACGGGATGGCGAAATTGTGAGATTATCAGATTACGAAGGTAAGTATCTACTTCTTTATTTTTGGGGATCGTGGTGTGCACCTTGTCGTAGAGGGCATCCGCATTTAGTGAATTTGTACAACAGATATAAAGACAAAAATTTTGCAATACTTGGCTTAGCTCACGAAAGGGGTACATCGGAAGAAGCGTGGTTGAGAGCTATCGAAGACGGCGGTTTGAAGTGGACACAAGTAAATCTCACAGCAAACGAAACCGGACAAGATGTGTTGAGGGCTTATGATGTTACAGCCTTCCCAACAAAAATTCTAATCGCTCCGAATGGCACAATAATAGCGACCTATATTGGCACAAATACCGCTGAAATGGACGAAAAATTGAAGACGATTTTCGGAAAATGAGTAAATTAAATATGAACCTAACAAACCCAAAAATTATGAAACACACACACAATTTCAAAACTGCGATAGCAATGATATTTGCTATCGCCACATTATGCTTTGCCTTTCCGGCAAATGCACAAACGACGCACACATGGGACGGAAGCGGAAGCACACTGACAACACTTTCTGACGGTGATACCGTCGTTATCGCTACAGGCGCGCAAGACACATTAACGGTTCCTGCCGGTGCAGAAATTACCATTACCAGTATAGGTGCTGTTGATAATGAAAATAGACAGATCACTCTGGATATTGCTCCAACTGCAACGGTTACATGGGAAGCAGACTACACGATGTCTGTGGCAACAGGAACCATTCATGTTGTTACTATTACCGGAGGGGGGGATTTTGTGGTTGCCGATGGTCAAATTATCAGCCGATCCACTGCTTCCGGAGGATCTGTAATTCGTGTTGCCGATGGTTCAGTTACGGTTACGGGTGGGCTTGTCAGTGCTACCGGTTTTGGTACCATTGTTATGGTAAATGGAATACTAACCTTGGCAACTAACACAGGAAACATCAGAGTTGAAGGAGGTGAGGTGAGTACTTTTGCAGCAGCTCCGGCAATCATCCTCAACGGAGGAGCAAGCCAAAACAACATTTCTGTTACCGTAACCGGCGGAGTCGTAAGATCTATGGGACACAGAGCAATTAGAGGTAGAATTGTTACGATTAGCGGTGGTCTTGTACTTGGAGCTCAACCAAGAACAGCAGCTAACCTACCTGTTCCTCTAACCGATGTAATTTCCACGGCGGGGACACCGGCAGCGGATCCTGTAAATAGTTTAAGTATTACAGGTGATGGCATAGTTGTTGCTTGGCACGGGTGGCTTGGAAATCTGCTCACTCCAAGCCAACGAGTGGTTGGGATGAACACCTCTGCTAATCTCTTCGCATTCAATGATGCAGACGATGCAACAGCAACGTGGGCAGTTGTAAATGGTGCTCACGGTTTTGTCAATAACAGAAACTCAATTTTTGTGGAAGTTCCGGGTATAGCTGTTGTTGAGGCTTGGGACAGTGATACGCCTCCGATCGTTGCTGATGGCGAAACAATAATCATTGCTTCCGGTGCAGAAGGCATTTTGGAAGTTCCCGCTAATGCAGAAGTAATAATCGCCGGTGCCGGTACGGTTGATAATGCCAATAGGCAAATCACGTTGAACATTGGTGCAGGTGCAAAAGTTATTTGGGAAGCGAATTATACAAGTTCTATGAACAATGCTGTAACTCTTACCGGTGGTGGAGAATTAGTAGTCTCAGGATCAATTGTTAGTACTTCTACAGCACTCAGCGGTGGAGCAATTCAGGTTCAAAATGGCTCTATTACAGTTTTAGGTGGAGTAGTCAGTGCTATCGGTACTGCAGGACAGGTTCACGGAATTTGGTCAACCACAACTAATATTGCCGGACACATCACTGTTGATGGAGGATTAGTAAGTTCTGCAGGTGCTCCCGGAGGAGGAGGTACAGCAATTTTTCTTCATGCAAATAGTACAGCCGTTCATGTTACGGTAAAAAATGGTGGAATAGTAAGAGCTGCGACTGCGAGAGCGATGAGGGCTGATACGGTAAATGTTGTAGATGGTTTTATATTTGGTGCCAACAGAAGGGGTGTTGCAACTTTACCTCTGACTGCAGATACAACCGATGTAGTTTCAGCTGCAACAGGTTTGGCAAGTAATACGCCAGCAAGTCTAAATATTACCGGAGACGGTATAGTTATCGCTTGGCATCAACGCGGAAATTCTGACCAAACCGTATTTACGAGAGATTCTGAAACTAACCTTCTCGCACTTCACAACGATGGAGATGCAAGGGCATGGTGGAATATCGTAAGCGATACCGTTTTCGGAATATCAAACAATAAAAATACTATTTTCCTCGAAATTCCGGGTATAACCGTTGAAATGCCGGTCAACTTGACTTCAGTTTGGGATAGTGACCTTCCGCCGACAATTACTGGAGATGCAGAAATAACCATTGCCGCAGGTGCAACAGGCACGTTAGTAGTTCCTGCTGATTTGGAAGTAACGATCATCAGCCAAGGGAAAGTGGACAACGATGATTTAGCGATTACTTTGAACATTGCTGCGGGTGCAACTGTTATTTGGGAAGCTGAATACACAAGTTCTACACAAAATACGGTAACTATCACCGGTGGTGGTGCGTTTGTAGTTTCCGATGGCGCAATTATCAACACCTTTAACACAATGGTATTTCTTGTTGCTCATGCTGTAATCCTTGCTGAAAACGGATCTGTTACGATTACCGGTGGACTTGTTAGTGCAACCGGTACAGATGCTATTACCGTCAACGGAATTTTGTCAACGGCAACCAACGCAGGCAACATCACGGTTGAAGGAGGAATGATAAATACGCAAACACAACCGGCGATTAACACAGTAGCTACAAGCGGCAGTGCTATTACGATAAAAGGAGGAACAGTAAGAACGAACAGCCACAGAGCGATTAGAGCAACTACTGTTACGATTGAAGGCGGCGTGGTGTTTAGTGGCGGTGCAGTAACTAATAGTTTTGCCAATGTAATATCAGCATCAGGAGGTAACAATCCACCTGCAAACCTTACCATTGCAGAGGAGGGTATAGCCGTTCTCTGGACTCCCGGCACACTAAGAGAATTTCAAAGAGGACGAAACACCAATCTCCACGTATTCCACGATGATGAAAACGCAGAGGCATGGTGGGATTACGTAGTAGTAGGACAAGACACCACTTTCGGAATTGCAAACAACAAAAATGCTACTTTTATTGAAATTCCGGACGTGACGGTAGTAACACCAACCTTCGAAATTACGTTTAGCGTAATGCACGCTCTCGGCGGAACACTCGCAGCAAGAATTGAAGGTGCCGAGAATAACATGACTAGCGGAACAGAGGTAGAAGAAGGTGTAACCGTTGTATTCACAGCTACTCCGAATACATATTTCCGAGTAAGAGAATGGAGACACAACGGCGAAGTTGTTGAAAACAATACGACTAACACATTCACATTGGAAAACATAACTGCCAATGCAACGGTAACCGTAGAATTTGAAGCGGATCCGGATCAAACAAGTCTTGCAGGGATAGCCGAACAAGCATCTCTACACGTACACCCCAACCCATTCATCGATCAAATAACTATCATCGATGCGGAAGGTGGTGTTTTGAATATTCTGAATATGAACGGTGCCGTTGTGCATACACAAAGAATAGCAAATGCGAACGAAACGATTCATCTCGGACATTTACCAAGAGGTGTGTATATTCTACAAGTTGGAAATCTCGTGACAAGAATCGTGAAACAATAAAAAAATAGTAACATAATTTTTCACGTTGAGGTGCAAATCTTGTGCCTCAACGTTTTTTTTGCAATTCAAAAATAAATTTGTATCTTTGCAGTGCCGAAATGGTGGCAAATAAATACCAACCCAAAACTTAAACATCATGAAAAAAACACTAATCGCAGCCCTTGCAGCTCTACTGTTCTTTGCCTGCGGGCGAGAAGCCACATTCACAATCACCGGTACGGTGGCAGATACTGAGATGGAAGGAAAATTTGTTAGGCTCGAAAAAATTGTTGACCGAGCATTTGTAGTAATGGACTCTGTCCAAATTATTGACGGAACATACACGTTTACAGGTTCTGTTGAAACGCCGCTTATGGCAACATTATCCGTAGGTACCCGAAGTTTGAGAGGTATAGTTCTTGAAAATGCAAGAATCAAAGTAACGACAGATGCCGATTGGAGAAGTACCGTAACAGGAACGAGAAATAACGACCTTCTTCAAACGTTTTCGGATTCAGAACGTGCTATCCAAGAAAAATTAGCTGAAATTGTTCAGGCTTTTCAAGAAGCGCAACAAGCCGGTAATACAGAACTTGCCGCATATCTCGTTGAACAACACCGTGAGTATTCCGAACAAATGAACGAAAACAGATTGGAGTTTATTAAAAACAACGTTAATAATTTTGTAGGGCAAAGTCAATTAGAAATGACAAATAGAAGGCTGTCTCTCGAGGATCTGCAAGCCATTTTCGCCAATGCAACCCGCCAAACATTACAATCGCCCAACGTTGCGAATGCTGTTGAACGTATGGATATTTTAGAAAGAACTCAAGTCGGTCAACCGTTTACCGATCTTCGTATGCCCGATCCTAACGGAAATTACATTGCTCTTTCGGACTTTGTTGGAAACGGCTATTTGATGATTGACTTTACTGCGACTTGGTGCGGTCCATGTCGTGTTGGAAAGCCAGCGATGATTGCGACTTTCAACAGATTTAAAGATAGAGGTTTCAATATCATTGGTGTTTGGTTTGACAGAGATCATGACACATGGATCAATGGTATGAACGCATTAAACATGCCCAACTGGCCTCAAATGTCAGATCTGAAATTTTGGGAAAGCGAAGGTGCAAGACTTTATGCAGTTAACAGTATTCCTCATTCAGTACTGATTGACCCGAATGGTATCATTATTGCGAGAAATCTGCGTGGCGATGATTTGGATAATAAGTTGGAACAACTTCTCGGGAAATAGCTAATCAAAGATATCGTTATTCTACGTTGAGATGCAGGTATTGTCTTGTGTTTCAACGTTTTTTTAGTTAATAATTCTTGCACAAAAAAAATAATTCTCAGCGGTAAGTGCTTTTTTTTGATACTTACCGCTGAGAATATATAAAATATTTGGCGGTAACTATATTTTTTCGTATCTTTGCAAAAACTTTTGTTATGAGTACAATTATTGGACGCACACAACAGCAAGCTGAACTATCGTCACTTTATCAATCCAAGCAATCCGAATTCTTGGTTGTTTACGGTCGGCGACGTGTTGGTAAAACATTTTTAGTTCGGGAATATTTTGAACACTCATTCGATTTCTATGTTACAGGATTAGCTAATGCCAACACGCAAGACCAATTGGTTAACTTTCATGCAGCGTTGAGAAAATACGGCAACAAATCTTTGCCGTTTGCAAAAACTTGGTTTGAGGCTTTTCAGCAGTTGATAAAACTCTTAGAAAATTCAAAATCCAAGAAAAAAGTTGTGTTTTTTGATGAGCTTCCTTGGATGGACACGGCGAAGTCCAAATTTATGAGTGCTTTCGAACATTTTTGGAATAGTTGGGCATCAGCACAAAAAAATGTAAAGCTAATTGTTTGTGGCTCGGCAACATCATGGTTGATGGACAAAATCATCAATAATAGAGGCGGTCTGCACAATCGAACAACACAGCAAATGTATCTAAAACCATTCTGTTTAGCTGAAACGGAGTTATACCTCAAAAGCAAGAATTTTACTTGGAAGCGTCAGCAAATAGCCGAGTGCTATATGATTTTTGGCGGAATACCTTACTATTTGAGCCTGCTCCAGAAAAAAAACAGCCTTTCGCAAAACGTGGATCGATTGCTGTTTGCAGAAGATGGACGGCTGAGGCAAGAATTTTCAAGCCTTTATGCTTCGTTATTTAGGTTTTCTGAAAAATACATCAAGATTGTTGAGGCATTGAGTAAAAAGCTAAAAGGTCTTACTCGTGATGAAATTCTAAAAGCAACTAAACATCCCGACGGTGGCAGTTTTTCAAAGATATTAAAAGACTTGGAACTTTGTGGGTTTATCAGAAAATACAACGGATTTGGAAAGCAAAAACGAGAAGCCTTGTTTCAGTTGATAGATTTTTATACGCTTTTTTATTTCCGATTTATTAAGAAAAATCGCTATTTTGAAGAACGTTTTTGGGCAAATTCTACAGACAGTTCTGCCGTTAGAGCGTGGAAAGGTTATGCTTTCGAGTTGCTTTGCTTGTGTCATATTTCAGAAATAAAGCAAGCGTTGGGCATACAAGGCGTTCTCTCAAAAGTTGCAGCGTGGAAGAGTGAGCATTCTAACGATGGTGCACAAATAGATTTGTTGATTGAGCGAAACGACCATGTCATCAATCTTTGTGAAATGAAATTTTCCAACTCCCAATTCACTATTGACAAAGCGTATTTCAAAAAATTACAGAACAAAGTTGAAGCATTTAAAGCCGAAACCAATCCACAACAAGCAATTCATCTAACGTTTATTTCAGCACACGGATTGAAGCCTAATGTGTATTCTCAACAAATTCAGAACGAGGTGGTTTTGAACGATTTGTTTTGATTTCAAAATAATATTCTCAGCGGTAAGTCCTTTTTTTTGACACTTACCGCTGAGAATTTAGTAAAACGTATGGAAGTGATTTTGCAAAAAAATCAAAAAAAATCAAAAAAAATTTGGTAGTTTCAAAAAAATGTTGTACCTTTGCATCGAAATTAAATTTGTAATCAATACAAAATTGAAATGAGAACAAGTGCGCAATCCAAAAAACGACTACTCAACCACGGCATCAGGCCGTCGTTGCACCGTATAGCAATTATGGACTATCTGATGTTGAACAGAACACATCCAACATCGGATACGATTTTTAATGATCTAAATCCAAAAATTCCTACACTATCAAAAACGACAGTGTATAATACGGTAAAACTGCTCACAGAACGCAAAGCGATTTTGTCAATCAATATTGATGAGAAAAATCAACGCTACGACAGCAATATCGAACAACACGCACATTTTCGCTGTAAAGACTGCGGTGTAATTTACGATATAATGATTGATGAGTTACACGTCTCGTACTCGGAAAAAGGCACAGAAAAATTCGTTATTACCGATACCGAAATTTCTTACAAGGGTTTTTGTGAACCGTGCAACCCCTCTAACTAACCCCAGTTTTTAACAATTAACGAATCCAAAAAAATGAAACATATCATCATCGGCGGTGTCGCCGGAGGCGCTACAGCCGCAGCAAGAATCCGAAGACTGGACGAATCTGCAGAAATTATTCTACTTGAAAAAGGCAAGCATATTTCGTATGCCAATTGCGGATTGCCGTATTATATCGGTGGCGTGATTCCCAATCGCACCAATCTTTTTTTGCAAACGCCCGTTTCCTTTGGGAAACGCTACAATGTTGATGTGCGTGTTGAGCATACTGCCATTGGCATTGATGCCACCGAAAAAGCCGTAACGGTGCGCTGTCCGGACGGGAACGAGTATGTAGAAACGTATGATAAATTGCTCCTTTCGCCCGGTGCATCGCCCGTCAAGCCTGCATTACCGGGTGCTGATTTGAACGGTATTTTTACGTTGCGTGATGTTGCTGATACTGATCGAATTAAAACCTATGTGGAAACCTGCAATGTGCAACAAGCCGTCGTGATTGGTGGCGGTTTTATTGGTCTTGAAATGGCTGAAAATCTGCACCATACCGGTGCCAAAATTTCGATTGTAGAAATGGCAAATCAAGTGATGTCGCCCTTTGATTTTTCGATGGCATCGCACGTTCATCAGCATTTAGAGCGGAAAGGTGTGCATCTTTATTTGGAGGAAACCGTTGAAGGTTTTGAGCGAGAAAACGGAAAAATCAATATCTATCTCAAAAGTGGAAAAATTATTCCTGCGGATTTAGTGATTTTATCGATTGGCGTTCGTCCCGAAACATCGTTGGCTCGCTCGGCAGGCTTGAAAATCGGGGAAACAGGTGGAATTTGGGTGGACAATTTCTTGCAAACATCGGCAAAAGATATTTATGCGGTTGGCGATGCGATTGAATTTCCACATCCCCTTACGGGAAAGCCGTATTTGAACTTTTTGGCGAATCCTGCCAATCGTCAAGGGCGTTTGGTTGCTGATAATATGGTCAAAAATAACACTGAAACGTACGAAGGTGCAATAGGAACAGGTATTGCCAAAGTGTTTGATTTAACGGTGGCAACAACGGGTTTGCCTGCAAAAAAATTGCAGCAGTTGGGCATTCCTTTTCAAAGTTCGCACACCCATTCAAGTTCGCACGCCGGCTATTATCCGGGCAGTATGCCGATGAGCATTAAACTCACATTCGACCCCGAAAGCGGAAAATTATACGGTGCACAAGGCGTTGGTTATCACGGTGTAGATAAGCGTATTGACCAAGTGGCTTTGTTGATTAAATTAGGCGGAACGGTGTTTGATTTAGCAAAGATTGAACATTGTTATGCACCGCCTTATTCCTCCGCAAAAGACCCGATCGCTATTGCCGGCTATGTGGCGAGCAACATCGTAACCAACCGAATGCCTGTTGTGCATTGGCGAGAAATTCAAACGGTAAATCCGAATGACATCACGCTTTTGGACGTTCGTGAACGAACAGAATTGTTGAACGGATTTATTCGTGGTTCAAAAAATATTCCGCTGGACGAATTGCGTGAACGATTGGACGAAATCCCCACAGACAAACCGATTTACATCAACTGCGCAGTGGGTTTGCGAGGGTATTTAGCACTGAAAATTTTGACACAACACGGTTTTGAAAACGTGAAAAATATCTCGGGGGGCTATAAAACCTATCGTTTGGCGACACAACCATTAAATAATTGACAATACAAAAAAATTACGAACCCTAAAAAATTAAAAAAATGGAAAATTTAACTTTTCAAATGCCTCGCATCGGAGATGCGGCGCCGGAATTCAAAGCAGTAACCACTCAAGGTGAAATCAACTTTCCTTCGGATTACAAAGGAAAATGGAAAATTTTGTTCAGTCATCCCGCGGATTTTACGCCGGTTTGCACATCGGAATTTATGACATTTGCAACTATGCAAAAAGATTTCGAAGCGTTGAACTGCCAACTTGTAGGTCTTTCGATTGACGGGCTGTTTAGCCATATTGCGTGGCTTCGTAGCATCAAAGACAAAATTGAGTACAAAGGAATGAAAAATGTTGAAGTGACGTTCCCGTTGGTCGAAGATATTTCGATGAACGTGGCGAAACTTTACGGTATGTTGCAGCCGAACGAAAGCACTACAAAAGCAGTGCGTGCCGTGTTTTTCATTGATCCGAAAAATATGATCCGTGCGATGATTTATTACCCGTTGTCGCTCGGTCGTAATTTTGACGAAATTAAACGTGTTTTGATTGGACTTCAAACTGCCGATAATTTCGAGATTGCACTTCCTGCGGATTGGCGTCCGGGCGATGATGTTATCGTTCCGCCGGCGGGCTCTTGCGGAGTTGCACAATCAAGAATGGATGGCGAGGACGGCATCACGTGTCACGATTGGTATTTCTGCACAAAGAAATTATCCAAAGAGGATGTTGAAAGCCGATTGGGCAAATAACGTCTATGGTTATTAAAAACGTAGGGGCAAATAATTATTTGCCCCTACATTTTTTTACACCAATTTGTGTTTTTACACCAATTCGTGAATCACAAGTCCTGAGCGAAGTTTCGGCTCGAACCATGTGGTTTTCGGCGGCATAATATTGTTAGTATCGGAGATGTCGATGAGTTGTTTCATTGTAACAGGATAAAGAGCGAAAGCAACTTTCATTTCACCGTTATCCACGCGACGTTTGAGTTCGCCCAAACCACGAAGTCCACCAACAAATTCGATGCGTGTGTCGGTACGAAGATCTTTGATGCCCAAAATTTCGTCCAACACTAAATTTGACAAAATCGTTACATCTAAAACACCAATCGGATCATTGTCGTTGTAGGTGCCGGATTTTGCGACCATCGAGTACCATTTTCCACCCAGATACATACTAAATTCGTGCAATTTGGCAGGTTTGTAAATGTCTGTACCTTGCTCTTTTACATCGAAAGACTTTTGCAATTTTTCAATCAATTCTGCTTCCGTCAAGCCGTTCAAATCTTTTATTACACGGTTGTAATCAATAATTTGGAGTTGATTGTCTGGGAAAATTACGGACATAAAATAGTTGTATTCTTCGTGTCCGGTGTGGTTTGGATTATTCGCTTTCTTTTCTTTTCCAACCAATGCGGCGGCGGCTGTGCGATGGTGTCCATCGGCAACATACAACGCAGGAATTTCTTTTTCGAAAATTTCTACGATGCGTGCGATCGTTGCTTTATCCTCAATCACCCAAAAATGATGTCCGAAACCGTCTAAATCTGCAACAAAATCATAGATTGGTTTTTCGTTCTTAACGATTTTTTCAACGATTGCATCAATCTCTTTGTGAGCAGGATACGAGAAAAACACAGGCTCAACATTCGCATTCGTGATACGGACGTGAATCATGCGATCTTCTTCTTTATCCGGACGAGTCAGTTCATGTTTTTTGATCACATTGTTGAAATAATCGTCAACGTGCGTGCAACCTACGATGCCGTACTGTGTGCGTCCGTTCATGGTTTGTGCATAGATGTAAAGTTTGTCCTCCTCATCTTTCACTAACCAACCGTTGTCGCGGAATAATTTGAAATTTTCCACAACTTTGTCATACACGTCTTGGCTGTGCTCGTCAATACCCGGTGCACAGTCAATCTCGGCTTTGGTAATACGAAGTAGCGAGTACTGATTATTCTTTGCTTCTTCACGTGCTTCTTCGGAATTGAGAACATCATAAGGACGAGAAGCGAGGTCTTTCACAATGTTTTGTGGCGGGCGAATGCCCTTGAAAGGTTTTAGAATTGCCATAATCTTTGTTTTTTTGATTTTTTTGCAAAGGTACGAAAAAAAAATGGAACAACCAAACAGTAAGGAGATGTCTCGCTCTGCTCGACATGACGGGGTCAGGAATGGTGAAGAAGAGAAAATGGAACGGTTTCACCGTTCCATTTTCTCTTCCGCTCTCTCAAAACGCTCGTCATTCCGAGCCGTAAGCGAGGAATCCATTTGCTACTTACCTTTTGGCTGTGCTGCAGCAGGACAAAAAATTATTCAGCAACAACTTCAACTGTAAATTCAGCTTTCACATCACGATGTAAGTTTGCCATCGCCTTGTAAGTACCGATTTCTTTGATGTCATCAACCGTAATTTTCTTACGATCCACATCAACATCGTGTTGTGCTTTCAATGCCTCTGCAACTTGAATAGCATTTACCGAGCCGAAAATCTTTCCGGAAGTACCTGCTTTTGCTCCAACCGTTACTGTCAGCGCAGAAATAGTTGCACCTAATTTTTCAGCATCAAGTTTGAGTTTTTCTTCTTTGAATGCGCGTTGTTTCAAGTTTTCAGCATGAATCTTACGCATAGAGGCAGTTGCCATAACAGCCATTCCTTTTGGAAACAAAAAATTGTTTGCATAGCCGTTTTTTACCTTAACGATATCGTCTTTGTAGCCTAATTTTGCTACGTCTTGGGTTAAAATCACTTCCATTTTTCTGTCCTCCTATTTTAATAAATCCGCAACGTAAGGCAACAAGCCAATGTGGCGTGCACGTTTCACGGCTTGAGCCACCTTTTTTTGATATTTTTGCGAAGTACCTGTGAGGCGTCTCGGCAAAAGTTTACCTTGTTCGTTAATAAATTTCAGCAAAAAATCCGCATCTTTATAGTCGATGTATTTGATACCGCTTTTTTTGAAGCGGCAATACTTCTTTTTCTTTGTATCCACCGCAATCGGTGTTAGATACTTTAAGTCTTTATCGTGTGCCATAATGTTTATTGATTTTTGGTTCTACGTTTTTCGCTGTATGCCTTAGCGAATTTGTCTAATTTAACGGTCAAAAAACGGAGCATACGTTCATCGCGACGGTAAGCGGTTTCGAGCGTATCGACTGCTTTTCCATCGGCTTTGAATTCCATAAGGTAATAAAACCCACTGGCTTTTTTCTGAATGGGGTAAGCCAATTTTTTCAAGCCCCAATTCTCTTCATGAATGATCTCTGCACCTTGATTTTTCAGCAAATCTTGGTACTTTTTTACCGCTTCCTTCATCTGATCATCAGACAAAACGGGAGTCATAATGAAAACGGTTTCATAGTGATTCATAATCTGTTTGTTTTTAATGAATTATTTATTTCTGTCCCCAAAATGGGAGTGCAAAGATACGAAAAATTATTGATATTGCAAAATTTTGGCAGAAAAAAATATCGAAAGAATCTGCCAGCTAATGGTTAATTTTGCGACAACAAGATCAAGTCGGATCAGTAGTAAAAGTTGTGAGGCTATCAGTGTTTTTACAATTTTATGTTTTCTTTTCGGATTTTTTGTTGTAACTTTGCACTTCAAATGCCCTGAAAGGGCAAAATCAATAGCGTATGGCAACGCCATACGAAACAGCACGTTAACCCCATAATCATAAGCCCCAACGGGGCGTAATCCACACACAGAATGCCACAATCACTCACAAAGGTCTACGTACACATCACATTTAGCACCAAAAACCGCTACCCATCTATCAACAAAGAGATCGAGCAAGAGCTTTGGACTTATATCGGTGGCGTTTGCAAAGCGTTGGAATGTAGTCCGATTCGTATCGGCGGACAGAGTGACCACGTACACATCTGTTGCTTATTATCGAAAAAAATGTCGCAAGTTAAATTGTTGGAAGAGATCAAAAAGCAATCGTCAAAATGGATAAAAACCAAAGGCAGAGAATATGAAAAATTTTATTGGCAAGACGGATATGGCATATTTTCAGTCAATCCGGCAGAAATAGAGACCGTTGTTAAATACATAGAAAATCAAAACGAACACCACAAAAGACTGACATTTCAAAAGGAATTATTAGCGTTCTTGAAAAAATATAACGTGGATTATGATGAACGGTATTTGTGGGATTGATATCGCCCTTTCAGGGCTAAAAACCGCTATAATTCAGATACACAGGGCGTTGCCCTGTGTTATTGATTATGGGCTTTCAGCCCAAATTATGCAGCCCCACAACTTTTGCGGGTGATCCATCAAGTCTTCGATTGTTGCGATAAATCTCTTTGCTGGATCAATAAAATTGTTATCGTTTAGTTGATCTCAATTCCTTCGCGCATTACGTTTCGATAGAAGGGAAAAAACTTGCTCTGTTCCAACTGTTTTTTAGTGCGAACTATCACATTGATACACACACCAAACCCCCAACCCAGTTCATCAAAAGGAAAACCATATTTGTCTTCATCTTCTTGTGTTTTTTTGTCCTTATCAAGCAAAATAAGTAAATCCCAATCCGAATCCGACCGGGCATCGCCACGAGCCTGCGAGCCGAAAAGAATAAGCCTTTCGTTCGGCATAATTTGCCGTTTGAGTTGCCGGATTTGTTCAAAAATTTGTGTATTCATAACACCATTTTTTGCAAAGATACGATTTTTTTTTTATTTACGCAAGTTAATGGCTACTGACCGTTCCCTTTGACAGGCTCAAGGAACAGGGGATAATGCGGTTGCCCTAAAAAAACTACTGCCAGTTCATTTGTACCGCTATTGCAAGGAAAGCAAGAGACATCAGTGCCCATACCACCACGAGTGGCATAATAAATCTAAACCATTTTGCAAAGGGTATTCTTGCCATGCTTATCACACCGAGCAGAATTACGTTGGTTGGCATGAACAAATTACCTATTCCATCGCCAAATTGATAAGCCAAAATCATGGTTTGGCGTGTTATTCCGATAAGGTCGGATAACGGTGCAAGTATTGGCATTGTAAGTATAGCCTTGCTTGAGCCTCCCGGTATGAATAGATTCAGAAAAGCCTGCATGATAAACGCAACCCACGAAGCCAGCGTGGCGTTAAGCGAGGATAGTCCGCTTGCCATAAAGTGCAAAATCGTGTCTAAGATATTGCCGTTTTCAGCTATTATAATGATAGACGTAGCAAGGGCAAGTAAGAAAATAATTTCCGCCATGCTACGTACGCCATCGTAGAAAGATTTTGTAGCATCATTTATCTTCATACGCCCTAAAATGGTGGCTACTACGCCCAATCCTAAAAATAGCGCACCTATTTCAACGATATGCCACTCGTATCTGATCACACCAAAGATAAGCAACACAATCGTAGAGGCAAACGCGCCTAAAACAAGTTTATGGCGTATGGTAAATTTTTCGTCGATTGTATCTGTAAGGCGCAACTGCTCCTTACGTTCTTTGTCAAACTCATAAGTTAATGAGGCTGAGGGATTTTTTGTTATTTTTCGAGCGTAAAGCATCACAAAAATTATTGCAACAGCTGTGATAGAAGCCCATATAATAAGCCTGTACCCCATACCTGAGTAGAGTGGAAGTTCTGCAATGCCCTGTGCCACACCTAGTGTAAAAGGATTCATAAACGCACCGCCAAAACCTGCATAAGCACCTAAAAAAGGCACAGCAACACCTACGGTGGAATCATACCTTAAAGATATTGCCAGTGGTATGAAAACAGGAACAAAAATAAGCACCTCTTCCGCCATACCGTAGGTCGCACCACCGAGGGAAAACAGCAGCATACTTACCGGTATAAATAAAACTCGCAATTTAGGACGTTTCGTAAACAGCACACTTGCGTGTTTTATTGCAGCAGTGAGTGCACCCGTACGCTCTATGATCATAAACGCACCGCCGATTATAAGGAGGAAAGCCATAATGCCTGTGGCTGTGGAACGACCGAAAGCCCGCATAGGTGCTTGCAGTACATCAAAAATCCCTTGAGGAGATGATTCTATATGATGGAAAGAGCCTTCCACAAGCGTCTGTCTTCCGTCAACGATCTCTCGGTCGTATTGACCGGCAGGGACAATCCATGTTGAAATTGCTGTCAATACTATGATTGACATAAAGATAACCGTTGTGTTGATTTTGATGTTGGTCATTTCTGCTTAGTCCTCTGTGTTTGTTTCTAAATTTTAACTATGTTGGTTTACAAATTTTCACAACTGCTCCCCTACTCTCATTGCCAAATCGGCGTAGGATAAACACCTTTTTCCGTCAATTCCGCTAAGCGTTGCTTGGCTTCGGCAACGTCTTCTTTGTAAGTAACTCCAAACCATTCGGCATTCGAGGACAATACATCGCAATGTGCCCCTTGTTGCATCAATAAAGATGCCAAAGTTGGAATGTAATATTCGGATTTTAACTCTTTGGAATGTTCTTTCAAAAAATCTTTGAAACCTTGTTCCAAAACTTCAAAGTGTTGCTTTTGGAATCCCCAAAAATTCATGGAAACCTTTGAGTTTTCAGGCAGTTCGTGTGTTTCTGTTTCGTCGGTATATTCTATTTTTTCGTTTACGCGTTGAATAGAAACTCGCTCTGTTATGGTTTTCAAACGTTGATTTTCGTCCAATTCGCAGACACCTCGCGATACTGTTCCGAAATCGGACAGCGTTTTGTTTAGCGCATAACCTACCATGCAAAAATTGTTGGCGCGGGCACTTCGGCTACGCTCAGCGACCGGGTCATCCTTACGGAAATATTTTACGATATCTTCAAATGCTTCGCGACCGTAAAAATCATCGCCATTGATTACCACAAAAGGTCCTTCTACAGCGTCTTTCGCCATCAAAACGGCGTGTCCTGTGCCCCAAGGTTTTTCGCGTTCAGGCAGGTAGTCAAAGCTTTTTGGAATTTTGTGCAATTCTTGATCAACAAATTCAAGTTTGATTTTGTCGCCGTATTTTTCCGTAAATGTTTGGGCAAAATGATCGTGTGTGGCTTCGCGAATAACGAGAACTATTTTGCTGAAACCTGCATGAATAGCATCGTAGATAGAATAGTCAATGATAGTTTCTCCCGAAGGTCCGAGTCCTTCAATTTGTTTCAAACTTCCGAAGCGGCTTGCCATTCCCGCTGCGAGGATTACTAGGGTCATAAGTTCTTTATTTTGGTGCAAAGATACGAAACAGTTCTGAAACAACCAAATTTTGTTGAGTTAATGCTATCGCTCAAAAACAAAATAAATTCTGTTTTATTCGCTTAATCGCATTTTTTTTCGTACCTTTGCAAAAAATAACTATGCAAACAAAATCAACATATCGTTTTGTTTCCTTGAAAGAGCCGTCTTTGCGAGAACTTTCAATGATTATGAGAGAGGTCGCTACTGAGGCAAGAGAAAAATCTAAGATGGCAAAAGAGCGTTTTTTTCATGAGATAACAGAACGTATCAACAAAAAGAAATGATGGAGAAAAAACCTGTTCTCATTGTGATAGCAGGTCCAAATGGTTCCGGAAAAACTTCTATCACATCTAAAATTTTAAAGCACGAATGGACAGAGTCGTGCGCTTATATCAATCCCGATTTTATCGCACAAGAAAAATTTGGCGACTGGAACTCGCCAGAAGCAGTTAAAAAAGCTGTTGTATTTGCCCAAAAACAGCGTGAACAGTGCATTGCAGAAAATAAAAGTTTGATTTTTGAAACCGTTCTATCAACACAAGAAAAAGTTGATTTTATCACTCATGCAAAACAAAAAGGCTACTTTGTACGATTGTTTTTTGTGTGTACAAATTCCCCTCAAATCAACGCTTTTCGGGTCGCAACACGTGTTTTGGAAGGAGGGCACGATGTGCCGATTTCTAAAATTATCAGTCGTTACAGTAAGTCTATGGAAAATGCAGTAGATGTTTCAAAAGTTGCCGATCGCGTCTATTTTTACGATAATTCCGAAAACGATAAGGAAGCAAGATTGTTATTTAGGTTGTCCGATGGAAAGATTTACAAAAGATATTTTTCGCTAAAATCTTATTCTTGGGCAAAACCAATTTTCGATTTTTTCTCTCATGTCTGATATTCTCTCCGATTTAAACCCCGAACAAGCCCAAGCCGCCGCACATATCGACGGGCCCTTGATGATTATTGCCGGTGCAGGATCGGGCAAAACACGCACACTGACTTATCGCATTGCAAACTTGCTGCAGCATCGTGTTGACCCGTTTAATATCTTGGCTCTAACCTTTACCAATAAAGCCGCTCGTGAAATGAAAGAGCGAATTTCAAACCTTATCGGTACTGAAGCGAAAAGCGTTTGGATGGGTACTTTTCACTCGATTTTTGCACGGGTTCTACGTGCTGACGGCGAAGTTTTGGGGTATCCGAAAGATTTTACAATTTACGATACAGACGACTGTAAAAGTTTGTTGAGAGCCATTGTCAAAGAACAAAATTTAGACCCGAAAACCTATCCCGCAAGTCAGGTTTTAAGCCGGATTTCAAATGCTAAAAGCAGTTTGATATCGCCGGAGGAATATTTGCAAAATGTAGAAATTCGTGCACAAGACGCAGCCGCTAAAAAGCCGATGATTGGCGAGATTTACAACATTTACAACGAACGATTGAAACGTTCGTCGGCAATGGATTTTGATGATTTATTGTTCAATATGAACTTGCTTTTACGCGATTTTCCGGATATTTTGGCAAAATATCAACGGCGATTCAAATATATTTTGGTGGACGAGTATCAAGATACGAACTATGCACAGTATCTGATTGTAAAAAAACTGGCGGCAGCACATCAAAACATTTGCGTAGTGGGCGATGATGCACAAAGTATTTACGCATTTCGTGGTGCGAATATTCAAAATATTCTGAATTTCAAGTCCGATTATCCAACCTTTCAAACGTTCAAATTGGAGCAAAATTATCGCTCGACAAAAACTATTGTAGGCGGTGCCAATTCCGTGATTTCAAAAAATCGCGACCAGATTAGCAAAGAAATTTGGACGGAAAATATCGATGGCGATAAAATCCACCTTTCGAAATGCGACACCGATAAAGCCGAAGGTCTGTTGGTGGCTCAAAAAATCTTCGATATTAGAATGAACGAACATCTGAAGAACAGCGATTTTGCTGTGCTTTACAGAACAAACAACCAATCCCGTTCGATTGAAGATGCGTTACGTCAATTCAACATTCCGTACCGCATTTATGGCGGACAAAGTTTTTATCAACGTAAGGAAATCAAAGATGTTTTGGCCTATTTCAGACTGGCAGTAAATCCGCATGACCAAGAGGCATTGTTACGCGTCATTAACTATCCTGCACGAGGAATTGGGCAGACAACTGTTGAGCGTTTGCGTGTTTTGGCAAACGAACAGCAGGTTTCATTGTGGGATGCCGTAGAGACGCATTGCAATGCGTCTCTACAACAACAACCATTAATCAACGCGGGAACACGTGCGAAATTAGATGCGTTTGCGGTAAAAATAAAAAGTCTGAACGTTGGAATTAAAACCACTGAAGCCTTCGAAATGGCAACCCAAATTTGGCTGGCATCGGGCATCAAATCCGCATTTGACGAGGAAGACACGCTTGAGGCGGAAGCACGTTTGCGAAATGTGGAAGAACTGCTCAATGCCGTAAAAGATTTTACACTTACCGAGCAACAAGTTGTGGACGAAGAAACCGGTGAAATTTCTTTTGTCAACAATGCCCTTCGAACGCTGGACGAATTTATGTCTGATATTGCCCTCATCACAGAGGCTGATATGGACAAAGACGATGACAAAAATAAAGTTTCGCTAATGACGATCCATGCTGCGAAAGGACTTGAATTTCCTTGTGTTTTCGTGGTTGGTATGGAAGAAAATTTATTTCCATCGTCGATGTCCGTGAACACACGAACCGAACTGGAAGAGGAGCGCCGATTGTTTTATGTGGCAATTACGAGGGCTGAGAAAAAATTATTTTTATCGTTTGCAGAAAACCGCTTCATTTGGGGGCAATACACGTTTTGCGAGCCAAGTCGATTTTTGGAAGAAATTGATTCAAGCTATTTGGATAATCCTGAAGTGCTTGAAAAAACAAGTATGTTCGAGCGTGCTGAGGCTTATCGAGCGTATAATAAGCCTAAGTTTTTGGGGTCTAATTTTAGAAAAGTCGGCACGGATTACAAATCCGCGCCAGCGAATACGGATTATAAAACACATGGCACGGACTACAAGTCCGCGCCAGCGAAGCCGAAAAATTTGATGTCGATGGCTGAAGCCAAATACACGCCTACTCCCCTATCGACAGGTGTTTCATCAAACGACTTACAGGAAAATCAAAAAATTTTTCACGAAAAATTTGGTGCAGGAACAATAAAATCCGTGGAACAAAACGGCGAAAAAGTTGTGGTACTTTTTGATACTGCCGGGGAAAAAACACTACTCACAAAATTTGCGAAGCTAAAAATCCTATAAAAAAATGGGCAACAATTTTGTTGCCCATAACTTTGCACAATGTGTTACAATAGCGAGATACAAACTACACGCCGTACCGTGCGTGAAACGTGGATTACCCCGTGCAAGCGTAGCGCAGCTCGGTGTAAATAACACTCCCCTCTCCTCTCTGCACCCCGTATGGGGTGCCACAATGCATAAGATGTTGCACACCTACGGAGTGCCCGATATGATAAGGGATGCCATACCCCGAGCTACGTGCTACGCACTTGCACGGGGTTATGCACATATCGCCCCTACGGGGCAAAGTATAAACCACTAATTTACAAAGGAAAAGCTATCTTCTTATGCAGCGCAAAGCTAAGCCATCTCTCTGGCTGTCAAAATTTCGCGGACTAACTGTGCCAAGTATACCGAAACCTAAATAAAAACCCTCTTCAGTCTTAGACCAGTAATCGCCCCAAGAACTTTGGTGCCAAAGAACACCCGTAGGGCCACTACCACCGCCAAAAGCACCACCCCAACGGTTGATGAAGTTATTCATAACAAATTCACGATCGCCACCTCTCTTATCACCGGTACCTCCAAGGGCAACATCCAAATCAATAAAATCTTCTCTGGTCGGAACACGCCATGGATAAGGACAAAGCTCATCACGCAATTCATAAACAGCTAACCAAGAAAATAAATCTCCCGGAAAGCCCGGATTCGAACGGCAGTCAACTTTTAAAGTTAAGCTATCTCCATACAGGTAGCCTCCACTAAAAGAGGTCTTGTTGCAATTTTCTGCTTGAACGGCATCAGACCAAATTTGAGTGATTGCTCCGTTTCTACTAACGATAGTCCAAGTGTTGTCGGTAGCAAAAGTTGTTCTGCCTAAACTGGTAAACCACTGAGCAGGAACTGCTGCAATATGCGTAGTGCGATTAATAGTTACTGTGTCCATGCGTTCGGCAAGAATGATAGGATAATCGAGTCTGTGCTCCATCGCATCTCTTATAATTACAGCATCATCAATTTGAGTGTTAAAGATAATCGGTGGAGTAAGCTCATCTTGAGCACGATAAAAAACGATGCTATCTACATCTGAAATGGAAAACTCCAAAACGGTTTGACCTTGATGGATAAACATCGTGCCACTCTGTTGGGCAAAAACGCTAAGCGATAAAGCAAGTGCGAAAATTAATGGTAAAAATTTTTTTGTCATTTTTTGTTATTTTAATTTGCAAATCATTGTTAGAATTTTTTTAGCAAATGTTGTTCATAATTTTTGCTTGTGCAAAGTTACGATTTTTTTTTCAATTTTGCAAGTTTTTTTTTGTGTATAATTTTTCGGTCTTTGATGACTAAATTTTCGCAAAAAAAAATAAGGTTTTTTTATCCTTCTTCTTTTGTGCACGAAATTTGTTGAAAAATCCTCTTTTTTAAGAAAAGGGACAAAAAAGGGACAAAAATTTCCATTTTTTTTTGTATCTTTGTGCCGTAATAAAAAATAACATCTTATGGCAATCACATTTTCTTTATCTACAAAGGTAGATAACAAAGGGCTTAGCGAGATTTTAATCCGCTACAAAAGTGGCATATATTCCGCAAGGGCAAAAAGCGGCATATATTCAGATCCGAATTGGTTTGACTATGTAAAAGGCGACAATTCCAAAACACCATTGAAAGGCAAAAAGGTTGTAACCAGCTTAATGCAGGATATGCAGACGTACCACTCCGAACAAAAAATCAAACTTTTAGAGATTAACACCCTTATTTCGGATACGTTGAAAGATAAAAGCACCGACCGCACAAATTCCAAATGGCTGTTAGGCTGTATTGACAGGTATTATCAACGTGGGGAGTACACTCCAAAAGAGCCTGAGGTTTCATCCTTTTTTCAACTCGTTACACACTTTGTCGATACGGCACACACAAGAACGGCGGACGGTAGGTTACTATCAAAAGCTAGCATTCTGCAGTACAAGTCAACACAAAAGAATCTCAAAGAATTTGCCAAAAAATTAGGTAGAAAAGATTTTAAATTTTCAGATATTGACCTGCTTTTCTACGAAAAATTTGTTGAGTATCTACAAAGCGAAGTATCTGTAAAAGAGAAAGGTGAGCCCGTAATCATAAAGAAAGCATACGCAAAAAACACTGTAGGAAAAAATATCAAAATCCTAAAATCGGTCTTATATTATGGACAGGCAAATGGCATTTGTTATATTCCTGCGTTAGCGGGGAAAAAGCTCAAAACCCTTTGGGAGGACGTCGATTCCGTCTATTTGAACGAAACCGAATTGCAAAAACTTAAAAATAAAGATTTCTCCGAAACGCCATACCTCGAACGTGTGCGAGATTGTTTTTTGCTCTTGGCGTGGACGGGTTGCAGGTTTTCGGATTTGTCGAAAATAACGAAGACAGACATAAAAGACGGCTTTATTACGTTTCGACAACAGAAAACAAATAACAAAGTAACCATACCGTTACACCCTGTTGTTGTTGAGATTTTAGAGAAATACAGCTACAATTTGCCCACAGAAATGAGTAATCAAAAAATTAATGAATACATCAAAGTAGCCTGCCAAATGGCTGGTTTAGACTGTGTTGAAACAATTACTCGCACAGTTGGCGGAAAACTTGTTACTGAAACCCTTGAAAAACATCAACTTGTTTCGAGCCACACCGGGCGGCGTTCATTTTGTACAAATATGTATAAGCGAGGACTGCCTACACTTATGATTATGTCCGTTTCCGGTCATACAACGGAAAAGTCGTTTTTGAAATACATAAAAGTTAAGCAAGAGGAGCACGCCGGACTAATGGCAAAAAAATGGGCGGAAATGTATAAGAAGTAGTCGTTAAAATTTTCGGAGGTGGAAGAGATGGCAATCTTCTGAGGGACAAAAAAGGGACAAAAACCGAATTTTTAAAGGTTCAAAATACTATTTTTTAAGACATTCAAATTTCAAACTGCTGTCATTTACGGACACGACTTTTGGAATCCTAATCTACGAGATATATGCCAGAACAGCAACAACTTGCCTAACAGCCTCCGGACGCTTCGAGAGACTGTCAGGTCCCGTTGTGACCAATCCGGC
>WQWI01000010.1 GCA_009785425.1 Bacteroidales bacterium | reverse complement strand
TTCTTGTTTTCCATGATAAAAACATATTTTAACGATCGCTCGCGGAAATGATGCCGAGTGCTTTTTTTAGGATTTCATTCTCCTGTTTTTGGCGGTCAAGTTCCTTTTTTAACCGTTGATTTTCCTTGTGAACATCTCCCTGGCGAGGAGTTTCACAACCCTGAATATCACAATGTTTAGACTGATCGTGTTTCGCTTTCCAGCGATGTAAAATGTTCTCCGAAATACCTAATTCTCGAGCAACAGAGGCTACATTTTCACGTTCAATACTTAATTTAACCGCATTTTCTTTAAACTGACGGTCATACTTCCGATTTTTTCTATTCCTTTCCATAATACAAAGTTAACATTTTTTCAAAACCACTCTTTGTGTCCGGAATTAGTTAGGAAGTCCACAATCGGGTGGCGAAAATTGTGAAACAATAATTGCGACGATGTATGTAGGGGCTAAGCATGCCTCGCCCCTACATTTCAACCAAAAAAAACGAAATGCGTCACATTTCGTTTTTTTTTCGTATCTTTGCAACAAATATCCACTTCAATATGGCAAAATCCAAACCGCGAAACTCTACGGAACTTCTTTTTGACACCATCTTCGATGCAATGCACGATAAAAAGGCTGAAAACATCCTATTGCTTGACTTGACAAAAATCAAAGGTGCAAACTTCGATTATTTCATTATCACACACGGAAATTCAACCACACAAGTTAACGCAATCGCCGAAGAAGTTCGTCGAAAAGTGAAAACAATCCTGCATATGAACCCCGCACACGCCGAAGGTTTTACAAATTCGGAATGGGTCTTGTTAGATTATTTAGACGTGGTCGTGCATATTTTTCAACATGAAGTTAGAGAGCATTATCAACTTGAAAATCTTTGGGCAGATGCAGTAATCACACCGATTGTAGAGGAAATCCCTGTGAAAAAACCTGCCACAAAAAAAGAACCCGTTAAAAAAGAGGCACAGCCACGTGCCTCAACAAAAAAACCTGTAAAAAAGAGCACAAAAAATAATGAACGAAAATCAGCAAAACCAGCCAAATCAACAGCAAAACCGGCAACCAAATCCAAATCAGCAAAATCCGCAACAAAAAAAGCCTAAACGCCCTTCGATTTATCCTTGGGTTTTGACGACAATTTTTGCTGCCCTTATAGGTTTGAATTTCTTTGGAAATCGCTGGGAACAGCGGTCGTTTCCGATTGTTGAAGCCGAATTGCAAGAAATGGTCGAACGTAGAGATGTTGAGCGAATTGTTATCGTTCATACTACAAGAGATCAACCATTTGCCGAAGTTACCATCAAACCGGAGCGAATCGCAGCGGACACGTTGAAATACGAACGTTTGAGAACTGACGACCAAGCAAGACCAAGATTTTTTATTTATAGGTTTGTAACATCGGTCGATGTGTTTCACAATCAAGTTCGAATTTGGGAAGAGGCAGTTACAGAAGCAGAAATGGAGCATTTGACTGCCGATGAATTGGCAAATTTCAGACCTCCAACCGGCGTAAGTTTCGATCAGGTAACTCGTCGAGGTCTCTTTGAAGGTATGGGATTTCTGTGGACACTGCTCATAATATTTATAATCTTTATGTTGATTAGCCGAATGATGAGTGGAGGAATGGGCGGTCCCGGTGGCGGTGGAGGAATGGGCGGAATTTTCAATTTCGGAAAATCTAAAGCACAACTTTTTGACGGAAAAAACGGACAAGTTACATTCAGCGATGTAGCGGGATTAGCAGAGGCGAAAGTGGAAGTTATGGAAATTGTGGATTTTTTGAAAAATCCGAAAAAATATACCGATTTAGGTGGAAAGATTCCAAAGGGTGCGTTGTTGGTTGGTCCTCCCGGAACGGGAAAAACCTTGTTGGCAAAGGCTGTTGCAGGTGAAGCAAAAGTGCCGTTTTTCTCAATTTCAGGTTCGGATTTTGTAGAAATGTTTGTGGGAGTGGGTGCGTCACGTGTTAGAGATTTGTTTAAAAATGCGAAAGAAAAAGCACCGTGTATAATTTTTATTGACGAGATTGACGCCATCGGGCGTGCACGCGGAAAAAACGCATTTACAGGAGGAAATGATGAACGCGAAAACACACTCAACCAGCTTTTAACGGAAATGGACGGTTTCGGAACAAACAGCGGTGTGATTATTCTTGCTGCCACAAACCGTGCGGAAATCTTAGACAAAGCCCTTATGCGCGCAGGACGCTTCGACCGTGAAATTCACGTTGAACTTCCCGAGCTCGAAGAACGTAAAGCCATTTTCAATGTACATTTGAAAAATATCAAAAAATCACCGCAATTGGATATTGATTTCTTGGCAAAACAAACGCCCGGATTCTCAGGTGCAGATATCGCAAACGTGTGCAACGAGGCAGCTTTGATTGCTGCTCGAAACGGGAAAAAAGAAGTTGACAAACAGGACTTTTTAGATGCGATCGACCGTATTGTAGGTGGTTTGGAACGTCGCTGTAAATTTATTTCTCCGGAAGAAAAGAAAACCATTGCTTATCACGAAGCAGGACATGCCTCGGTGAGTTGGCTTTTGAAACATGCACATCCGTTAATTAAAGTAACAATAGTCCCACGTGGGAAATCACTCGGAGCAGCGTGGTATTTGCCCGAAGAACGACAAATTACAACTCGTGATCAAATGCTTGATGAAATGACGGCAACCCTTGGCGGACGTGCCGCAGAAGATGTTGTATTTGGAAGAATATCGACAGGTGCAATGAACGATTTGGAGAAAGTAACCAAGCAAGCTTACGCAATGGTTGCATATTTTGGCATGAGCGACAAGATTGGAAATATCAGTTATTACGACTCGCAAGGTGGGCAAGAATACAGCTTTTCCAAGCCTTACTGCGAAAAAACCTCAGAAATCATTGATACGGAAGTTCGAGATATAGTGGAAGCTGCCTATCAAAAAGCAAAAGATATTTTGGCGGAGAATCGCGATAAGTTAGATACTTTGGCAGACACGTTGATGAAACGCGAAGTGCTTTTTAGAGATGATTTGGAACAAATTTTTGGACCTCGTCCGGCTGATGCGGAAAAAGCAATTGAAGATCCGGTAATAGATGCTAATGTTGTGGAAGGAAATAGTTAAAAACAACTTATTCGGCACATTACATAAGACAGTTTTTCTCCTGCCTTTTCGTTGCTATTTGGTTATTTCAGAAAAAAATTGTAACTTTGCACAAGCGAACTTTAATTATCACTGTTATGAATATCTTTAGCAACACGATTAGCATCAATCCCGAAAAACGCTTTGGAAAACCTTGCATAAGAGACACTCGTATTACCGTTTACGATGTTTTGGAATGGTTATCCTCAGGCATGTCTTACGATGAGATTCTTGCAGATTTTCCCGAGCTGACACAGCACGATATTTTTGCCTGCCTTGCATTTGCCGCTAAAAGAGAACGAACTTTGCTATACGTGTGATATGAAGTTATTGTTCGACCAAAACATTTCGTACCGCATTTTGCAGTTATTGCCTGATAGTTTTTCCGACTGTCGACAAGTCGGAGTTGTTGGGCTACACAACAGTAAAGACTCGGATATATGGCAGTTTGCAAAACAAAACAATTTCACTATCGTGACTTTTGACTCTGATTTTTTTGATATGTCTATACTTCACGGTTCTCCGCCAAAGGTAGTCTGGTTACGTACAGGAAATATACCAACCTCAGGACTTGCAGAGCGTATGATCCTAAATTTTTCAACCATATCTTCTTTTATTGACAACCCGGAACAAAGTTGTTTGGATATTTTTTAACCAATGAATACCGTGAACGATAAGGAAAGGACATTGAAAAGCGTACGCGATGCACTCATTGAGCGTACTCCCTCCTCTTTTCACGAGCTTGATTTGGATACATCGGTTTATCACGATTTCAAAAGCAGTTTGGATATCGAGTTTGCGGAAAACTTTATTCGAAATGGCGGAAAATTTGTGTACTGCGAAAATGCTCAAGAGGCTGTGGACAGTATTCGGTTTTTCTCACAGCAAGAAAAATGGGACAAAATATATTGTGCAGAAGAAATCTTACAACGTATCTTAAACCATGCAGAATTACCGTTTACAGATAATTCTGACGAGTTGCTTGCCCAAAAAGTGGGCATCACTACCTGCGATTTTCTGATTGCTCGAACAGGAAGCATTGTATTTAGCTCGCAATCTGCATCAGGACGAAGAATCTTGAGTGTCTTGAACACTCAAATTGTGATTGGAACTTTAGATCAAATACAACCCGATTTAAAGTCCGCATTTAAACTAATTAAGGATAAATTTCCGACAAAAATGCCGTCAAGCTTCTCAATTGTGAATGGATTGAGTCGAGTAGAAGATATTGATGGCGAAGTAGAGCAAGGTTTTGGTCCCAAGCAACTTTTTCTGTTTTTAATCGACACTACAACGCCACAATAATTATGAAAATTCAATCTAATCTCGTTAAGCGTACCCTTACAGGAATTGTTTTCGTGGCTGTGATTATCGCATCAATACTGATAAGTAGGGCGAGTTTTTTTCTCGTAATGGCTTTTTTGTGGGGATTTATGATTTTTGAATACAGAAAAATGCTGAAAGAAAATGGAAGCCCCGACCAAAAAAAGAGTTTGTGGTATTCGGTTTTTGCATATTTTTACATCATTTTACCATTCTTCTTTTTGATTCTATTACATAGAGCAAGTCCGCTGGTTGCCTTGGCACTGTTTGCATTTGTATGGGTGAATGACACATTTGCATATTTGGTTGGAACAAAATTCGGAAAAACAAAACTATTCGAACGCATTTCTCCCAAAAAAACATGGGAAGGCTTTTTCGGCGGGCTTTTTTTTACGATTATTGCGGGTGTCCTATTCTGCTATTTCGTGGCTGACGGTTTTGTAGCGAAATTCATTATTATCTGGATAGGTTTGGCTATTGTAGTTGTGGTTTTCGGCACAGCCGGCGATTTGTTCGAGTCGTATATCAAACGCAGTTTGAACGTGAAAGATTCCGGAACACTTTTGCCCGGACACGGTGGACTGCTCGACAGATTAGACAGCATTTTGTTCGCTGCACCTGCGGCGACGGCTTATTTGCTGCTGGCTTCTTTATGGCTTTAGCCTAATCAACCACAATCCCAAGAAACACAAAACGCCATTCACAATCAAAATCGCAAAGCCGAAATCGTGAACGTAGGTATTCAAAAAATAAGTCAAAATTGGCGAAAGAATAGCAACTATCGGAATAAAACGATCTTTTAGTGCGTGTTTTGTAAATAAACCGAAAGCAAACATGCCCAATAATGGGCCGTAGGTGTAGCCCGCAACCATATAAATGACATTAATCACACTGTCATCGCCATAAAAATTCAGTAAAACAATTACTGCTACCATGATCAAGCATACGCCAATGTGAGCTAATCGACGCTTTATAATCAATTTTGGGTCTTCGTTTTTAACATTCAAAATATCTACCGTAAAAGATGTGGTAAGTGCCGTAAGCCCTGAATCTGCACTGGAATACGCTGCTGCAATAATTCCGAGAACAAACAAAACACTCACAAATGTTCCAAGAAAAAGTTCGCCCGTAACCGGATTGATTTGCGTAGCCAAAGTCGAAAATAATTCGTCGCCTGCCAAACTATGCGGGTCTAACCCTACCTGTTGTGCATATTTCACCAAAAGTACGCCAAGCGTGAGAAATATGAGATTGACAGGTATAAACATTGCACCATACGTTAGCATATTTTTTTGAGCATCTTTCAAAGATTTACAAGCCAAATTTTTTTGCATTTGATCTTGATCCAAGCCCGTCATGGTAATTACCGTGAATACGCCCGCAAAAAACTGTTTCCAGAAAAAACGAGGGTGCGAAACATCACCCACATAAATCTGCGACATATCGCTATCTGCAACGGATCTGAACATTCCAAAGAAACTCAAATCCAACGCATTCATCACATAAAAAAGAACGACAACAACGGCTCCTAAAAAGACCGTTGTTTGGATAATATCTGTCCAAATAACCGTTTTTATTCCACCTTTTTGCGTGTACAAAAAAATCAACAGAACCATTACGCTGACCGTTGCAACAAACGGAATATTCCATGCGTCAAAAAGGATTTTTTGCAAAACGATGGCAACAATATATAAACGGAGTGCCGAACCTAAAGTTCTTGAGAATAAGAAATATGAAGCCCCTGTTTTGTAGGAATGCGTACCAAAACGTCTCTCTAAATACGTGTAAATTGATGTGAGGTTCATTTTGTAATAAACCGGCAGCAAAATATACGCAACGGCAATGTAACCGAACAGAAACCCAAACACCATTTGCATGTACTGAAACCCGCTATTCATCACCATTCCGGGAACGGAAATAAAGGTAACTCCCGAAATTGATGTGCCAAGCATACCCATTGCTATGATTCCCCAAGGTGCACGGCGATTTCCAAGATAGAACGATTGACTGTCGAGTTTTCGCGTAGTGAGGTATGAAATGCCGAATATAAGTAAGAGGTATGCGGCGATTATTGAAAAGATTAGTGTGGGGTTCATAGTGGTATTTTTACTGTAGGGGCGAGGCACGGTTGCTGAGCGAAGTCGAAGCATGCCTCGCCCCTACAATTATTCAATAATCGTCAGCATCACTTTTTCAATTTTTGCGTCAGAAGCTTGCAAAATGCGAAAAATAAACTTGTCATTGATGTGGATCTCTTCGCCTTTTTGTGGAATATTTTCATGATAATTCATAATCAAACCCGCCAAGGTTTCGTATTCGTCGGATTCGGGTAAATTTAATCCAAAATTTTGGTTTAAGTGATCAATTTCCGAACGTGCCGAAAACACATAACGTTTGTCGTCAATTTTTCGTTCGAAAGAATCGTCCACATCAAATTCATCTTCAATTTCTCCGAAAATTTCTTCGGTCAAGTCTTCCAAAGTAATCACACCGGAGGTGCCACCAAATTCATCCACAACCACTGTAATACTGCGTTTCTTGTCAATCATCTCTTTCATCAACTTGTTGCAGAGCATTGTTTCCGGAACGACTTCTATTTTACGCAAGATATCACGAATGCTTTTTGGTTTTTTGAACAAATCGAACGCATGAACATAGCCGATAATATCATCAACCGAGCTTTTGTAGATCAAAATTCTTGACAGACCTGTTTCTGTGAATTTTTGCTGCAATTCCGTAAGCGAAGACCTCACGTCAATTGCCACGATTTCCTTACGTGGAACCATGCATTCGCGTACTTTGGCATGTTGCAAATCCATGACGTTTTGTACCATTTGGATTTCTTGACTAATTTCGTTTTCCTCTTTTGGAACATTGCTGAATTCTTGAATATAGTGGTCAATGTCAATTGGCGAAAATCTGATTTTGCTAACTTCTGTAGTTTTATGTTTGAAGAAACGTTTGAGAAGCATATTGCTCAATCCCATAAACAGATACACCGCAGGATAAAGCAAAATATAAATCAATGTAATCGGAATCGAGAATACGGATAAAACTCTGTTCGAGTTCATACGAAACAACGTTTTAGGTAAAAATTCGGCAAACACTAAAACAACTGTTGTCGCAATAATTGTTTGAATGATAAGTAAAATAGACTGTGTGTTCAGCACTTCGGGGAGCCACGACACAATCCATGGGTCTAAAAGTTTGGCGGCAAATATGCCGTAAATAACCAGCGTGATATTGTTTCCGAGAAGTACAAATACAATAAACTTCGAGGGCATTTTTATGAAATGCGACAACAGTCGTGCTGAAAAAACGTGGTTGTTTTTATCCACTTCGACTTTCAACTTGTTGGCACTTACAAAAGCAATTTCAATTCCGGAGAAAAAACCCGAAAACACTAGAACAACAGCAATAATCAGCAGTAAGTCCATTACAAATTAAGAGTGAAACGGGGATTCTCAATATTCCAATGATACATTTGCTCATCAGCTCTAAAACCTGTTCCATGTTGCTCCATTCCATCCGGAAAGACTCGTAAAACAGGAACATTGGAATAAATTTCGCCTTTCTCTTGATCCCAGAAAAAGTCTTCGGTATATGTTCTTGACCCATCCCTCAAATCAAGAATAATCACATTCCCTCGAAGATTCATCAGTTGTTTTGCTTGCCAATTGGTGCCTTCGTCAGCTGTGATAATCGAGGTTATATTACCATATTCATCATAAAACGTGGCTCTGATGCTTCGTGGAAATTCTTGTGTTTGATATTCATCCTCGAAATTCCAAATTTCCTCACCCCACGTAACCATCTGTACTCGTCCCGAGTCCGTATGCATAATCGTTGCATTTCTCATCGTTTGGTGCGGGGCATTTTCGTCCAGCAAAAATGGTTCTCCTTGTTGGGTACAACTTGCTACCAACACTGCGGAAACGATTATTATCAGGATTTTTTTCATTTTTGATTTATTCAGTATACGGGCATTTTGACTACGCTCAACGACCGTGTGGGGTGGCTGAGCCTGTCGAAGCCAAGCCTACGGACGAGCACGAACGGTTGTAGTTTCTTGAATCCAGCATTCTACACGCCAGGTACTCCCCACTGTAATGCTTTGGAAAAACAAGTCATCTCCGGTAGGAAAATGTTGTCTGAACGCTGCAATGTGTTCATTAATTCGAGGTAAGTTCGGGTCAAGACTTCTTGCTCTTTCAAGTCTGTCTACGACCACCCAATACACTGCTGCTCTTGAAATCGCATCATCGCCACCACACTCTCTTGCAGTCTGAGCGTACATCATACCGATGAGCAGATGTGCCATACCAGCAGTAGGATCAACTTCTAATGCTCTCAGTGCTGCCGCACGTCCTTCGCGGAATCTACGCTGTTGTGTATAAGCTTGTGCCAACAATAAAAATGCTTGAACACGCTCCCGATCGTTTTCCAATTGGCCGGCATGACAACTCAAATAGGTAATAACACCATTCCAGTTTTGCTGTGCAGAAAACATTCGTGCGATTAAAAAGGCTGATCTCGGGCTTGGATATAGTGCATGTAGAGTTCGTGTAGCCTTAAAAAACAGCTCACTATCGTTACAATTTGCATTATCCAAGACTCGGGTAACATTTTGCAAAAAAGCAATATCGCCTTGGTTTTCTTCCCATCTTCTTTCAAAAATCGGAATCATCACATCGCATGTTGCAAGAGGTTCAAATGCAGCATCTAAATTTGCAAGTGTGTTTATGATGTTTGTGTCACCCGGTTGAGCCCTGAGAATTCTCTCCAAATAAGAAGCTGAAATCTCATAAATATCAACCACTCTATCCATATCAATATTTCCGGCTCGCCAGTTTTCTACTGCATATTGGAAAAGTAAAAATGGAGCAACATGGTCGTTACCAACGCCCAATTCCGCAACAGCTCGATACATCATTTCGTAGGCTTCGTTGATTTGTCGCGGACGAAGTCCTCTAAAATCGTGTGCTTTCCGACTTAAAAGAAGACCCTCCTGTCCTTGCGGAAAATATTGGATACGCATATCCCACACCTCGAGTAGCAAGTCAATATATTTCTCACGTTGTGCGGGGTCTCTTTCTTGTGTAATTCTATGCATGACAATTTGACGTCCGCGAATAAACGTGTTGACATGAAATGCCGGGCAAATTCTAAGAACTTGATACCACGGGTCAAAAGCGGCTGCCATATCCCGCTGGTTGAAAAATTCTGTGTACAACGATACGTTTCGAACACAAAGAACACTATCTTGCTCGGAGTGACCAAATCTTTGAGCCGAGACGTGCACACTACTCAAGGCAAAAAGCAACAAAATAATAGGTTTAATCGTTTTCATCTTCATCGTAAATTTGTTTTTCTTACTGGTTTGACACTTTGGAGTGGATATAGTTTAATGGTTAGTCGAATCTTCCACGTATAAACCATCGGTCAAACGCTGATATTCCAACAACTATGCGTCCATAATTTTCTTGAATTTGTCCGGGAATATTTCTGTTTCCTTTTCGCCCAAGCTCTATTGCGAAATCCAATCTTGCAAAGTTACCACCAAAACCTCCTCTACGCACAATGGGCATTCCAAAGCCAAAACTAATACCTTGCTGGATAAGCGACTCTTCGCCGAAAGCAACATAACTTGTTCCGTGATGAAAACCAAAACGATAAGTCAAGCGATTCATGAAACGATTATCAAAGGGACGTCCTTTATACTCCATTCCCATACGAAACATTTGTGAAACTGATAAATTGGGATCTCTATGTCCAAACTCCCGATAATTGCTAAAATCTACAAGCGAGTATTCGGCTGCAATAACCCAACGACCTAACCTTTCGAGCGACAAGCCAAATCTGTACATTTCGGGCATCCGCAATGTACCTTCTGCAGAAGCTTCAGCATGGATTGTATCTACAATACCACCCTGTCGAAAGGTTGAAAGTTCCAACAAATTTCTATCTGCATTTAGGTTATACCTTGGTCTAAACGTAAAGCCAAAACCAAGTTGGTAACGAGCTGACAATGGTTGTCTATATTGAAGTCCAAAGTCAACAAAAAAACCTGCTGCATTAATTTCCACTAGTCGTTCTGTAGCTGTTGGGATTGGTAAAATTGTATCCAAAAAAAACACATAAGTGTTACGGGTAAATGACCCAAACTGATAGTTAAAATTTGCACCAACAGATATTTGATTTGTTCCTAATGCAAGTCCGAAAAACACTTGACTGAGTCCTCCGTCTCCTTGGTGATTGAGTATTCGCCTTCCGATAATAGTATCTCCTACACCAAATTCGCGAGAAACATTGTAGCTCATATTGGAAGTTGGTGTTAAGCCAAAACCCGATCTTAGCCAATTGGTAATTGGAAAAGCAAATGAGATTTGTCCTAACGATGCACGATTTGTGTTAGCAGATGTAGTCTCTCCATTGATTGTTTGCTGTAGTCTTGAATGTGCCGTGTGCAGGGCTACTTCAAAGTTCACCATCAGCGAATCCAAATTCATGTACGATGCCGGATTCTGGGTTGTTAAATCCAATGGCGACACTAATGCTACAGATAGTCCACCCATAGCCACATTCCTCGGTGTTTGAATAGGCTGAAGATCTCCCACCCCGAATCTTGAGTACGGTGAAATGGAGAGATTTTGTGCTTGAAAAATACCCGTTAAAAAAACGGCAAACAGAAGCGTGAGTGCGTGTTTAAGATTTCTTGATGTTATACTGTAGAATTTCATTAAGTCCGATTAATACCATATTAGAAGTTGCAAATGTACGACTTTTTATTGAATTTACCAAATAATTTTGATCACCACCCGTCAAAAAAATTTTTCCCGTTGGATTTTTTTCTCTAAAGAATATGATTTTTGCGTTTACTTCATCTTGCACACCTTTGAGTATTCCTGACTGAATAGCAGATATTGAACTTGCTTCGTAATACCCTATTTCCTTAGGTAAATCGACCAAAGGCAGTCGCTCGGTAAACTCGTGCATGGCACGTGCACGCATCTGTAAACCCGGAGAAATTGCACCTCCGATGTATTCATTTTTCGATGTAATAAAATCGTAAGTAATACAAGTCCCTGCAGAGATTACCAGAACATCGGTTTGCGGAGCAAGTTTTGTTGCTGCAATAGCCAGTGCCAAACGATCCAACCCCAATGTTTCGGGCGTTTCGTAGTTATTGATAATCGGAATTGGTGTTTGATAATTAAATTCAACGCATTTTACATCTTTTAGTACTTCGTGTAAAAAGTCAGGCATTTTTGCAACTGACGAAACGATGTATCCGGTCAACGAAAATTGTTTCAAAATTTCCAAAATATGTTTGGCTTCCAAACGCTCTACATTTTGATAAGTCAGCATTTCATCGTTTTCAAAAATGGCGAACTTGGTTAAGGTGTTTCCTATGTCTATGGTTAGGTTTATCACTGAGATTTTTTGCAAAGATACAAAAATATTCGTAAAAATTTGGTCGTTTCAAAAAAAAGTTGTATCTTTGCAACCCAAAACGGATGGCGTCGTAGCTCAGTTGGTAGAGCAGAGGACTGAAAATCCTTGTGTCGTTGGTTCGATTCCGACCGATGCCACCATCAAAGAACGAAAGACTGATAATCAAAATGATTTGTCAGTCTTTTGTTCTTTTCAAACCTTTGTTCTTTGCCAAACAAACCAAAAACCGACGACCCGCTACCGGACATTGAGGCATATTCTGCGCCCGAGTCGTATAAATTCTGTTTGATGTCAGATAGTATCGGATATTGTGCAAAAATGGAGGGTTCAAAATCATTTTTCAACACAGCCTTCCAGTCCTTAACAGGGATTTCGGGAAGTTCACGCAGACTAAAACTTGCAGGTTTCGGAACAATATTTTGATAAGCCGTTTTTGTACTTACGTGAATTGGTGGACAAATCAGCACAAGCTGATAGCCCGATAAATCTAAACTTATTGACTCAAATTTGTCACCTTTTTCGTAAGCAAAAACAGGCTTATTTTTTACAAAAAATGCACAATCACTTCCAATTTGGCGAGCATAATTTTCCAACTTTTCATCAGAAATTTTCAACGAAAATTTTTCATTCAACAACTTCAACATAAATGCCGCATCTGCCGAACCTCCACCCAAACCTGCACCAAATCGAATTTTTTTGAGAAGGTCAATGCGAATATCCGGCAAATTAAAATCGTTTTTCAATAATTCGTAGGCTTTCCAGACCAAATTTTCGTTAGGATTCCCATCAATTTGAATACCGTGAACCTGTAGGGGCAGGGTCTGCCCGCCCTTGCTGCGAAATGGGCGGGCAGACCCCGCCCCTACCGTTATTTCCAACGCATCACACAACGGAATTGGGAACAAAATTGTCTCAATATTATGAAACCCATCGGAACGTTTCTCTGTAATGAAAAGTCCGAGATTAATCTTGGCATTTGGAAAAAGAATCATACGTTTGCTTCTGCGGTTGTGCTTTCCCCTTTTTTCTTTTCAAAAATGTGCAAAATAAAAAATAACACAACTCCACTGCATATCGCTACATCGGCAACATTAAATACAGGTCTGAAAAATAAAAAATCTCTACCACCAATCCATGGCAACCACTCCGGCAACGTAGTGTCAATCAACGGAAAATAAAACATATCGACAACATTTCCGTGCAAAAAAGCTGCATAGCCACCTGCTGCAGGCAAAAACTGTGCAACTTCCGCACCTATGCGTCCATAAATACCGCTTTCGCTAAAAAGCAGACCATAAAAAGTGCCGTCTATGATATTTCCAAGTGCTCCCGCAGCTATCAGCGACACCGCCGCAATCGTCCAACTGTTCTCATTTTTGCGAATCAAATCATAAATCCACCAAATAATTCCGGTTACAACAACAATTCGCAAAAGTGATAAAATCATTTTTCCGTGAGCCCCGCCAAACGTCCAACCAAACGCCATACCTTCGTTTTCTAAAAAGAAAATACGAAACCAACTAAAAATCACAAATTCCTGACCAAGCAACATATTTGTCTTGACCCAAAATTTCAGGGTTTGATCTATCAACAACACTACGCCGATTATGACGAGCGGCAAATACTTTTTTTTCACTCTTCGTTCTTTTGAAATGCCGATTTTGGCTTGTTTTGCTGTAATTTTGCATCAATACTCAATGTAGCGTGAGGTACCAAACGTAAACGCTCTTTGGCAATCAGTTTGCCGGTTTCCCGACAAACGCCGTACGTTTTGTTCTCGATACGAATCAATGCTGCTTCGAGTGATGCAATAAATTTTTGCTGACGAGCCGCCAAACGTGCATTTTCCTCTTTCGACATTACTTGATAACCCTCCTCCAATACTTTGAATGTCGGCGATGTATCGTTAATGTCGTTTTCGCCATTGTTGATATACGCTTCCGTCAGTATTTTCAGGTCTTCGCGGGCTTTTTCCAATTTCGCGAGAATGATTTTCTTAAATTCCAGTAGTTCCTTGTCGGAAAACTTGTTTTTTTCTGTTTTTGCCATGGCTTTGTTCCTTTCTTCTTTAATTGGTTGGGTCGGAAATCTTCGACCCCTACATTTTATATTTTCTCAACTACGACACGCGTTTTCAGATTTTCCGTCAGTTCGATTTCGTGAACATTCGGATGATTGATTTGCTCAACCAAATCCAACGACTCTGCCAAAGTTTCAGTGCAAATATACGCAAAATTATTCTGAATCGCCAAATTTATTTCATTATTTTTTTCAATAATGAGTTTTATTTTGTCGGTAACTTCAAAATTTTGCTCTTTTCTGATGGTTTGGATACGGTTTATCAACTCTCTTGCGATGCCCTCTTCTCTAAGCTCATCGGAAATTGTAACATCCAATGCAACCGTCAAAGTGCCTTCGTTGGCAACCACCCAGCCCGGAATATCCTCGGTAATGATATCCACATCGGACATCAAAATTTCGACAGGCTGATTGTCAATCGTCAGCATATACTTTCCATCGACTTCCATTTTTTGGATATCACTTTGCGTGAATGCCGCAATTGCTGCGGAAATCGGCTTCATCAGCGTGCTGTATTTCGGACCAAGTTGTTTGAAGTTGGCTTTGATTTTTTTTGTTAAAAAGCCTGTTTCTGTGAGAAATTCGATGTTTTTGATATTAACTTCAGACAAAATCAAGTGCGAAATATCTTGGATCTGCGTTTGCAAATGTTTGTTGATAACCGGAATTAAAATCTTCTGCAACGGCTGACGTACACGAATGTTCGAACGTTTACGCAACGACAATACCATCGATGAAATTTGTTGTGCCAACTGCATACGTTCTTCCAGTTTTTTATCCACGGCATTTTGATTGCACGTTGGAAAATCCGTTAAGTGTACAGATTTGAACAACTCTTTTTTCGTTGCATTGTTCAAGTCCAAGTACAACCTTTCAGCAAAAAACGGTGCAATCGGTGACATCAATTTTGCAATCACATTCAAACACGTGTAAAGCGTTTGATACGCCGAAATTTTATCATCGGAGTAATCACCTTTCCAAAAACGACGTCGACAAAGTCGCACATACCAGTTACTCAAATGTGCATCTACAAAATCCTGAATAGCACGTCCTGCCTTAGTGGGCTCATAGTCGGCATAACATTCATCAACATGTTTTATCAACGTGTTTAATTCCGACAAAATCCAACGATCAATTTCAGGACGTTTTTCTATCGCAATATCGACCTCTTTGTATGTAAATTTATCAATGTTTGCGTACAACGCAAAGAAACTATACGTGTTGTAAAGGGTTCCGAAAAATTTGCGTTGCACTTCGGGAATTCCCTCAATGTCAAATTTGAGGTTGTCCCAAGGTTGTGCATTCGTAATCATGTACCAACGTGTAGCATCGGGACCGTATTTAGCAATGGTTTCAAACGGATCAACAGCATTGTTCAAACGTTTCGACATTTTATTCCCTGTTTTATCCAACACCAAACCATTCGACACAACAGCTTTGTATGCCACCGAATCAAACAACATCGTTGCAATCGCATGAAGCGTGAAAAACCAACCTCGTGTTTGATCAACACCTTCTGCGATAAAATCCGCAGGATAGACACCTTTCAAGTCCGTTTCAAACGGGTAATGATATTGTGCATAAGGCATTGCACCCGAATCAAACCAAACATCAATCAAATCCGTTTCTCTGAACATTTTTTGTCCGCTCGGCGAAACCAAAGTGATTTCATCAACATACGGACGATGTAAATCGAAGGTGTCATAATTTTCTTTTGAAAAATCGTTTGCCTTAAAGTTCTTTAATGGTGAGGCTTTCATAAATCCCGCCTTGACGGATTTTTCAATTTCTTGCTGCAATTGTTCAACCGATCCAATGCAAATTTGCTCCATTCTATCTTCGGTTGTCCAAATTGGCAAAGGCACGCCCCAATAACGACTGCGTGACAAATTCCAATCCACTAAATTCTCGAGCCAATTTCCAAAACGCCCTGTTCCTGTGGCTTCGGGCTTCCAGTGAATGGTTTTGTTGAGCTCAATCATACGTTCTTTGAACGCAGTTGTTTTGATAAACCACGAATCCAACGGATAGTATAAAATCGGCTTATCCGTACGCCAGCAATGCGGATACGAGTGTTCGTATTTTTCAGATTTGAAAGCTCGGTTTTCGTGTTTTAATTTCACGACGATATCGACATCTACAGCGACTGTTTTCTTTGGGTCATAATCCGTTTCATATTCCGGCTTTACGAAACGTCCTGCAAATTCGCCCATTTCGACTACAAAACGCCCTGTTTTATCAACCATCGTAAGTGCGCCAATCCCGTTTTGTTTAGCAACACGGAAGTCGTCTGCACCAAAACTTGGTGCGATGTGAACAATTCCGGTTCCATCCTCTGTTGTTACAAAATCGCCTGTAATCACACGGAAAGCGTCGCCTTCTTCGGGTTGTGCATAGGGTAATAGTTGTTCATAACGACAACCTTTCAAATCGCTTCCTTTTACTTCGCAAACCAACTGATATGGCAGATTCTTCTTATCTTCCGGAAGGGTTAATTCAGCAGAGTTTTCGACTAAGTTTTCCGAGTTAAAGTATTTTGCTACGGTTTCCTTTCCGAGAATAACCGTAATAGGTTCGAAAGTGTAAGGATTAAAGGTTTTTATCATTGCATAGGAAATATTTTTTCCAACGCAAAGAGCAGTATTCGAGGGCAGTGTCCAAGGCGTAGTTGTCCATGCCAAGAAAAATAAATCACCGAAAACATCGCTGAATAATTTTTCGCTTTCGCTATTACGCACAACTTTGAATTGTGCAACAAGCGTGGTGTCTTTCACACTTCGATAACAGCCGGGCTGGTTGAGTTCGTGTGTGCTCAAACCGGTTCCTGCAGCGGGCGAATACGGCTGAATGGTGTAACCTTTGTAGAGTAAATCCTTTTTATAAAGTTCGTTCAGCAACCACCAAATTGTTTCGATATACTTGTTTTCGTACGTCACATAAGGATCGTTCATATCCACCCAATAGCCCATTTTTTGGGTCAATTCCTCCCAAAGATCGGTATATTTCATCACTTCGGTACGACATTCCTTGTTGTAGTCTTCAATCGAAATTGTTTTTCCGATATCTTCTTTTGTGATGTTCAATTTTTTCTCAACAGCAAGCTCTACAGGCAATCCGTGCGTATCCCAGCCGGCTTTTCGCGTAACGTGAAATCCTTTGAGCGTTTTGTAACGACAAAAAACATCTTTAATGGCACGAGCCATCACGTGATGAATTCCCGGAACACCATTTGCAGATGGTGGGCCTTCGTAAAACACAAAAGGTGTGCTGTTTTTGCGAGTTTCCAGGCTTTCGTGAAAGATGTTTTGTTCTTCCCAAAATTTTAGCACTTCTTCTCCGATGCGAGTTAGGCTGAGGTTTTTATATTCATTGTAAATTGCCATTTTGTTGTTTTTAAGGTGCAAAGATACGAAAAAAAACGAGATATGCAAATTTAGCCCAACCACAAAGTGTTGAAAAAAAAGCACATCTTAGCAAATAACACACACACTATCAAGTAGATCCCTCACTGCGTTCGGGATGACACCGCCACCATAGTGGGGAAAAAGGATGAGGATGAGCGGTGGCAAGCCACTGCTCATCCTCATCCACCCCTTCCCGCAAAGCCCCGTCATGTCGAGCGTAGCGAGACATCCGTTGGCTACTGTCATTTCCCTTAACATTTTGATGCGGTTGCCCTATTTTTTCATAGATTTGTGTTTTCGCTAAATTTGCATATCTCGTTTTTTTTTTGTACTTTTGTAGGCTAAATACTCTTGTCAAGATGAAACATTTATTTTTAACTATCGCCATTATTTTGCTTTCGCTTCCTGCGTTTTCGAGAAACAATAATGATTTGCGAACAGCAAGAACAAACAGTGATTTTCTCTTAAACCTCATTCATCTCAGGTATGTGGATCAAGTGGAATTGATGCCTCTTGTTGAAAGAGGTACCATTGAAATATTAAGGCATTTAGACCCACATTCTCAATTCATTCCCGCTCGTGATGTGCAACGTGCAAACGAAGCATTACAAGGTGCTTTTTACGGAATTGGTGTAGCCTTCAATATCCTCAACGATACGGTTATCGTTATGGAAGCACTTAGCGGCGGGCCTTCCGAAAGGCTTGGCATTCAAGCCGGCGACCGAATCGTAACGATTGATGGAATAAATGCAACCGGCGACAGTGCGAGGAATGATTTCGTATTTAGCAATTTGAGAGGTCCCAGAGGTACAATCGTGACAATTGGTATTTTAAGGAATGGCGAGGTTAGAGAATTTAGAATTGTCCGCGATAGGATTCCTATTCACACGGTAGAAGTATTTTTTATGGAAAATGAGAACACCGGTTATATCAGTGTTGATCGTTTTTCACAAAGAACTGCTACCGAATTTAGAGCTGCTTTGCAAAGTTTAATTCAACAAGGTGCAGAAAATATTATTCTCGATTTACGAGGAAATTCAGGCGGCTTCATGGATCAAGCCATTGAAATGGCGAATGAATTTTTGGAAGGAAATCTGTTGATTGTTTATATGGAAGGTGCGAATCAGCCTCGCCAAAACAGTATGTCAACACGTGGTGGTATGTTCAGAACCGGGAGACTTGTCGTACTTGTTGATGAGCGTTCTGCATCTGCCAGCGAAATTGTTTCGGGAGCCATTCAAGACCACGATCGTGGTATTATCGTAGGTCGCCGTACGTTTGGAAAAGGTCTCGTGCAGCGACCATTTGTTGTACCGGGTGATAGTTCTGAAATTAGGCTGACTATTGCGAGATATTACACACCATCGGGACGCAGTATTCAAAAGCCATTCAACGATGGTTTTGAGCAATATTTTGAAGATTTAATGAATCGTTTTACACGTGGCGAACTCGTTCATCCGGATTCAATCATGTTACCTGATTCGCTGAGATTTTTCACATCCGGCGGACGTGTGGTATATGGCGGAGGTGGTATTATTCCTGATATTTTTACACCCATTGATACAAACCGAGTTTCAGACTTTTTTGTCGATCTTCGCAGAACAGGGGCACTCAACAATTTCATCATGACATACTTGGACAGAGAGCGTCAAAATTTGTTGGAAACATATCCCACTTTTGAAGATTTTTACAACAATTTTCAAATCGAAGGAAGATTTGCGGAAGAGTTTGAACAATTCGCCGAAGAAGCAGGTGTTCGTCGTAACAGCATTCGTGCACTAACAGCAAATGTATTTTTGAATCGAATGCTTTCTGAAATGCGTGACAATGTCGCACTTGCAGAAAGCCAAACCTATCGCGAGTACATCGAAAGTATCCTTTGGTCGGAAGAAAAAATGAGAGATTTTTTGATGAATTTAGCCGATGAGGAAGATGCTACTCAACGTCGACTTCAAGAGTCTTCTGACAGATTTATTTTCCGGAATCTGAAAGCAGGTTTGGCACAAAATCTCTATGGAAGACGATATTTTTTCAAGACCATGCGTGCTATGGATCCTGCCTATCAACGTGCTTTGATGGTTATTCAAGACGACGATTTGTTCCGACAATTAGGTATTTCGCACTAGAAAATAATGAGTTGGGAAGCAAGAACAGAATTGCTTTTGGGTAGCCAAAACGTTGCCAAATTACGTGTCTCTCATGTATTGGTTATGGGTTTGGGTGGTGTAGGTTCTGCGGCTTGCGAACATTTGTGTAGAGCAGGAATTGGCGAATTGACCATTGTCGACGGCGATGTTGTAAATGAAACTAATCGTAATCGGCAATTGCCTGCATTAGTCAGTAATCAAGGTGTTTTGAAAGCCGAGGTCATGGCAAAACGTTTGTTGGATATCAATCCGAATCTGAAGCTGCACGTTATTTCAGAGTATGCGAGAGACCAAAGGTTGATCGATATTTTGCAAGTTGCGAAATATGATTTTGTAGTGGATGCAATTGATACATTTTCGCCAAAAACTTACTTAATTGTGCATTGTCTGAATTTAAAATTACAATTGGTCAGTTCAATGGGTGCCGGTGGAAAAGCTGATCCGTCACAAGTTCGAATTGCGGATATTGCTCAAACATATCAATGTCAGTTGGCAGAAGCCCTACGGAAACGACTTCGTAAATTCGGCATTTACAGCGGATTTCATGCTGTTTTCTCCACAGAAAAAGTACGAGAAAATTCGGTTGTATTTTGCGAAGATGAGGTAAATAAGAAAACAACTGTCGGAACAATATCGTATATGCCACCAATTTTCGGAGCACATTGTGCATCAGTTGTAATCCGTGAATTAATTGGTGAGTCGGTGGTTTCAAATTTACCTATTCCGGCGAGAATTCGGAAGAAGATTGCGGACAGCTAAATTCAACAAGCACTCTCAATACGCCCCAAAATATCGGCGTAGAAAGTACTCAACAGAAAGAATAAAAGTCAAAAAAATCAAAATCCATTTCAGGTTGATTAACTCGCGAAACACTCTTTCTACGTAGGTTACAGGTCTTGCGTCATCACGAGAAATAAGCATATTTCGCAACTCATCTAATTGATTAGGGTAAACCATTTCTGCATCGGTTTGCAGAGCAATTAAATTCAACAATTGATGATCGGCACGCAAATTCAGTCGTTCCACGTTTATAGCTCGTACCGAAAAACCACCCATTGCTTGGTGATTTTGGTTACCTAATCTTGTTCGTGCAATGTAGGTGTAATCGCCAACAGGCAAAAGTCCCGCACGCAATTTGTACATAGTTCCTGAAGGCGAAAAAGTAAACGGAAACACTATACCATCGGCATTTTTAATCTCTATAGTAACCTCTGAAGAAGTAACCAATTCATTTGCCTCATTGTAAAGTTCTGCCTCCATTTCAATAGGCTCCGTCTCGTCAAAAATAGGTCTTGAATGCACTCGAAATTGGCGTCTGTCTGCTGCTGCAGAAAGAAATTGAACAGTTCTGTTTGTTAGTTCATCTACCGCATCGTGATTTTGGTTTTGAAAAAAATTGTGCAATCGCCAACGCCAAATTCCTTCGCCCAAAAGCACAGCAGTTCGATTATTTACATTCTGATTAACAAGCATCAACGGCATATCCGTTGTAACGTTCAAAATTCTTTGAAACAAAAAAGGCTGTGCAGATTCCGCAAGTGTAAATGTTGCAAAAGGTACAGTTAACGGCGGAAAATTAAACAACTGATTTCTCGAATCATCGGAAAATGTAAAATTCGTAAACGCCGTATTGAAACTCGGAAAGGCGTCATTGGTCTGCTGTCCGCGTGGTTCTACATTTACACCAAAATTCATTCGATTGAACGCACTCAAATCGGTTTGTGTTCCGAAAATTTTCCAAACGGGAATTTCTCGTACAGCAATTTGCTGAACAAGGCTGTTCATAACACCTGTCCTTGCAGGCAGTTGGTGCAAAATAACTACATCATAATTTTCGAGTGATAATGGCAGATTTCCGTCCAAGACCAAATCCACATCGTAACGTTCGGATGCCAAAATGGAATTTCGAATTGCCGTAATATCGGGATGCGGAGATGCTGCGAGCAGTAAAATTTTTCTACGAGAATCCAAAATTTCTACAAAAATCTCACTGCGATTGTTCACCACATTTCGCTCGCCTTCAACTTCGGAAACCGAAATTATATAGCGTTGTATTCCTACGTTTTCAGCTGTTTGAAATGTCTCAATCGTTTCAAAGAAATGTGGTCTGTCAATGTTTACCTCTCTCGAAAAAAGCGTCCGACCTTGGTTTTCGATGGTTACAACTACCCTCGTGTTCAGTAGTTGCGTTGCTCGCAATTCGATATTAATCGGAAATTGGTTGCCCAAATGAGCAGATCTGTTGTGACTTACACGATGTATCCACACATCTTTATGTTCGGTAGTGTCGCCCAAAGCAACTGTAAAAACAGGAGCTACGAGGCTTTCTGCCGCCTGCAAAGGATGTTCACCTGCGGTAAAAATCCCGTCAGTAGCCAAAACTACGGCAGTTAAGTTTCTACCGAAAAATTGCGTTCTGACCTGTCTCAACGCATTCGAGATATTGGTTTGTCTTTGGTCGAATAAAATATCGTTTGTTGAAGAAATATCGTTTCCGAAAGTCATTGATTCAACTTCAAACCTATCTCCCAAACGATTCGAAAAATCAGCCCATTGCGAAAGCCACTGCGGGTTATCTTTTGCAAAATAGGCTAACGATTCCGTGTTATCGTGGAGCAAAACAACTATTGGTTTTTCCGTTCGACGGTGTTCGGTTTTCAGTAAAAAGGCAAGCAACAAAAAACTTATCAAAAAAACGGACAGAAACCGCAAACCCGCCATTAGATAGCGTTTCGGAGGTTCAAAACCGTCTTTCTTCGTCTTGTAGTATAAAATTCCGGCAAACAAAAATCCCACCAATATGCAAAACAGTACATACCACGTTGGATTATTTGAGATTAGGGACATTTTGAAAAAATTGTAGGGGCGAGACATACCTCGCCCCTACCGTGTTTCTTTTACATATTCATTCCACCGCAAACGCAAATCGTTTGCCCTGTCACGTACGCCGACATATCCGAAGCCAAAAATACGCAAACTTCCGCTACATCTTCGGGAGTTCCGCCTCGTTTGAGCGGAATTGTGCTTTCCCACGCTTTGCGAACGTCCTCAGACAATTGCCCGGTCATTTCAGTAATGATAAAGCCCGGTGCAATCGCATTACAACGAATGTTACGCGATCCAACTTCTTTTGCAAACGATTTTGTGAAACCAAGAATTCCCGCTTTCGATGCGGAATAGTTGATTTGTCCGCCATTTCCGGAAACACCCACAACGGAACTCATGTTGATAATACTTCCCGAACGCTGCTTAAGCATCGTTCCTTGAACAGCTTTTGTGAAATTGAAAACAGACTTCAAGTTCACATTGATTACTGCGTCCCACTGCTCTTCCGTCATTTTCATCAACAACGTATCTTTCGTGATACCGGCGTTGTTTACCAAAATATCAATCGTTCCGAATTCGGCTAAAATTTCGCCGACAACACGCTCGGTATCCGTGTAGTTTGCCGCATTCGAAGCATATCCTTTGGCTTTCACACCAAATGCTTTTAGTTCGTTTTCGGTTGCTTTTGCAGTGTCGTCATAGTTCAAATCCGTGAATGCAATATTTGCACCTTGTTTTGCGTAAGCGATAGCAATTGCTTTTCCGATGCCACGTGCGGCTCCTGTAATAACGGCAGTTTTGCCTTCCAATAATTTGCTCATAATAGTTTTGGTTATTAAAAATCGTTGCAAAGATACGATTTTTTTTCGTATCTTTGTAGAAAATTATGTATACAGCATGAAAACGACCTTTTTGACCTTGCTTTTAGGCTTTATTGGCTTCACAGGTATCACACAGCCTCACACTTTTTCGCACAGAACGCAAAATAATCACGAAATTATTCTCCTCGCCGAAGGACAGGGCAGAATGAATTACAGCGTTTTGATTGGCTTGACACCGGAAATATTTGCTGAAACTATGCCCGACAGCACATATCAATCTGCGACCAATGTGTTTTTAGTTCGCAAAACCACCGGGAAACACGTGTTGATTGATGCCGGACTTGGCATAAGAGTGGTAGAGAATTTGCAAAAATTCGGTGTTACGCCCGAAATGATTGACAAAATTTTGATTACACACCTGCATTTTGACCATATCGGCGGGTTGCTCGACTCCAACAACGCAAAAGCGTTTCCGAATGCTTTGCTTTATGTACCCAAAAACGACTACGTTTTTTTTACAGACCCTTCCAGTACGCTCAACGAGAGATGGCGTGAAATAGCCACCGCTGTTGTCAATACTTACCGTGAAAATTTGGTTTTATTCCCACCCGAGCAAGAGATAATGACCGATGTTATCCAAGCTTTGCCGAACTTCGGACACACTCCCGGACATACTGTTTTTGTCGTTGATAACGACATACTTATTTGGGGCGATATGGTACATTCAATGGCTGTGCAAATGCCGCATCCTACGGTTTCCACAACATTCGATGTTGATAATCAAATGGCTATCAAAGCACGTTTGACAATATTGGAATATATTATCAGTAACAATCTTTCCGTTGGTGGGGCACATATTCCTTTTCCGGGAATGGGCTCATTAACACCTAACGGAAAAGGTGGATTTATTTTCACACCAAAACAATAAACCATGAGCCCTTATCAATCTACCTTGGACTATCTTTTTTCTCAACTGCCCATGTACCAACGCATCGGAGCAAGTGCCTACAAGCCTAATTTAGATAATACCATAAAACTTCTCACAGAACTTGGCAATCCGGAAACGAAGTTCAAAAGCATTCACGTTGCCGGAACTAACGGAAAGGGTTCAACTTCGCACATGTTAGCATCGGTTTTTCAAGCAGCAGGTTATAAAACCGGGCTTTATACATCACCGCATTTGAAAGATTTTAGAGAGCGAGTAAAAATCAACGGCATTTGTATTCCCGAACAAAATGTAGTGGATTTTGTCGAAGAAAATCGTGCTCTTTTTGAGGTAATAAAACCTTCTTTCTTTGAAATGACGGTGGCTTTAGCGTTCGACTATTTTGCAAAAGAGCAAGTCGATATTGCAATTGTCGAAGTGGGTATGGGCGGACGGTTGGATTCCACAAACGTGATCACTCCCCTACTCTCCGTGATTACAAATATCGGTATGGATCACATGCAATTTTTAGGTAATACCATAGAAAAAATTGCTGCAGAAAAAGCAGGCATCATAAAGCCAGAAACACCTGTCATTATTGGCGAAACCAACGAAAAAACTGCTCCGGTTTTTTTAGAAATCGCCAAACAAAATCATTCAGAAATCAGTTTCGCTGATCAACATATTTTTTTGGAAAATGTAACGTGCGATTTACTCGGAATTTACCAAGAAAAAAATATACAAACAGCTTTGGCTGCGATTTTTCGTGTAAAAAATTTATTCCCAAATCTCTCGGAAGAAGCAATTCGAGAAGGTTTGGCGAATGTCGTAAAAAACACCGGATTGCTCGGACGTTGGCAAATCATCGGCGAAAAACCCCTGATTGTTTGCGACACCGGGCACAACGAAGATGGTATCAAGCAAATTTTGCAACAACTTTCACAAACGCCGTATCGCCGATTGCATACAGTTTTCGGAGCGGTAAACGACAAAGATATCACAACAATTTTATCACTACTTCCGAAAGATGCCGTTTATTATTTTTGCAAGCCCAACCTCCCGCGAGCCTTGAATGAGAAAGATTTGCAACAGCAAGCCCAAAAGTTCGGTTTGCTCGGCGATGCTTTTCCGACTGTTGCCGAAGCCCTGGAAGCAGCTAAAAAATCTGCTGATTCGGATGATTTGATTTTTGTTGGCGGAAGCACGTTTGTTGTCGCAGAAGTGGTGTAGCTTTCGCAGAAAATCGGGAAAATACATTTTTTTTTGTATCTTTGTAGAAAAAATTTGTAATCATGCAAAAAAATATCACCATAACATACGATGCTTTCGACCGTTTGGAAGATTTGCTTCCTGAAGACAGAAAACTCTTGGAAGCCGCTACACAGGCTGCAAAAGACGCTTATGCACCTTATTCGAAATTTCATGTTGGTGCCGCTGTTTTAACTGAAAACGGCGATATTGTTGTTGGAAATAATCAAGAAAATTTAGCTTACCCCTCCGGACTTTGTGCCGAACGTGTTGCAGGATTTTCAGCTTCAGCTTTACACCCCAATCAAAAAATTATGGCTATCGCCATTACGGCTTTTACAGACGAATTCCTCACGGACAAACCTACTCCGCCTTGCGGTGCTTGTCGACAATCTCTGATTGAATATGAAATTCGTGACAATCAACCTATACGCTGTATTTTGCGAGGTTCAACCGGACAAATCTACGTGTTTCACAGCATGGCCGATTTATTGCCGCTGCAAGGAAATTTCTTGGCTTAAAAAACTATTTCGACAAAACCAACTGTGCAGTGGTACGGTTACGCTGCTCCAACAAAACAGTTCGGCTACCGACTACATTTTTGATATCATCCTCGTTGTAGTGGCGAACGGTGAGTAGCTCCAAATTATCATTGTAGCGAACTTTAAAATTATTCGACAAAGCCTCTATCAAATCCCCAAAATACTGCTTGTTTTCATCCGCACAAACCGTAAAGCTCACAGCAGAATTTTGGATCAAATTAATTTTCATATTATTTTCAGCAAAAACAAAGAAAATGTACGACATATTTTGCTCAGCAATGAATGAAAAATCTTTAGGGTAAATTGAAATCAAAACTTGCTTGGGTTTGCAGATGTAGCAAGGTATTTTTGTTTTTTCAGAAGTTTCATTCAAAATTATTGAGCCTTCTGCATTAGGATTTTTGAATGATTTTACAATAAGCGGAATGTGCCGATTTTGTAGCGGTTTTATAGATTTCGGGTGAATAATTGTTGCACCATAATATGCTAACTCAATCGCTTCACTGTACGTAATTTCATCAAGTTTCTGGGTATCTTTGAAGTACCGCGGATCGGCATTCAGAAAACCCGGCACATCTTTCCAAATAGTCAGATTTTCAACATTCAAACAATAGGCAAAAATTGCGGCGGAATAGTCCGAGCCTTCACGTCCTAAAGTAACCATACGGCCTTTATCATCGCCACCAATAAAGCCTTGCGTAACCAAACAATTATACTCCGAAAAAACTTTCCGAGTAACTTCTCGAATTTGAATTTCGGATTTACTCCAATTTACTTTTCCTTCTCTAAACGTGCTATCTGTAGCAATACAAGATTTCACATCTATCCATTGGTTTGCAATTTTGCATTGTTGCAGATAGTAACTCAAGATTTTTGACGAGAGCATTTCGCCCAAACCAACCATTTGATCGTATTGATAATCGTAATCTTCCTCGCTTAGCTTATATGAATTCATCATTGCAAAAAACACGCTTTCAAGTTCTGAATAAATTCTGTGCGATTTATCCGGAAAAAGTTCGTTCACAATCTGAAAATGGTAGTCGCGAATTTGGTTGTAAATCAGCATTGTGTCGCGTTTTTCACGATTTGCCGCAAGTAAATCTTCCAAAGCATTGGTAATTTTCCCCATTGCTGATACAACCACAACCAAAGGCTTATCCAAATGTTGTGCAATAATTTGACATACATTCTGAACACCTTTTGCCGACTCAACACTCGCCCCGCCGAATTTAAAAACTTGCATTTTGTTTTTTTCTGCAAAGATACGAAAAAAGTATGATATGCAAAAACAGGAAATATCTTTGCTCAATTCACAATGTCCAAATTGCGGTTAATCCACCTCTTCCCACCATCTTGTAAACCTTTGTGTTGTATCATTCAAAAAAACGACCTCGCCAATTTTCGGTGTTAAAATTTGCTGTGGATTTTCTAATGCTTCATTGGCAGTAGTGATGCGCTGCAAAGGCTCGTCCCACCGATGGTTGCTTATGGAGTATTTAGAGTGATGAATTGGAATGATGTTTCTTGCACGTAGGTCAATGCCTGCTTGTAATGTTTCTTCGGGAAATAGGTGTGTGTATCTCCACATAGTATTATATTGTCCGTTTTCGAGCAATGCGAAATCTATTGAGCCAAATTGTTCACCAATCTTTGCAAAATGTGTGTCATAGCCAGTGTCACCACTTATGAAAATGGTAAGTGATTGACTTCTTATTAGAAATGAAGCCCAAAGTGCACGATTGCGTCTTAATCCACGCCCTGATGAATGACGTGCAGGAAAACAGTATATTTCAAGATAATTATTAAGTGCAACCACTTCGTTCCAATCCATTTCGATAATATCCTCCGCCAAATAACCCCACCTCTTAAAATGAGCACCCACGCCAAGCGGTGCAATAACTTTACCCACGCGAGGTCTTAATTCCCTGACCGTGCGATAATCGAGATGGTCATAATGGTCGTGCGTAATAATAAGATAGTCAATATCAGGAATATCAGAAGGTCTGAATACATCTGTTCCCTCAAATGCCCTGTTGATAAACCAAATAGGCGAGCCGGAACCACTAAAAACAGGGTCAATCAAAAAACGCTTGCCTTCTAATTGAATGAAAACAGAAAAATGTCCAAACCACACTAACAAATCTTCTTCCCGATTTAGTTCCCAAAGATTGGTTTTTACAACAGGGATCTCATTTTCAGGTCTCAATCTTCTTCGCGAAGGTTGAGAAAACATGCTCCAAAAACTTTCAGTAAAAGAAGGCGTATAATTTATATTTTGGAAACGCCCGTCTCTAAAATTTGGCGATTGCTGTATGCTCTCTCTGTGTTCTCCTCTTGGTAGGCTACCCATAAATTGCGGAGAACAACCGCCCAAAAATAGTCCTGCAATCAAGAATGATAATAATACCAGAACTATCACAACAGTTACTGTCATTTTTCTTTTCATTGGTCGTTTTCTTTGTTATCTTATCAAATAAGCCATAAGTGCATCGCCACGCCGAATAAACAGTACACCATCGTGTATTACAGGATGTGCCCAATGCTGACCCGTGCCCAATGTTACTTCAAAACTGCTTACGATTTCTAACCTGTCGGGATTAGGTCTAACCAATGCCATTATGCCCCTGTGGCTGTACACATACAGCATTCCGTCGGCAGAAATAATGGCGTTTGGAGCAAGTTCTGTTTCTCTCCACCTTATTTCGCCTGTGTGCCAATCTATGCAGGCAAAGGCTCTGTTGCGATGCCCCGATGTGAAAACATAATTGCCTATCCTCACTGCTCCACCCATCTGGTTGTCCACGTTATTGTGCCAAACCAACTCCGCACCCCTTCCTTCGTCAGTGATACGGTATAGCCACGAACCGCCACGATACCCTGTTGTGGAAAAAATCATACCATTGTGATAAAGCGGAGTGTTGGGATGTACGTCATTTCCGCTTGGTTGAGGGTGTATCCAAAGTACTTCGCCGTTATCAGCGTTGACTGCCCAAATTTCGTGTTCGGTATTTGTTACAATGATAGGTATGGAATAACCGCTGATAAATTGTGGCGAACAGTGAGCAGTTATCGTGCCTGCACCGGGCGACGACCATATCAATGCCCCTGTGTTTTTGTTCAATGCAACCATATTGTGTTCTCTGCCTCCGGGAGTGATAAATATCTTATCGCCCACAATCAATGGCGATTCTGTAATGCCCCACATAATGTTTCGACCGCCTAATTCGGCTATTACATCTTTTCTCCAAATCTCCCCCAAAGTCGTTGCATCCAAGCAAAAGAGAACCCCCAAAGCACTGAAAATATACAGCTTGCCATCATTTACTGCTACGGTAGAACGTGGACCCGGATAAGCCCTGTTCCATTCTCCTCCCACTACTTTTCTGTTTAGAAACTTACCGTCGAGGTCGAAAACAAAAAGTACAAGATTGTCGCCGTCAAGTCCTGTAATATAAATTTTTCCGTTGGCAATGGCGGGGGAAGTAAAACCATCGCCCAATCCTTGAATATACCACAACAGTTGTGGACCTTCGGCAGGCCATTCTTGGAGTAATCCGGTTTCGTGATAAATACCATCACGATTTACACCTCGCCATTGCGAACTTGTATTGTGTACGGCGTTTGCATCTCGGCTGATAGTGGTTACAACGGTTGTAATGGGAACATCCATTGCTCTAAAATCGTGGCGACTTATACTCCGCCAATACAACAAACCTGCAATTACTACAATGCAGATGAAAATCCCGAATGAAAGGGCTATCCATTTGATTTTTTTCTTGAAACTCATTTTACTATTTTTTTTAATGTGAATTGAATTAACTTGCTTGATTAACAATTTTGTTAATGCCGGGCTAAAAAAAAATTATACCCTCAAAGCGTTCAAAATAAATTGAACATTACTTTCCTTTCGTTCGTTGATTAGATTTTCGAGATATTCAGGAGTGTTTACAGTTAGAAAATCCTTTGCAAATGGTAATATCCTAAATGTCATTATATTTATAGACGAAATGTTAGTAAGTAAATCAAAACTTTTAGTTGGCCTTATCGTTCCGTTTGCAACAGCCTCTGCTAATAATTTTTCAATACGACCGAAAGAATTAAGCATTATTGGGCGTATTTCTTCGAGGAAGATTTGCTTGAGTTCCTCATTATTAACTGTCTCGGTAAGAATAAAGTTTAATAGATTGGGATTTTCTCTGACAAAATCAAAATGGGATTCGACCAACTTTCTTATTGCTTCCTCAAATGAAAGATTTTCATCTAATCCTTGATTGAGAGAGTTACCTAACAAGAGCATCTTGTTTTGATACACTTTTCTGAACAAATTTTCCTTTGTTCTGAAATAATAGTGCAACATAGTGTGTGTAACTCCTGCCCTTTTTGCAATGGTTGTTGTTAGTGTATTTTTATAACCTTTTTCTAAAAATTCCACCTCTGCCGCCTCAAGGATTAATTGTTCGTTATTGGTCTCTTTTTTCACTTTTGTTTAACTATATTGTTTAACACGTTGCAAAGTTACAATTTTTTTTTGAAAATACCAAACTTTTTTTGGGACTGCTTTGTTTGTTGTTTCAACACCAAAATGCAATTCTATTTCTGCATAAATACGATTTTTTTTGCAAATTCCATTTTTTTTTCGTACCTTTGTATGATATTTCCGATTAAGCACTTTATGAACATAAAAATAACTCTACCCGACGGAACTGTAAAACCTTTCAACAAAGGCGTTTCCGCAATGGATGTGGCAAAAAGTATTAGCGAAGGTTTGGCACGAAATGTGCTTGCCGCAAAGTTTAACGATCAAATGATTGATGCGTTGCTACCGCTTGAAACCGATGGCTCATTGCGACTTCTAACGTGGAATGATCCGGAAGGCAAACAAGTATTTTGGCATTCATCCGCACATATTTTGGCTGCTGCTGTTGCAGAGCTTTATCCGGGTGTAAAATTCGGTATCGGACCTGCTATTGATACAGGGTTTTATTACGATATAGACTTCATGCAACACACCGTAAATCCTGATGATTTTGCAAAAATTGAGGCGAAATTTTTAGAATTAGCGGCACAAAAATCGGTATTCAATCGCAAAGACATTGCGAAGTGCGATGCACTTGACTTTTACAAGAAAAAAGACGACGAATACAAGTTGGAGTTGATTGGCGAATTAGAAGACGGCACCATTTCACTTTACGAAAGTGGCAATTTTACCGACCTTTGCCGTGGTCCGCACATTCCCGATACATCAGCAATCAAAGCCGTAAAAGTTTTGAGTATCGCCGGTGCATATTGGCGTGGCGATGAAACGCGTAAGCAATTGACACGTTTGTACGCCGTTTCTTTTCCAAAGCAAAAAGAACTTACCGAATATTTGGTTATGCTCGAAGAAGCGAAAAAACGTGATCATCGAAAACTCGGTAAAGAGTTGGATTTATTCATGTTTTCGCAATCGGTCGGACAAGGTTTGCCGATGTGGCTTCCAAAAGGTACGGCACTTCGCGAACGTTTGGAAAACTTTTTGAAGCGTGCTCAAAAAAAAGCGGGTTATCAACAGGTGCTAACACCGCATATCGGCGATGTCGACCTTTACAGAACTTCCGGACACTACGAAAAATATGGCAAAGATTCGTTTCAAACAATCAACACACCGTTTGAAGGTGAAGAGTTTTTGTTGAAACCTATGAATTGTCCGCATCATTGCGAAATTTACAAATTGAAGCCACGTTCATACAGAGATTTACCGTTGCGCTTGGCAGAGTTCGGAACAGTTTATCGTTACGAACAAAGTGGCGAATTGCATGGATTGACACGAGTTCGCGGATTTACACAAGACGATGCACATATTTTTTGCACACCCGATCAACTCAAAGAAGAGTTTAAGGCTGTAATCGACATCATTCTGTATATCTTCAAAACCCTTGATTTCAAAGATTACACCGCACAAATTTCGTTGCGTGATCCGAATAATAAAACCAAATATATCGGCTCCGACGAAAATTGGGAAAAATCCGAACGTGCTATCGTAGAAGCGGCAGCAGAAAAGGGTTTGCAAACCGTTACAGAAGTTGGCGAGGCTGCATTTTACGGTCCGAAATTGGATTTTATGGTTAAAGATGCGATCGGTCGAAAGTGGCAATTGGGCACAGTTCAAGTGGACTATAATTTGCCTGAGCGTTTTGATTTGGAATACATCGGAGCCGACAATCAAAAACATCGTCCTGTCCTTATTCACCGTGCACCGTTTGGTTCTATGGAGCGGTTTGTAGCCGTTTTGATTGAGCACACCGGTGGAAATTTCCCACTATGGCTCACGCCCGAGCAATTCATAGTTCTACCGATCTCCGAAAAATATTCGGAATATGCAAACAAAGTTCTCAATGATTTGGAATTATCGGATTGTCGTGGTATAATTGACGAACGTAGCGAGAAAACCGGTAAGAAAATCCGTGATGCGGAGTTGAATAAAATTCCGTATATGCTTGTCGTTGGAGAGAAAGAAGCTGCCGAAGGCACTGTTTCTGTCCGCAAGCGTGGCGAAGGTGATTTGGGAGCGATGACGGTTGAAGCCTTTGCGAATATGGTAAACGACGAAGTACGAAAAATGATAGATTAAACATGTAGGGGTTAGGTATGCCTCGCCCTACCAAAAAATATATTAACAAAAACAAAAAAACATTTGGCAGCACCCTTCTCACCAAGACCGGGTTTTAGACCCAACAACCGCCGCTTTGGAAATCGCGGACCTGTAAAAAAAGAGGCGTTACACGCCATTAACGAACGCATCACTGCACCTATGATTCGCTTGGTTGGCGACAACACCGTGAACGACATCGTGGAGTTGCGTGTGGCTCTTCAGGAAGCCCAAAAACAAGAATTAGATTTAGTAGAAATCTCGCCTACTGCAAATCCTCCGGTTTGTAGGATCATGGACTACCAGAAATTTCTTTACGAACAAAAGCGTAAACAAAAAGAGATTAAGGCTAATTCTGCAAAGGTTATCGTTAAAGAAGTTCGTTTAGGACCTCAAACCGATGACCACGATTTTAATTTCAAATTGAATCATGCCATTAAATTTCTGAAAGACGGCAACAAAGTTAAGGTGGACGTGTTTTTCAGAGGTCGCACCATTGTTTACAAGGAGCAAGGCGAAGCGATTTTGTTGAGATTTGCCGATGCTTTGTTGGAATACGGTAAGCCCGAAGCTATGCCCAAACTCGAAGGCAAGCGGATGATTATGATGATTACACCGAAGAAGTAGGGGTTATTTTAACTGCTCGTTCTGTTTTTGAATTTGTCGTGCAGCCGCTTTCGAACTGTTGATATTGAGACAGCCGTTGACACAGCCGCCTTTACACGACATCACTTCGATAATATTCCCGGGACAGCCGGATTTCACAAATTTGTGAAGCTCGCGAATCACCTTCTTGCTGATACCATCAACCAAAACAGGAGTGAATTTCGATGAATCGGCAAGTTTGTTTTTGATTGAATTTGTCACTCCATTGCTGATTGGAAACAATCTGCTGCCTTTTTCAATAGCCGGATTTAATGGTGTTTCTTCACAATCCATGACATCAATTTCGGCAGCAACAAACAGCGATGACAGCTCTTCAACAGACATCACAAAATCTGTATTTTTATCACGATGTGCTTCCGAACGTTTGGCCACACAAGGTACGATAGCCACTGTCAGCACATCGTGTCCAAAACGCTCTTTAACTATATCGGCCGTGTACGACATCGGGCTTTTAGTGTGCGAGATGAAAGGCTTCAATTCAGGAATATGTAGCTCAACAAGGTTCACATAAGCGGGACAGCACGATGTTGTCATAAACGGCTCACCGTTTTCGAGAATACGTTCGGTAAATTCAGCGGCTTCGTTTTTTGTTGTAGTGCCCGCACCTTCGGCAATTTCTATAACCTCAGTAAATCCTATTTTTTTGATCGCAGTAATCAATCTTCCCAAACCTGTTTGAAATTGTCCGGCTACAGAGGGTGCAACCATGGCCACCATCTTTTTATTTTGATGAAGATCTTGGAAAATATGAAGCAGTTGAGATTTTTCCATGATGGCACCAAACGGGCAAATATCCATACAGCTGCCACAATAAATACATTTTTCCGTATCAATAACTTCAACACCGTTTTCATCTTTTGAAAGAGCATTTACCGGACAAACCTCTTCACAAGGCACCGGCTGATAAATAATGGCGTGAAACGGGCAGGCTTGTAGGCACAGTCCGCAGTTTGTGCAATCGTCGGGATTTATCCACGCTTTATCCGTAACAGAAATGGCTTTTTGAGGGCACGCATAAATACATGGACGAGCAACACATCCACGACAAAGATTAGTTACAACATATTTACTTATGACACAAGACGTGCAAGCCTCATCAACAACAGTTAGGTGTACATTCGTTTCTTCAACACGATTTTTGGCCATTCTGGCGTACTCCGAAAGGGGGGTCACTTCATTGGTTTCATCGTATGTATTATAACCAAGAAATGCCATAGTTCTGTATTTCACAATAGCACGCTCTTTGCGTACACAACAACGCATACCGGAACGATAGCGAGGGTGCATATCGAAAGGGATTCGATCAATGTTTTCTTCTAAAGTGTTTGCGATAAGATACTTGCCTATGAGTGCAAGTAATTCTCGACGAGCGAGTTTTGAGTAATTAGTTGTTGTCATATTTAATAATAGTACTATTTTTATTCTCCTATATGGACTCTCGGTATTCCGCCTGTTTCTTTTTAGGAAGTTGTTTTATAACCTCTTCGACTGAATGCTCTATCAATTCTACAATTAATTTGTCGGGAACATCTTTTTGAATATATACGGAATTCCATTTCAAATTGTTGCCGGTGTAATGTCCTTTTGTAACACCCTCATACTTTTCCCTTAATTCCACCGTTTTTTCAGGAGCGCATTTCATCACAACAAAATGCTCGCCCTCTTTCGGATTAAGAAGAAAAAAAGCAAACATCTTATCCATGATTTTATACACCATTACATCTTCTGCGAAAGGTGTACACTCTTCTGCATTTTTTATTGCGAGGCAGTGGTTTCGGAGTTCTTCGATATTCATAGAATTACAACCGCCATTACTATAATGGTGGTTGCAATTGCAAAGATACTGCTTTTTTTTCAGATAACCAAATGTTGCGGTGGCTAAACTTTGTAGTAAGGGGATTCCTCGACTTCACACACTTCGTGTGTTCCGCTCGGAATGACAGGATCTTCGCTGTGGGGTGGGGAGTGGACTTGGTGGCAAAGCCACCAAATCCACTCCCCTTTCTCCCCTGCTCTAACGCCGTCATGTCGAGCGAAGCCGAGACATCCCCTTACTATTCTTCTGCATCTCTCACAGTAAAACCTATTTATGCTAAATTATTCCATTCAGGATTTAAACGGCTGATAAGTGTTTCCTTTTTACTTCTACTCCATTTTTTTAGTTGTTTTTCTCTTTTTATGGCTTGCTCAATATCGAGAAAATATTCGTAATAGACACATTTTTCTAAATTATATTTTGCCGTAAAAGAATGTTTATAATAATGTGTGCGATGCTCTTGCACACGACGCTCCAAATCACTTGTAACGCCGATATAAAGCGTTGTTCTGTGATTATTAGTCATGATATAAATGTAACCTCCTTTTTGCATGTCTTTTTTTTGTAGCAAGGGGATTCCTCGACTTCACACACTTCGTGTGTCCGTTCGGAATGACCGTTTTTTCGTTGTGGGGGTGGGAGTGGATTTGGTGGCGAAGCTACCAAATCCACTCCCCTTTCTCCCCTGCTCTAACGCCGTCATGTCGAGCGAAGTCGAGACATCCCCTTGCCATTTTTCTGCAAAGTTACAAAATCATAAAGTCCAATCCAAGAAATTTTCCTTAAAAAGTGTTAAAACTTAAAAAAAATTAACATTTGGCACAAAAAGAGGCATGAAAACCCTGTCTATACGCGAGTTGTGCTGAGCACAACCGTGAAGCTAATTGCGGACAAATATTTTATTACTCATTCGGCAGAAGTTCTGCACTATCCTCATTAATTAACTCTAGTTGCTCATCGTTAACTTGAGTCAGTAATGGTTCTACTCTAGAATAGTCTTTAATGATTTTAACCATAATAAACGCAAGTGGAATTCCTAATACACTGAGAATCATATGGCCAATTGTAGTTGATATGAACCTCTCTACCGTGTCCGCACCCCTAAAAGTATATCTAAGAACAATTTGCCCAATAAATCCAGAAATTATCCAAAGTGCCCACCACCACCCCAAGTAGATGGTAGAATAATTAACTTTTTCAGAAAGTCCTTTTTTTGTAAGTAGGTATTTAGTCTCATTATATATTTCTTTCATTATTTGGTACGGACGATACAAGTTTACAATTGGAACAAACCAACTACCAGCTGCCCAGCCTTCTGAAAATTGAAGCGTTTTGTCTTTTTGATGTAAGTTGAAGTATGCCCTTCTAAACCACATAATAAAAGTAATAAACGAAATTATGTAAGCAATAGCATAAATGAAGCCAACTATTGACTCTCTTGTATTGTTTGCATTTGCCACCTTATCGGATATAAAACCTCCACCGGCTACGGTTTGAAGCAAGCTATACTGCATATAACTTGAAATAAGGCTTATGATTTCTAATGCTAAAACAATCCAAATCCACAGAATTGCATTTTTAGCTCGCTGCTCATTAGGTTTTAGTTTTTCCATTTTTTTGTTTGCTACACTTAAAAAGGGCAGGTAAAAACCTACCCTACTGTTGTCTTACGCCTGCGCCGTAGGCATAGCAAACTTTATAGTATTCCCCTGCTGGGCACCTTCGGTAACTTTTCCGAATTGCTGTTCAAATTTAGCGATATTATCGTTCAATGCCACCATCAAACGTTTGGCGTGTTGCGGTGTGAGAATGATTCGTGATTTCACATTGGCTTTCGGTTTGCCCGGCATCATGTTAATGAAATCGACGATAAATTCGGCATTGGAATGCGTGATAATTGCCAAATTTGAATAAACTCCTTCCGCCACGTCTGGAGTCAACTCAACTTCGATCTGCTGTTCTTTTGGAGGTTGCTGTTGCATAACGTTTACTTTTCTTTAATTGCTTTTTCGTACTGTTTTTCAGTTGCTGCTCTTTCATATTGCTCTCTATTGGCAACAATCAAGCTTTTATATTCACGCAAACCTGTTCCTGCAGGAATTAATCCACCGACTAGCACATTTTCTTTTAAACCTAGGAGATTGTCGCTTTTTCCGTTAACGGCCGCTTCAACAAGCACTTTCGTTGTTTCTTGGAACGATGCTGCAGACAAGAAGCTCTTCGTTTGCAACGAAGCACGTGTGATTCCTTGCAATACTTGACGTCCGGTGGCAGGCTGTGCATCGTTTGCAACGATCTCACGTTTGTCTTTACGCTTGAGAATTGAATTTTCATCACGAAGTTTACGTGCTGTAATCAACTGACCTGCTTTGATTTCCTCAGAATCGCCTGCATCTTCAACAAGTTTCATTCCATAGATGCGATCGTTTTCTGCTGCAAAATCGAGTTTGTTGACCAACTCACCTTCCAAGAAAATCGTATTACCCGGATCCAAAACTTCGATTTTACGCATCATTTGGCGAACAATCACTTCAAAATGCTTGTCGTTGATTTTCACACCTTGTAAGCGATATACTTCTTGAATTTCGTTTACGATGTATTCTTGAACTTTGTTTGGACCTTTAATTGCCAAAATATCCGCAGGCGTGATCGTACCTTCCGATAGCGGAGTTCCGGCTTTTACAAAGTCATTTTCTTGTGCTAAAATTTGCTTGGTTGTCGGAATTAGGTAAGATTTTACTTCCCCTGTCTTCGATGTGATGATAATTTCACGATTACCGCGTTTGAGTTTTTTTCCAAACGCTACAATACCGTCAATCTCTGCAACAACAGCCGGGTCAGACGGATTACGTGCTTCAAACAATTCTGTTACACGAGGCAAACCTCCCGTAATATCGCTTGATTTTCCGAACGAACGCGGAATTTTCACTAAAACATCTCCTGATTTGATTGGTTTTTTATCGTCAACTGCGATGTGTGCACCTACCGGAATATCGTAGATTTTCAAAACCGAGCCATCTTTCGACATGATGTTGATCGACGGGTTTTTCGATTTCTGACGAGATTCGATAATTACCTTATCTTTGTAACCTGTCATATCATCGGATTCCACACGGAACGTAACGTTTTCAACGATATTCTGGAACGAAACATTTCCACCAACTTCCGAAATAATTACAGCATTGTATGGATCCCAATCTGCAATCAAATCGCCCTGTTTAACAGCACTTCCATTTTTGAAATACAAGTTTGCTCCGTAAGGAATGTTGCCGGAATGGAGCGTTATTTTGGTATCTTTGTCTACAATACGCATTTCTGCGGAACGACCGATCACTACGCTTATTTTTTTGCCTTCTGCATTTTCGTATGGAACTGAACGTAGTTCTTCGATTTCCAAAACACCTTCGAATTTAGACTCGATACGTGACATACTTGCAATACCCGAACCTGCAACACCTCCCACGTGGAACGTACGAAGCGTAAGCTGTGTTCCGGGTTCTCCAATCGACTGTGCTGCAATAACACCGACAGCCTCGCCTTTTTGAACCATCTTACCGGTTGCCAAATTACGTCCGTAACATTTTGCACAAACGCCCTGCTTCGACTCACAGGTCAATACCGAACGAATTTCAACTTCTTCGATTGGTGATTCGTTAATAATTTTGCAAGCTTTTTCGGTCAATTGCTCTCCCGATTCAGCAATGATTTCTTTTGTGAGCGGATGAACAACATCATGAACGATTACACGTCCCAAAATTCGCTCTGCAAGCGGTTCTACGACTTCTTCATTTTTCTTCAAGGCTGTTGCGACTAATCCACGAAGTGTTCCACAATCGCTTTCGCTGATGATTACATCTTGTGCAACATCGACCAAACGACGGGTCAAATATCCCGCATCGGCAGTTTTCAAAGCCGTATCCGCCAAACCTTTACGTGCACCGTGCGTAGAAATAAAATACTCCAAAACCGAAAGTCCTTCTTTGAAGTTTGAAAGAATCGGGTTTTCGATAATTTCTCCACCTGTCGAACCTGATTTCTGCGGTTTTGCCATCAACCCACGCATTCCGCAAAGCTGACGAATCTGTTCTTTCGAGCCACGAGCACCGGAATCCAACATCATATAAACCGAGTTAAAACCTTGGTTATCTCCCGTCAATTCTTTCATCACTTGCATCGTGAGTTTAGAATTGGTGTGCGTCCAAATGTCAATAATTTGGTTGTAACGTTCGTTGTTTGTGATAAAACCCATGTTATAGCTGCTCATCACTTCATCAACATCTGCGTTGGCTTGTTCTATCAGCGTTTCCTTGATTTCCGGAACAATTACATCACCTAAATTAAATGATAAACCTCCTCGGAATGCTGTGATGTAACCCATATTTTTAATGTCATCCAAGAACTTCGCCGTAGCAGCAGTTCCTGTTTTCGACAAAATTTCCATAATGATATCACGCAACGATTTTTTGGTCAAAATTTCGTTGATGAATCCAAAACTTTTCGGTACAACTTGGTTGAAAAGTACACGTCCGACAGTGGTTTCAATCAATTCACTTCCACCGTCTTTCTCGATACGAACCTTAACCCAAGCGTGCATATCCACTTGTTTCTCGTTGTACGCGATAACCACTTCTTCTGGCGAGTAGAACACTCTATCCTCGCCTTTCATCGGATGATCTTTCTCTGACCTACGACCTTTTGTTAAGTAGTAAAGTCCCAATACCATATCTTGCGACGGAACCGTAACCGGTGCACCGTTTGCTGGATTTAAGATATTGTGAGAAGCCAACATCAAAAGTTGTGCTTCAAGAATTGCGGCATTTCCGAGTGGCACGTGAACTGCCATTTGGTCACCGTCAAAGTCAGCGTTAAATGCCGTACAAACTAACGGGTGCAAACGGATTGCTTTGCCTTCAACCATTTTTGGCTGAAACGCTTGAATACCCATACGGTGCAAAGTCGGGGCACGGTTGAGAAGAACCGGATGACCTTTCATAATGTTCTCCAAAATATCCCAAACAACAGGGTCTTTGCGTTCTACGATGCGTTTCGCAGATTTTACGGTTTTCACAATACCGCGTTCGAGCATTTTACGAATTATAAAAGGCTTGAATAATTCTGCTGCCATATCCTTTGGAATACCACATTCGTTGAGGTTCAATTCCGGACCTACAACAATAACGGAACGTCCGGAATAATCCACACGCTTACCCAAGAGATTTTGACGGAAGCGACCTTGCTTTCCTTTCAAACTATCCGACAAAGATTTCAATGCACGGTTCGAATCCGTTTTTACCGAACTTGCTTTGCGGCTGTTGTCAAACAACGAATCCACAGCTTCTTGCAACATACGTTTTTCGTTACGCATGATCACATCCGGTGCTTTGATTTCAACCAGTTTTTTCAAACGGTTGTTGCGGATAATCACACGACGATACAAATCGTTCAAGTCAGACGTTGCAAAACGTCCACCATCCAATGGCACCAACGGACGCAAGTCAGGTGGAATTACCGGAAGCACACGCAAAATCATCCACTCCGGTTTGTTTGCTATTTTTTGTTGCGATTCGCGGAATGATTCGATTACGTTCAAGCGTTTGAGTGCATCATTTTTACGCTGTTGCGAAGTTTCTTTACTGGCTTGATCACGAAGTTCAAAAGAAAGTGTGTCCAAATCAATGTTCGTCAACAATTCGTAAATCGCTTCGCTACCCATTTTTGCGATAAACTTATTTGGGTCGCTGTCGTCCAACGCATAGTTGTCGTTCGGAAGATTGTCAACAATATCGAAATATTCGTCTTCCGAAAGTAATTGCAATTTTTCGACACCGTCTTTTTCTTTGATACCCGGCTGAGTTACGATATATTTTTCGTAATAGATAATGCTTTCAAGTTTTTTTGTAGGAATTCCAAGTAGTGCCCCGATTTTGTTCGGCAACGAACGGAAGAACCAAATATGTGCCACCGGCACAACAAGCTGAATGTGCCCTGTACGTTCACGACGCACCTTTTTCTCGGTTACTTCAACACCACAACGGTCGCAGATGATACCTTTATAGCGAATACGTTTGTATTTTCCACAATGACACTCCCAATCTTTGGTTGGCCCGAAGATACGCTCACAAAACAAACCGTCTCGTTCGGGTTTGTAAGTACGATAATTAATGGTTTCAGGTTTCATCACTTCGCCTCGAGAGCGTTCAAGAATAGCTTCCGGAGATGCCAAACTGATTGTGATTTTTGAGAAGTCGTTTTTAACCGGAGTTTCTTTTTTTACAGCCATTTATGTAAAGTTTTTGTAGTAAAAAGTTCACCGTTTTCACATCAATGGACATAAAACGGGGTGCAAATTTACGAAAAAAAAATGAAAAATGCAAGTTTTTAGGAAACTATTTTCGCCTAGTACAAAAAAAACGCAATTTTATACTTTTTCTAATTTTTTTTCGTATCTTTGCAATCGTTTTTACAAAAGATCAACATGAACAACACATCTTTAAAACCAAAAAAAGGGTTCTTCCATTACGTGGAAAGAGGCGGTAACGCCCTACCCGATCCTGCGATTCTTTTCGCATTATTTTGTCTCTCAATCCTTCTACTGTCGCTTCTCGGTTCACTTCTGAATTGGGGCGGAATACACCCTGCAACAGGTGAAGCTATCAGTGTTAAAAGTTTGGCTTCAAGAGATGGTCTACATTGGATTATTCTCGAAACAGTCCGAAATTTTACAAGTTTTGCTCCACTTGGTATTGTAATGGTTGCCTTGTTGGGAATGGGAATTGCCGAAACTAGTGGATTGATAAAATCTGCAATCAATGCGATGTTGGCAAAAGCACCTCCAAAAATGGTTACACTTTTAATCGTTTTTGCCGGACTTCTTTCTAATGTTGCATCAGATTTGGGTTACATCTTGATTATTCCGTTGGCAGGCGTTATTTTTCACTCGTTGGGACGAAATCCGCTTGTTGGTATGGCAGCTGCATTTGCAGGTGTGAGCGGTGGTTTTAGTGCAAACATTTTGATTAGTACGCAAGACCCGCTATTGGCAGGTCTTTCAACCGCTGCAGCACAGATTCTTGATCCCTACTATGAGGTGTCGGTAATGGCGAATTACTACTTTATGGCAGTTTCTACATTTATGATTGCAGCAGTAGTTACAGTCGTAACCGTGAAGTGGGTAGAGCCACGTTTGGGACCATACACAGGTGATTTGCCTCGTGAAGAAATGGAGAAGCCTACTGCTTTAGAGAAAAAAGGCTTGAAGCGTGCAGGGTGGGTTTGTTTAGGTTGGATTGCTCTTTTAGTACTTGGCTTAGCTCCCGAAAACGGTATTTTACGTGGAGCAGATGGAAGTTTGCTCGGCACACCTGTTTTGAGAGGATTTATCACGATATTGTTTTTAATCGCAGTTTCCGCCGGTGCAGCTTATGGCTTCACAGTTGGCACGTATAAACAAGCGAAAGATATTATCACAGGAATGAACGAAAGTATGAAAACGCTTGCGTCTTACCTTGTTTTGGTGTTTTTCTGTGCACAGTTTGTGGCGTGGTTTGATTGGAGCAATTTAGGATTATTGCTTGCTATCAATGGCGCGAATTTCTTGCAAGAAGTTAATTTACATTGGATTCCTTTGTTTGTGCTGTTTATATTGCTTACCGGATTTATCAACCTCTTTATGGGTAGTGCTTCTGCAAAGTGGGCAATTATGGGACCTATTTTCATTCCTATTTTTATGCTTTTGGGCTACTCTCCCGAACTTTCGCAAGCGGTATTCCGTGTTGGAGATAGCATTACCAATATCATTACACCGATGATGGTTTATTTTGCTTTGGTTATCGTTTATTTCCAAAAGTACGATAAAAAGTCCGGTATCGGAACGATTATCGCAACGATGCTCCCCTACTCTATCGCACTGTTTATCAGTTGGACATTATTGCTTATCCTTTGGATTTGGTTAGGAATTCCTCTCGGACCCGGAGTTGATTTGTTTTACACGCTTCCGGTGGCTCAGTAGGTGCAATAGCAAACAGGTTCTTCAGTCGTTTCACTCCTTCGGAATGACGATGGTTAAAGGAAGTGGAGCGACTTTGTCGCTCCACTTCCTTTACACTTAATTCCCCTATCGTTGTCAGCCCGAGCAAAACGAGAGATTTGTTTGCTACAGACCGCTCGTTAAAACACAGCGGAGCGTAAAACCGAAATTCTTTAGCCCCCACAATTGTGGACCGACGATACCTGTCGTAGTCGTAGTAAAGCCAAAGCAATGAGCACCACTATCATTGCCATCCGTCTGAGACCAGTAGGCGCCCCATGTACCTTGAGTGTCTAATGTACCTGACGGCAAACTGACTCCACCAAAAGTACCGCCCCAAAGGTTAATGTAACCATTCGTAACAAATGGACTTACTCCATCTCTACCATTTCCTGTACCACCTATGGCAATATCCAAGTCAATAAAGTCCTTCATCGTGGGAACACGCCAAGGATAAAAACAAAGAGAGTCAGCAAATCTCACAACAGCACACCAAGAAAACAAGTCGCCGGGAAAATCAGGATTAGAACGGCAATCTGCATTAAAATCAGAATGAGCAGGATACATCCAATTATCAAAACCACCATCGAATACTGCTTTTTGGCAGGCAGTAGCCGTTACCGCATCAGACCAAAATTGAGTAATGCCATTGCCTACAATAGCCCATGTACTATCAGTATGGAAAGACACGACACCTAGACTTTCGCCCCAACCGGGTGTGTTGAAATTACAACCGGTCATAGCAATCGTATCAGCCTGCTGTGCAAAAACGCCGAATGATAAGGTAACGAAAAAAACGATTGTAGAGTTTTTTTTCATATCAAAACCGTTTAGTATAAAAATGGCACGTATGCTCATCGCCGTGTTTTGTAAAATAGTTTTGATGATAATCCTCTGCCGAATAAAATTTTGATACAGGTGTGAGTTTCGTTTGCACATCAAATCCTTTTGACTTCAGAATATTAATCAACCCCTGTGCAATAGTTTTTTCCTCTTGCGTATCATAAAAAATTTCCGAACGGTATTGTGATCCAATATCTGGGCCTTGTCCATCGGCTTGGGTCGGGTCATGAATTTCGAAAAAAAGTTTTGCTAAAGTTTCGTAATCTACAACTGTCGAGTCATAAATTATTCTCACAGCTTCGGCGTGTTCGGTTGTTCCTGTTTTGACTTGCTCGTAAGTTGGATTCTCTATGTTTCCGCCGATATAGCCCGATTCTACACTGATAACACCATTTTGCTGTCTCATAAGATGTTCCACACCCCAAAAACAGCCGCCTGCAAAAATTACCTGTGAATAATGATTGTTCATGTTTTTTTGCAAAATTATTTAGGTTACGATTTATTTGTTTTGTATTCAAATTCGGATTCTGTGGCGATACTTTGTTCCATCTCAAATGAATAAGGTTTTGCTTCTTTGTGGTCGCCAAACCGTATTGAACTTCTTTCTTGTGATTTTTTGTAGTAATCAAGAATTTCCTCTTCGGTCATTTTTGCAAACATAGCATCCAATCTATTGCGTTGTTCACGCATAAATTTTACGGCTTGAAAACCTTCTATAGGACCTAATTCAAATAATTCTCTTAACGTTTTCATAAGGCAAATTCTCTTGGCGAACGGATTTCCAACAAGGGATATCCGTTTTTAAGGTTAATCGTATTATATCCTCGTATGCGTTGCACATTGACAATATCTTTGAAATTCCAACTGATTAAATAATCCACATTGTGAATTGTAGCTAATGCTATATGTACACAATCTGTGAAACTTGTCTGCCCAACCACTTTTTCAGAAACATATTCATTTGCTAAGGATTTCGCTTCTTCGGAAGCCTCGACAAACTGCGAATTGTAAGGTTTAAGACGTGTTGCCAAATCTCTTACCTGTTGAGGTGCTGCTTCGAGTTCGTCCTGCACGGCATCCGAAAATATCAACACAAATTCACCGTTGGCAATTCGTTCAAAAAGAGGTTTGGTATATTCCTCAAATTCTTTATCGAAAAAACCGCCAAAAACGGAGGTATCTAAATATATTTTCGGTTTTTTCATCGGCGAAGTGTGCTATTTTACTTTTCATACTCCAAGTTGTTTGCAAAACTACAACTTTTTTTTGAAAAAACCAAATTTTGCAATTTTACTCGTACCACTTCGTGTATGATAAGTAATCTTTTGCGTTCCTTTTCGCTACTTCCGTAACTTTTTCACTGCTGTCTTTGATTTTTTTTACAGGAGAACCAACCCAAACACCAGACTCAAGAACAGCATTTGCCGGAACAAGTGCTCCAGCTCCAATAACTGTGTTATCGGGGATTACCGCATTATCCAAAAGAATTGCACCCATTCCAACCAAAACGCTGTTTCCAACTTTTGCACCGTGGATAATTGCGTTGTGTCCAACGGTTACGTCGTCGCCGATTTCACAAACAGAAAGATTGTGCGTTGCGTGAAACACCGCATTTTCCTGAACATTCGAGCGATTTCCAATGCGAATAGGGCCTACATCGCCACGCAGAACAGCACCGTACCAAATGCTGCAATCGTCGCCAATCTCGACATCGCCAATGATTACCGCTGTTTCTGCAATAAATGTGTTTTTTCCAATTTTCGGCATAATGCCGTTTAATTCTCTGACCATAGCGAGTTAAGAGTTAAAAGTTAAGAGTTAAGAGTTTTTTGTAGTTTTGGTTTTTAAGGTTTTTACCGTTGAAACGAGCATGCTGATGACCTCGTTGCAATCTGAGTATAAGCTATTGAACAACTTTTTCTCTACATAGTTTGTATCTTTCAATAATAACAACCAATAGGCTGTTTCGTTGGCTTCTTTCAATGATATGCTAAACTTGTTGATAAAGTCTGCCGTGCTTTGAGCATATTCTGCTTCTTGAATTAATGCTCCAATAGATGTTCCACTCCTAAGTATTTGGTTACTTAATACAAATTCCTTTTTTTCATCTCGCAAATACTGCGAAAATTTAACAATTCGAACAGCAAATTTGTAAGCCTTATCTCTCAATATGGATTCCTTCTTCCCCATAAAAATTCTTAACTCTTAACTCTTAGTTCTTAGTTTTACTGATGAATAATAACCTGCTGTCCGCCCGGACGTCCACCATGACCGGGTGGCATTTGGATACGTCGGTCGCCCGTACCACGTACGCCATCTTGCTGTGGAGCACTTTGACGCAACGAAGTATTAATGTTGTAAGTGAACGAAACGATAACATAACGCGGCAAAGTATTAACCCAAATGTGCTCAACACGATTTTCCGTTGCGTTTAGGCGATTATTGCCATTTCTATTTTGATCTAAAATATCTACAACACGCAAACGAAGTTGTCCGGCGTTGTTTTGCCCGATATTCAAACTTAATTGTGCATTCCAAAGCCAAAAACTTCTGTTAAAATTTTGGTTGTCAGCACCAAATGTTTCTGAAAAATTCATATCGCTCGAAATAAACAATCTGTTTCTAACGATTTGCCACGTAAAGTCAGCACCTCCGGAAAGTGTGTGAAAATCAGTGTTATTATCCGATAACGTATGTCTCGCCGAATTTAATTGATAACGTCCGTTCAAACTCACATCAAATCTCGGAAGTCTGTAAGTAACTCGCAGGTTCTGGTTAAACATTATGTTGTTTAATTCGTTCGTTTGTAGGTCGATCATACTTTTTGTATGTGTAACTCCACCTCCTGTTGTTGAACTTAGCGTTATTCTTTGCGAAAAAAGTGGCGTGCTGTATGCAACCATACCGAATACATTGTACACATTTCCAATATTGACCGGCATAATAATTCGTGCTCCTGGACTTAATGTCGGGATATCAGCAAGTTGCGGATTGTTGTTAATGAGGTCAGGATTAAGTTGTCCTTCACGCGTAATTGTTGTATTGATAATTCGGTTTTGCGTCAAATTAAAAAATACATTCGCAGAAAGTGAGGAAAAATTTTCAAAGAAATTATTGTACATTACCCGTATGCTGTGCGTAAATTCAGGGCTTAGTCCCGGATTTCCAACACGTATATTCATCAAATCAGAATTATCCGGAACAGGTTGTAGTTGTGACACCGAAGGCTGATTAGTTCGTCCGGTATAAGTGAAGCGCAAGGTGTGTTGTCTCGAAAAATTGTATTGAAATTGTGCTTGTGGCGACCAATTCCAAACAAGCGGATCCTCACGACCAATGTTTGTTTGAGTACCATTTTCAATACTGTAACTATTAATCCAAGACGGAGTTACGGCAGCTCCAAACGACAAACGATAATTTTCGGTAGACCGTTGAAGCCGTGCTTCAAAACGTTGATTGAAAAACGTGTTGGAAAATTCGTTTGAAAATAGATTATCTATTTGTTCCGTTACATAGTCACGAGCAATGCGTTCCGACCAATCTTCGCTGTATGAAATGGAGTAACGCAACTCTAAGGTAAAATCGTGAATCAAAGGCTCGGTGTAAACCACTTGTGCACGCCAATTGTAACGCCAACCCTCGTCTGTTACTCTTTGGTGGATTGTGTCATTAGGCTGTATGATTCCGGTTTCCCAAAAAATTATATCCGAAAAATTTGTTTCCTCTCTATCGTTAGAACTAAAACCTCCGTCAAATCCAAACGAAATGGTGCGTTGTGGTACACTCAAACGTCGGCGATAATCCACTCTCAATCGTGAATCAAATCGCATAGCATCAGAAAAATTATGGGTTTCTCCCCTATTGATAGAATCTCCTTCGTCATTCCACGTGGAAAAATCCGAAAATATATTGTTTTCAGTTCTTCCGAATGTGAAAGACGGACGAATAATCAATTCATTGTCATCGTTGGGTGTATATCTGATTTCGGCATTGAAACGATGTTGATTGGCAATAGGGTTTGATTCTCTCCGTTCATCGTAAAACTGACTACCTAATGGCAAAATATTTTCACGAAACGTTCGTTGTTCTTGTTCGCGATTCGTATTAGAAAACGCATAACTTCCTCCTATCGTGAGGTTATCATTCAATCTCATCACAAAGTTCAAACCCGGCGAAAATGACTGTGTGATACCGCCCATCATTCCACCAAATCCGCCCATTCCACCGCCACCACCACGGCCTCCTCTTCCTCCTCCGCCACCGCCCATAACAATGACTTGTTGACCTGCTCCGCCCATAATATCGGTAAATCCTAAATTATTCACATTGTTGAAACCACCAAGGAGTGTCAATTGGTTTCTGCCTCTGAAATAGTTGATGTTAAAACTGTTATCGTGTCTAAAATCGCTACTTCTACTAACGGCATCTATTCCCACGCCTCCGGTCAAACGTCCAAACCACCCTTGCGACATACCCGGTCTGAACGAAAGATCAATAACGACTTCTTCATCGCCATCGTCAATTCCGGTAAATTGTGCTTGGCGACTTCTGCGGTTGTAAGTTCGCACACGCTGTACAAAATCCGCAGGAATATTTTGTGCGGCCACTTGCGGATCATCGCTGAAAAACGGCTCGCCGTCAACCAAGATATTTGTAACTTCCCTACCACCTACTGTGATTCGTCCTTCATCATCAATTTCTACACCCGGCAAACGTCTGAGCAAATCCGCCAACGGCGAGCCTTCCACCGGACGAAAGGCTTCCGCATTAAAATCTATCGTATCTCCCCTTATTTGAACAGGGATAAACATTTCTGAAATTTCAAAACCTGCCAAATCAATACCTTGCGACAAATTTATGCGTCCCAGTTCAAGTGGTCTGCTTTCATCGATTATTTCAACGATTTTTTCGATGGACGTGTATCCCATAAACATCGCTCTGAAAATATAACTGCCCGCTCGCACTCGATCTATGGTAAAACTTCCATCATCGCCGGTTGTTGTTCCTGCAATCAACGCTGTGTCTTGTACCGAAAAAATGGCTACTTGTGCAAAAGGTATTGGGGTGTTTTCATCTGCGTCGAAAATTCGTCCGACAATACTGGTCTGAGCAACGGCAACCTGTGTTAAGCAAATGAGTAACGTTGCGATAAGGGTTTTTCTCATGAAATTTTGTTTGTTTTTGTACTACTTGGCATATACTATGCTTTGACACTTTGACAATCCTTGGCTTGAAAAGTTTAATTTCGGTGGCAAATATACACATTTTTTTGCAAATTTCAAAAAAAAACCGTAATTTTGTAGTTATAACAATCAAAATTACAACCCAATGTCGGACATGAAAAAACTTGGATTGATTGCAGGTGGTGGCGTGCTACCAACCGAAATTATTAAATATTGCAACGAAAAAGGCAGAGGCATATTCGCCGTAGGAATTGAACCTTATTCGTGGCAAGAACAGCTAAAAGATGCTCCGCACATCTTTACTAAAATAGGCGAAGTAGGAAAAATTTTGAAAACGATGAAAGAAAACGGCGTACAAGAAATTGTACTCGCCGGAGGCATCAAACGCCCGTCACTTAAAGAAATAATTCCGGATTGGGGCGGTGTAAAAATGCTTGCAAAATTGGCAGTCAAGAAAATGGGCGACAATGATATGTTTCTTGCGGCTATTGACGAAATTGAACGACACGGCTTTAAAGTAGTCGGCATTGAGGATGTCGTTCCCGAAATGTTGTTTCAAGAGGGTGTTTACGGAAAAGTAAAGCCTTCGAACGAAGATATGGACGACATTCAGCGTGGTGTCGCAGTAGCCCAAGCATTGGGTGCAGTAGATGTCGGGCAGTCTGCTGTTGTTCAGGAGGGTATCGTTTTGGCTGTGGAGGCTGCGGAAGGTACAGATATGATGCTTTCTCGTGCGGCTACTTTGAAGAAGCAAGGCAAAGCACCAGTCATGGTCAAAGTGAAAAAGCCCCGACAAGACACACGTACGGATTTGCCTGCGATTGGTCTGCAAACCATTGAACAGCTTTCAGAATATGGCATCAAAGGTATTGCGGTTGAAGCCGGTGCTATCCTCGTGATCGAACGTGAGACCGTAGTTAAAAGGGCTGATGAACTCGGAGTTTTTATCATTGGAATGAAAGTTTAATGTCATTTTTTTGGTCACAAAAAGAAATGAACATAAAAAAAATTCGTATCTTTGCATAAATTTTATCCAGTTTTATGGCACTAATTAAATCTATTTCGGGCATTCGCGGAACAATCGGAGGTATTGCCGATCAAGGCTTGACACCAATTGATATAGTAAAGTTCACGTCCGGATTTGCAACATTTATCAAACAAAAACAAAACAAAGATAATCTCACGTTCATAATCGGACGAGATGCACGAATTTCGGGCGAAATGGTCAATCACCTTGTAGTGGGAACACTTTTGGGAATGGGTGTAAATGTGATAGACACCGGACTTTCAACTACCCCAACCGTTGAAATGGCAGTAACAATGAGCAATGCTGACGGCGGAATTATCCTCACGGCAAGCCATAATCCGAAACAATGGAATGCACTAAAACTGCTCAACGAAAAAGGCGAATTTATTAGTGCAAAGGATGGCGAGGAAGTTCTTCGGTTGGGCGAAAACCCTAGCGAAATAGCGTTTTCAAAAGTTGATAAATTGGGAACATATTCGCAAGATTCCACATTTATAAAAAAACATATTGATGAAATCCTAAAACTTCCATTGGTTGACGTTGATGCAATAAAAAACGCCAAATTCAGAGTGGGTGTAGATGCCGTAAATTCAACAGGCGGTATTGCTATTCCCGAACTTTTGAACGCACTCGGCGTAGAAACTATTCCTCTGCATTGTACGCCAAACGGGATTTTTCCACACAATCCGGAACCTCTTCCCGAACACCTCAAAGATATTATTGAGACGGTTGTTAAAGAAAAAGCCCATGTCGGATTTGTCGTTGATCCCGATGTAGACCGATTGGCGATGGTTTGCGAAGATGGCACATGTTTTGGTGAAGAATACACGTTGGTTGCGATTGCGGATTATGTGCTTCAACACAAAAAAGGCAACACTGTTTCAAATCTTTCGTCCACACGGGCTTTGCGTGATATTACCGAAAAACATGGCGGACAATACTTTGCTTCGGCAGTTGGCGAAGTGAATGTTGTTGAAATGATGAAAACACACAATGCCGTGATTGGTGGTGAAGGTAATGGTGGAGTAATTTATCCCGAACTGCACTACGGACGTGATGCATTGGTTGGGATCGCCCTGTTTCTAAGCCTTCTGGCGAAATCCAAAAAAACGTGTTCGCAGTTAAGGATTGGTTATCCGAATTATTTCATCAGCAAAAATAAAATCGAACTTGAGCCGAATATGGATGTCGATGCTATTTTGGAAGCGATTAAAGAAAAGTACAAAAACGAAAAAATCAACGATATTGACGGCGTAAAAATCGACTTTGCCGACGAGTGGGTACATCTCCGAAAGTCAAATACAGAACAGATTATACGCATTTACTCGGAAAGTCAAGCCGAAACTACCGCCGAACATTTGGCAATGAAAATCATGAAAGATATTAGCGACGTCATGTCGAACGTAGCCGAGACATCCCTCTAAAGCAGAGGGGATTCCTCGACTACGCTCGACATGACGACCACAAAACCTTTAACTCTATGTACGTCGCCGGACACCTTTTAGCCTCAATTGCTTTCGCCAAAGTAGCTCACAAACCTTTAGGCGTAAAGTTTTTTCCACTTGCTATCGCCGCAATGGCAGTAAATTTGATTGATGCCGATCATTTGATTCATTACTATCTTGACGACGGGACGGAAAGTTCGTTTGCACTTCACATTCTACATCAAAGCTGGGCATTTCTCGGACTCGCTATATGCTTACTGGCATTGGTACTGAAACCTTGGCAAAATTTGATTTTCGGGATATTTTTTGCGTTGATGTTACACTATGGATTAGACTTGTTGGCAAATGTATTTGTTTACGATCTGAATGCGATCATCGGCTTCGAAATTCTTTGTCTTGCTCTGTTGGCAGTGCTATTTCGGAAAGATGAACAACGTTTGAAATACTATTTGTTTTTTGCCGGCTTGTGGGTGTTTGTTAATTCCGTGCTTGGCTTCATAACATTTATTTTGGGTTGGGCACCTGACGCACACAGAGGTGTTTATTTAACTGCTACACTCTTGACTTTGCTTGGTACTATAGCATTTTGGAAAATATTTGGAAAGAGTGATACAACTAATACCTCATCGTAATGAAAGCGTGTGTTATCGCCTGTTTTTTTGGGGAAAACATAGAAAATGTTTATCCTGCGATGAAGAGTTGTGATGCTTATTTTTTCACAAATAACCCGAATATAAAATCGACAATTAAAGCTAATGGGTGGAATTACATCTTTATAGATTTCCCTCTATCAAAAGATGAGGCCGTTTCAAGTTTTCAGTCAAAATACATAAAATTTTTACAATTTTTAGAACATGAAGAATACGCATTTTTCAAAAACTATGACGTAATAGTTTATGTAGATCATAAACTCAAATTAACAGATTTTCACATAAAGTACGCACTTAGCAAATTAGGTAGATATAAAATTTTAGTGAGAGACCACCCTGAAAACAGGCAAAATATCTGGGAAGAAGTAGGTACGGCAATGTTTCAAGAACGCTATTTAAGATATATGCCCGAAACTATAGATTGGATTAGGGAAAAAATAAAAGAAGGTTATTCCGACAAATCTACAGTGGCGACAACCGGGTTGATATTCTATAAACACCTAAACAACGATGCGATTAATTTTGTAAATAATGTGTATAATGATTTAAAAAAAATCGGAACATCGGAATGTCAAATTGTTTGGTCGATGCTTGCTCAAAAACACAGCAACATCATAAAAATAATTAGCTGGAACGAGTTGGATATAAAGTGGGAAGATCCTAAAAAAGAAGATAGGTATTTCACTCCGAAAGCGGTGCTTAAACTATTTATACCTTTTGGATTGTTAGAATTATGGAAGATAATAAAGCGATGACTAATAGAACCTTTCGCAGTGTATTCTGGACTGCTGTAGAACGGTTCGGTGCACAGGCTTTTCAAGCTGTTTTTACGGTTGTATTAGCACGCTTACTCATGCCGTCGGACTACGGTTTAGTAGCGATGATTTTTATCTTTCTGATGATTGGGCAAATGCTTGTAGATGGAGGGCTTTCGCTGGCATTGGTGCAAAAAAAGAATCCAACTGAAAAGGATTTTTCTACTGTTTTTTGGTTCAATGTGGGGTTTGGAGTACTTCTTTATATTCTACTTTTTTACTGTGCTCCGCTCATTGCAAGATTTTACGAACAGCCTCAACTCATATCCATTGTCAAAATTGCCGGACTAAGCATTATAATTAGATCGTTAGGTATTGTTCATGGAACTAAGTTAACCGTTGCACTAAACTTCAAAAGACAAGCTTTTATTTCTATTTGGGCAATGATTTTAAGTGGAGCAATAGGCGTTGTGCTCGCCTATTACGGCTACGGTGTGTGGGCACTGGTGGTTCAATTTTTGGCTAACAATTTGCTTAGAACATTGCTTTTTTGGTTGTCGAAAACATATTGGTATCCGAAGTTTGTATTCTGCGTGAAATCGTTCAATTCTCTATTCAAATTCGGTTCAAAATACATAGTTACTTCTTTACTTGATACAATTTACAAAAATATGTTTGCAATTTTTATCGGGAAACGCTATACAGCACAAGAGTTGGGATTTTTTCAACAAGCCAATAGCCTCACTAATTTACTTACAACTAACATTGCATACACTGTTTCAAGTTCATTTATTCCTTTGCATACTAAACTTCACAGCGATGTTGACCAGCAACGTAAGACATTCAATCGCTTTTTATCATTGGGTTGTTTCATTGTTTTTCCGACTGCGATATTGTTTGCAATTTTGGCTGAACCATTTGTATCGTTAGTATTAACCGAAAGATGGCTTCCGACAGTACCTTTTATTCAAATCTTTTGCTTGGCTTACCTTTTCTATCCGGTTTTGGTCATAAATCGAAGCTTATTGCTGGCAAAAGGTTTTAGCAAACAAAATTTAATGGCTGAAATTATTGCGAAAACACTCGGTGTTGCGGCTTTTTTGATTGCTCTTCCCCACGGTATTCTTTGGATTTGTGCTTCAATCGGATTTTATACACTTGTTGATATGGTTGTTTCCTCGATTTTTGTAAAAAAATACGTGTCGATTCGCCAAATCGAACAATTAAAAATTGTAGCACCTATACTTGGATTAGCTGTGTTCTCAGGCGTTATAGCATGGTTCGTAATAATAGGCGTGATGCATTACGCCCCTATAAGTAATTTCATGCAATTATTACTGGGTGGAATTGCAGGTTTCGGAACGTATGCATTTGGTGCTCATTTGCTGAAATTCGACGAACTCAAATTTGCATTGAACTATCTAAAAAACAAGCGGCAAGAAGCACTATAAAAACACAGGATTAATCAATCGTTCTTTCCACACATGTTCCATAGAATCGTCGCACAGTACAACAATTTTTTTAGGCGAATCATTTAACAGGGCTCCGAATTTCCCTAACGAACCTTTACTGGTTATCTGATGTTTGCAGGCCGCGATTAAAAATAAATCCATATAACCTCTGTCGGAACTATTGGTATTAACGATTTTATACGAATTCGAAGGTATAGATATTTTTTTGAGCAACTCGTTTTCCACTAATTCCAGTTCATCTGAAAAAAAATAGAAAAACGGCTGTTCTGTTTTTTGAGCGATATAGTCTATCGCTTTCTGGAAATATTCCTGACTTGCGGGTGCTCCGTACGCTATATTATACTCTTTCAAATCGCCCATTCTTACATGAATTGCGACGGATTGTTTGTTTTGTTGAATTTCGTCAAGCAATGCTTTTTGCTCACCCAAAATTTCGAAATTGACACGAAAGTATTTTGGGAATAAATTTCTCCAAAGCTCTTTTGGTGTGTGATAATAATCACCAAGATATTTTGGAGGTGTTATATCAAACAAAAAAACATCCTCATTTGTATGGTCAAAATAATTGGATTTCGTCGAAAAACAACGAGCATATATCCGAGATTCCAAAGGATTCGCCGATTTGAAATCCAAATTAGGAAACGCCCTTTGTAGTTCAAAATTTCGTTCAAAACGTCCGGTTTGATCTTTCCCATAACGCAAGAACCATCTCAAATCATAATTAACTGTGTATCCTTTTTCAGCATACATTCGCCCCAGCAAATACTGATGCATTTGAGACGAAATTCCACCATCCATTCTGACAATTACTTTTGGTTTTGCGATTTGTTTTATTTTTCTTATCAACCGAACAGCCCAAAACAGTATTTTTTGTTTTCTCGTTCCATGATTATCCAAAAAACCAAATTTTGAAAATAATCTGCTTCTAAACAATTCCTTTCGAGATAAAGCATAAGATGTTTTCCCGTCCGAAGCGGAAATGCCGATCAATTTGGGATATATTCTAAACGATTTTATCGGGGTATCTTTTAATTTATCAAAAAAAACGTGCTCCAGGTACATATCTTGAGAATCATCCACAGCCAAATAAGCATTCAATAATTTTTGCTTGTAAAACGATGTTGAAACTTTGTAAAACAATGTTCTTGTGTATTTGTCAAAGTTTCGCTCATGAAAAGGCGAAAAAATAAATGCGTTTACAGATTTTGTTGAACGCATAATACGATCCATATTAGCAACAGCAACCCGTCCTGTCAGTTTGTAAAAACAATCACTTTGCGACAATATTGCGCTATGATTTAGGGCATATTTTATAATTTCGCCCTCACCATAACCTTTTCCTTTCTTTTCGATCATCTCGTAGTTGCCTTGAAAAGTTAATATCTCCAATTCCTTCCCTCTTTTTTTTGCTTTTTCTTGCAGCTCCGAATAATCGTGTTTATAGTTCGTATTTTCGCAAAAAACAATATGATCAACTTCAAAATAGTGGTTTATGGCATGCTCCAAACTTTCTAAATACTGCTGCAAACGTTCCTTTAAGTCGGTTATTTTCACAAAAGGTACCGAAAAATTTGAAATATCGATTGCCCCTGTAATCAGTAATGTATTTTTTGATTTTTTTCTCACGTTTTAATCTTCCGATTCTGCAAATTTACGTTTTTTTTTGTAATTACGCAGATTTTTGTGAAAAAATGCGTCCTTGAAACGTATTGCGTTCCGTTAAGCGCTTTTGAAACAACACCATAATTTGATCGTTCCTTCCGGCTTTCCAAGCAGGAAGGGCTTGATATCTCGGTGGAGCCTCGCCCGCAATACGTTCGATGATGATATCCGGACGAAGTTGTTCGACAAAATCCACAGCAAAATCCAAATATTCGCCAAGTTCAAAAAACAACGGGTTAAAATTCGGGTCTTTTTCCAAAAATTGCTGTTCCATTTTGGTGTTTTTTATGATTTGCAACTGATGAAATTTGACGGAATAGACAGGTAATTCGTTAATTTTATGAACCTGTGCCAACATTTTTTCGCGTGTATCATCAGGCAATCCAAAAACGATGTGAATACCTATCTTTATACCTAAATCAGCGGCTTTTTTTATCCAAAATTCGGCATCTTCAAACGTATGTCCTCGATTGATCAACTTTAACGTATCGTTGTAGCACGATTGCACGCCGATTTCAAGTACAACATAGTAAGATTTTGAAAGTTCGGCGATATAGTTCAGTTTTTCATCATCTAAACAATCGCAGCGTGTGCCGATAGCCAATCCAACAACGTCTGACTCGCTCAGAGCCTCTTCGTATAGGCTTTTCAGCGTTTCAAGCGGTGCATACGTATTGGAATACGCTTGAAAATATGCCAGAAATTTTGGAGCTCGTTTGTAGCGGTTTTGATGAAAGATTTTTCCTTCTTGAATTTGTTGTTTGATGCTTTTTTCAGGCATGCAGTACGACGGATTAAACGCATCATTGCTACAAAATGTGCAACCTCCTACCCCAACTGTTCCATCTCGATTCGGGCAAGAAAACCCCGCATTAATCGTCAGTTTTTGTAAGCGATTTCCGAACTTTTGAATTAAGTTTTGCGAATAATTGTTGTAATTGTATTTCATCTTACTTCAACCCTTTTACACTTGGTTTCCCTGCAATAAAATCTTTCAAATAAAACGGTTCGAAATACGCGACATCTACAAAATCCTTGTTTTCAAAAGCGGTTTGAGCGAGTGAAATCATATTTTTTGCAGAAAATTTCAGCGTTTCGTCAATGCTGATTTGTGGACAATTTTTAAAGATTTCTTCACATTTTTTTGCTCCGTCACCCAACAGAACAATCGGTTGTTTTGTAAAGTCAGAATACGAATTTTCATCAATAATATCTGCCTGAACATCGCGTAAACAATCGCCTTTTGCATCGTAAACCGCAGAATAAACTTCCATACGCCGAGCATCAATCATCGGAATATAGAAATGATTTTCGTCATAGTATCTCGTTGCAGTTTGTGCTAATGCTTGTATCGAACTTACTGCTATCAACGGTTTGTTCAACGCATAACAAAGCCCTTTGGCGATAGACACTCCGATACGCAAACCCGTATAAGATCCGGGTCCTTTACTAATGGCAACAGCATCCAAATCTTCTAACTTCAAATTGACTTCTTTCATCACTTCCTCAACAAAAACGGCGGTCAACGTTGCGTGTGAAAGTCCTTCGTGATTTTCTCGAATAGCCAATACTTCCCCGCCCTTTGCTATGGCAACGGAGCAGATTGGGGTTGAGGTTTCGATTGATAAAATCATAATAGGTCAAGGGCGAAAGGCAAAAGGTTAAAGGCAAAAGAGAATAAACCTTTTGCCTTTAACCCTTAGCCTTTCGCCTTTTTTTATTTTGCAAACTTAAATCCTTTTCCAAGATAATTCGCAGTAGCGCCTAACATTTCTTCGATACGAAGGAGTTGGTTGTATTTTGCAACACGCTCCGAACGGCAAGGCGAACCGGTTTTGATCATACCTGTGTTCAGTGCAACTGCCAAGTCTGCAATCGTTACATCTTCGGTTTCACCGGAGCGATGGCTCATAATCGCGGTGTAACCGTTGCGATATGCCAAGTTAACAGCGTTAATCGTTTCGGTTAATGAACCGATTTGGTTTACTTTTACCAAAATCGAATTAGCAGTACCTTTGTCGATACCCATTTGCAGGCGATCTACGTTTGTTACAAACAAATCATCGCCAACCAAGTTACACGTGCTTCCGATTTTATCGGTAAGATACTTCCAACCTGCCCAATCGTCTTCCGACATACCGTCTTCGAGAGAGATAATCGGATAACGCTTGTGCCAATCTGCCCAAAAATCAGCCATTTGCTCAGGAGTTAACTTGTCGCCTGTTGATTTTTTGAAATGGTAAACGTTTTCTTGCTCAATGAAAAATTCGGTAGCCGCAGGGTCTAATGCGATAAAAATATCTTCACCCGGCTTGTAGCCTGCTTTTTCAATGGCTTCCATGATTACCTTTAAAGCATCCTCGTTTTGTTTCAACATTGGAGCGAAACCACCCTCATCGCCAACGGCTGTACTCAAGCCTTGTTTGTGAAGGATACTTTTCAATGCATAAAAAATTTCCGCACCCCATCTAACTGCTTCCGAAAATGTTGGAGCACCAACCGGCATAATCATGAATTCCTGGAAGTCCACACTATTATCAGCGTGTGATCCACCGTTAATGATATTCATCAGTGGAATCGGCAACGTGTTTGCATTTGTTCCACCAATATAACGGAAAAGCGGCTGGTTTGTGAAGTCTGCAGCAGCGTGTGCAGCAGCCATCGAAACGCCCAAAATTGCGTTTGCACCCAAACGACCTTTGTTTGGCGTTCCGTCCAATTCGATCATGATTTTGTCGATTTCGTTTTGTTCGGTAACATCAACACCGATCAAAGCGTCAGCAATTTCTGTATTTACGTTTTCAATCGCTTTCAAAACGCCTTTACCCAAGAATCTGGATTTATCGCCATCGCGAAGTTCAACCGCTTCGTGAACTCCGGTGGATGCTCCCGAAGGAACTGCAGCACGACCAAAATAGCCGTCTTCGGTTACTACTTCAACTTCAATCGTCGGATTTCCGCGGGAATCTAAAATTTGACGTGCGTGAACGTCGAGAATTGTGCTCATAGTTTTATGTTTTTTTAGTGTTTTTTCGTTTTTTTGCTTGCAAAGATACGATTTTTTTTGCTTTCTTGCAAGTTTTACTGTTCGATAAAAATGAAAATATCCTCATTATCCCGTTTCATCAGGAATTGCTCACGTGCGATGCGTTCCAAATGCTCCAAATCGTTATCTAAAAGATAAATATTTCGTCGGTTGCGTTCTATTTCCGTGCGATAGTACTCACGTTCAGCTCTGTGTTCTTTCAGTTGTTGGCGAAGTTTCCGCTGAGAAAGTATATTATTCGAACTGAAAAAAGTTACCCAAACAGCGAACAGAATCAACGTTATGACGTATTTATTCGTCAAATACTTGAAGTATGGATGTTGCTTTAAGTTCGAAAATGAATTTTTCATGATTTTTTTGTTGGGGCGTTGCGTACAGTGCCCATACGGTACTTCGGAAAATTCGGTAATTTGTTTCTTATCGCTAACTGAAAAATCACAATTCCTGCCAAAATAAAGGGAATACTGAGAAGTTGCCCCATGTTCAAAGACATGTATTCTTCAAAACCGACTTGCGGATTTTTGATAGATTCAATCGCGAAACGCGCACCAAACAACAAAATCAGAAAACTTCCGAATAGTACACCTTCTTTGGGCTTGTAGTTCTGTTTGAGGTAGTACCATAACAGACCTGCAAAAATAATCAGATAGCTCAACGCTTCGTAAAGTTGTGTGGGATGTTTTGGCACAGTTTCGCCGGCTTGCACAAAGATAAATCCCCAAGGCAACGTGGTTTCGTGTCCGTAAATTTCAGAATTAAACAAGTTCCCCAAACGCACCAAAACACCTGTTATCGCTACAAAAATCACAACTCTATCGGTCATGTACCAAAACGATTTTTTATGTTTCTTTGCTGCGAAATACAACGCTACTAAGATTCCAATTGCCGCACCATGACTAGCTAATCCGCCTCTCCACACTTTGAAAATTTCGATAGGATTTGCTAAGTAATGTGCCGGCTCATAGAAAAAACAATGTCCCAAACGTGCACCGACAATCGTCGCAATTGCCAAGTAAAACAACAAGGTGTCCGGGATGGTTAGATCACTTTTTTCTCTTTTCATCATCCACAAACACAGCCAAAACGTGAATGCGAATCCCGTTGCAAACATCAGCCCATACCAGCGGATTTCACGCCCAAAAATGGAAAATGCGACAGGATCAAAGTCCCAAATGATTGAATTGATGAGCATATTACAAATTTTCTTTTAAGTCCAACAAAAATGTTTTTATGTTTTTCAGTGTTTTTACAGCTTCGAATTTTGCATCTGAGCCCTCTAAAGCCTTATGTTTTAAGCGGTCTTTGGCTCCTTGTAGCGTAAAACCTTGCTCTTTGACCAAGTGATAAATCTGATGAAAATAATCCACATCCGAACGTGTAAATAATCGGTTTCCTTTTTTGTTCCGTTGCGGTTTAATCACATCAAACTCCTTTTCCCAAAAGCGAATAAGTGACGTGTTAACCTTATACATATCGGCAACCTCGCCAATGGTGTAGAACATTTTTGCGGGCTCCATGACTATGACATCATTTGGTTGATTTCACTGGCTCTTTCGAGGATTTCTAAGTATTCCTCCGGGGTTATGTTTTGGAAGAAAAAGAACACAGGATTGACCCTTTCGCCGTGGCGAAACACCTCGTAGTGCAAATGGACTCCTGTTGAACGACCTGTGGTTCCCATAAATCCAATAACATCTCCTCGATTGACTCTCTGCCCTACTCTAACATTTGTTCGGTTCAAATGTCCATACAAAGTCTGAAATCCGAACCCATGATCAATCATAACCATAATTCCATAGCCGGAAAAACCCACTCCGCTCGGCCCTGAGTGCGTTACAACACCGCTTCCTGTGGCATAAATCGGCGTATTGAGAGGTCCGGCGAAATCTACTCCGGTATGCATTCGGCGAACCCGAAGAATAGGGTCTATTCGGGGTCCAAACCCTGAAATTAGCCGTGTATTTCTTAGGTTTACAGGCAAAATTGCAGGCATAGAAGCGAGCATTGCCTCTCTATTTCTTGCCATTTCATAAACATCATCAAACGAAACCGATTGCGAATACATACGTGTCATCAAATCATCAATTCGAATGGAAGTGTTAATAATCACATCAGCCATTGAATTGCCTCGAAATTGCTCGTATGTTTCGCCACCTAACAAATGTGGATTTCTTCTCGGAGGTTCGGCTTCGAAAATAATGCGATACAGATTTTCGTCACGAGCTTGAATGTCCATCAAAACCTGAGAAAGAAATTCAATCCTTCTATCCAATTGGCTGTACTGAAATTTGGCTTGCTCCAAGTCACGTCTCAATCGGCGTTCTTCCGGAGAATCGAAAATAAAAATCGTGAATGCAACAGCCGAAGCAAACAGAACGATGACTGCAAAAACAAAAGAAAGAACTTTTTTGACAATCTCTTTCTTGCTCGTTCGCTCTTTCTTTAACAACAGCGTGCGAAAATCTAAAATGTATTTTGCTTTTTTAGCCATAACGATTCTGCAAAGATACAAAAAAAATGGAAAACTACACAGATTCTTAAAAAAAAATCTCAATTTTCCGTTTTCCATTTTTTTCGTATCTTTGTAAGTTCAAACAATAAATATCTACAAAAAATGAAAAAAATTATCTGCATCTTCATAGTGCTAATCATTGCGGGCATGTCTGTTGGTTGTGCTTCGCCATCCGCTACAAAAATATCCGCCGAGCAAGCACACATCATGATGGACCAACTTGACAACTTTCTAATCGTAGATACACGTTCGCTTAGCGAGTTTAATCAAGGGCATATACGCAGTGCAGTATCTATTCCCTATGATGAAATCACACGCCGTGCGGTAGATGAAATTTCAGACAAAGATATTGTGATTTTAGTGTATTGCCAGGCAGGTCGTCGAAGTGCTATTGCCGCTCAAAGGCTTGCCGACTTGGGGTTCACGAATGTCTATGATTTTGGTGGGCTCAACGATTGGCCATTCGGCACAGTGACTAATAATTTACCGACTAATTCGGCTGAATTAATTGTGCTGTTCAACGATTGGGCAACTACTGAAAATAGAGCAGTAGGCTCTGAAATTATGCATGTATTTCAAGAAAATATCGCAGTTTTTATTGAAGCGATGCAGCATGCATGTCCTTCTTCTCGGGAGCAAGTGCTTATGCTTGTGGGGGCCGCTGTAGCTGAAGCAAGGATGCGTAATCCCGTAACTTACGCTAACTACGTTGGGGCCTTGGAATATGCGGAAAATCTCAATTTAGACAATGAACAGCGACAAATTCTCAGATTTATCAGAGCAAATATTGCCCATGCAATGCATTAATTCCGACACTATTTTTTATGTTTCAGCGGAAAATTTGTAATTTTCATTTTTTTTTCGTATCTTTGCACCCCCAAAAGGGAAAATGTTAAAAACAAAACAAAAAAATCGTCAAGCAAATGCCTAAGATGAAAACAAAATCGGCTGCAAAGAAGCGTTTTTCTTTCACCGGTACGGGAAAAATCAAACGCAAACATGCTTTCAAAAGGCACATTCTGACTACAAAGTCGACGAAACGTAAACGTAATTTGACGTACAGCACTATCGTTGACCCGGCAGATGTGAAAAATGTAAAGCTTATGCTTTGTATTTAACCCGAATTCAGTATTAACCTCTCGTTGAGTTCGGTAAAGTTCCCCTTGAAACGGGACACTCAACAGAAAAAAAACAAAAAAACATGCCAAGATCAGTAAATGTCGTTGCCGCAAGGGCACGTAGAAAAAAAGCATTGAAATTGACCAAAGGTCAGTTTGGCCGCAGAAAAAATGTTTGGACAGTAGCCAAAAACTCGT
>WQWI01000009.1 GCA_009785425.1 Bacteroidales bacterium | reverse complement strand
CAAGCTACTTACATCGCACCGCTACAACCACCGACCCTTGCTGCCTTCCGACCCTGGGGGAATAAGTAGGAGCTGGTCGTCTAAGACTTACCCCGACTGCAAAGATACAAAAAAAAAACAAATTTACCAAATTATTTGCTAAACGGTAGATTCAAGTGTCAAATGCAGCTTTTTTTTTGCAAAGATAGAAAAAATTCTTTGTCATGTTGATACGGATATCCACATCGCCTAGTTTAAAGTAAAATTATAAACAACGTAACAATCATTCCTAGCATTAACAAAACTGTAAAAATTGTTATACATTTCCATTTTCGTTTTTCTTTTTTAGATTCTTTTTCAAATACCTTGAAATAGGTTATATATCTCTCTTTTTTCCAACCAAGCAGATAGCTATTGAGAGCATACGTTGGGGCTATAGTTGTAAAAGCAAATATAGCAACTAAAAGTGACTCGTTTTCTATGATTTCTCGTTCAAAAAAAACTCTACCAACATGCAAAGAAGCAGGTAGAAATAAAAAGCCAGTAAGCATTAGCAACCCATAAAACGCATGTGAATACATCATGGGGTATAACGCATTGGAAAGTTCTTTTTGAATGTTGTCCACGCCTCTTTCTTTATACATTTTTTGCACAGCGTCTTTTTTTAAAAACCATCTAGAAAGGGGAGCCCAGCAGCTAAACTTCCACATGTTGTAAAAAATTTTGTTCCAAAAATAAGTTAGCCCACCGATGCGGATATCCACGCCTGTGTTTGGTATAAATGTTTCATGTTTTTTTGCTTCTTTTTTCAATTTATTTTTTTCTATTATATTTGGTATGGGCATCCGTGTCATTGTGGCACTACAAAATTATAAACAAAGTTACAGCTATTGTCAACATTAACAAAACTGTAAAAATTGTGATCCATTTCCACTTTCGTTTCTCTTTTTCAGACTCCTTTTCAAATACTTCGAAATAGGGAATATACCTATCTTTCATCCAGCCAAGCAGGTATTCATTGATTGCATATGTTGGCACTAGCCATATAAAAGCAAATATAGCAATTGTAAGTGAACGATTTAGCACAAGCCCTCCTTCAACAAAAAGAGTCCTACCAACATACATGATGATAGGCAAAAATAAAAAACTGGTGAGCATTAACAACCCATAAAACGCATGCGAGTACATAAGTGGATACACTGCATTGGAAAGTTCTTTTTGTAGATTTTTCACACCTCTTTTTTTATAAAATTTTTTCACGGCTTCTTTTTTTAAAAACCACATAGAAAGTGGAGCCCAGCAGCTAAACTTCCACATGTTGTAAAAAATCTTGTTCCAAAAATAGATTACCTGTTTCATTTGTAGCATTTAGCAACTTGTTTATGAATAGCTTTCCCTGCTCTTCTACCACCCCAAGAGCCGCCCATAGCTCCAATGATACCTCCTATTAGAGCTCCCGGAATTGCCCCAAATCCCTTAAAACCAGCTCCGATCTTGAATCCTGCCCATGCCCCTGCCTTAAATCCTGCCCAGCCAAATGCTGCACTGCCTACCGCTTCCGCTGTATTTTCTCCTACTGTCCACTCATCATCAACAAGGTTAACTAGAATGTCTACTCCACTTAATGCAGTGCCTACAAGTGGTGCACGCCTCACTACATTTCCTGCCGGTGTTCTGCTGAGATATCGTACAGTTTCCGATTGATTTCCGGTATATACTCTGCCGGTACGTGCGTTTCTATAGTGGACTTTCCCAGGATTTCTACCGGTATTTGTAATTGTTATACAATTTTTATACTTATTCAATCCTTCGCCCAAAGCCGTATGAAACTTAATGATACCTGGACCTAAATCGTAGCCCCGTAGCTCTGATAACCGGAAACGTTCCAACGAATCATAACCGTCAGAAAGTGGGCTATCCCATGCAAGTCTAAACCGTGAAGGGTCGATAGTTCCGAAACTCTCCGGCATCAATCTATAATCTGCACTCAAGAAACGGTCAATAGGCCGCAACGAGTTATGGCCGTAGGAAAGCGGAACTTGATACCTTTTATCTCGTGAATATTCGAATGTTCTTGGTTCCGGTAGCCTTGTCACTCTACGCCCAAACGATAGAGTTTCGACATTTCTAAATCCCGGCGTCAATCTGTTATCCTCGTTACAGTAGTCTGTGCCGAGTCTATGCTGAAAAGCCCGCTCACGCGGGTTTGTAATCTGTTTTGTATTTGGATTTGCCATAGTCTGCTTATATTTTATAATACGGTAGATTTAATTATCAAATGTAACTTTAGTTTTACAAAGATATGCTTTTTTCAATAAATTTTGCGTATTTAACTACGCGGGATTTTCGCAAGCATTCTTTTTTGTATTACAGAGCAAAAATACAGAATTTTTTTGGACTGACCAAATTTATTTGTCATTTTCTCTTTGTGATATACGGGAAACTACTGGCATTTTGATGCGGTTGCCCTACTAAACAACGCATCATCTACCAAATTCGGCAACGTAACTTTCAATTGCGGATTGGTTTCCATTGCACGTTTTATTGCAAAAATCGCACCTTCGTTTCGAGCCCAAGAGCGACGGGAAATACCGTTGTTGACGTCCCAAAACAACATAGATTTCAGCCTTCTGTCGGCATCATCCGAACCGTCTAAAACCATACCAAATCCACCATTGATTACTTCGCCCCAGCCAACGCCGCCACCGTTGTGAATACTCACCCAAGTTGCACCTCTGAACGAATCGCCAATCACGTTGTGAATCGCCATATCGGATGTGAAACTCGAACCATCGTAGATATTCGATGTCTCTCTAAACGGCGAATCCGTTCCCGAAACATCGTGATGATCACGCCCTAAAACAATCGGAGCAGAAATTTTTCCGGATTTTATCGCTTGATTAAATGCTTCGGCAATTTTTATGCGACCTTCTGCATCTGCATACAAAATGCGGGCTTGCGAACCTACAACTAATTTATTTTCTTTTGCACCTTGAATCCACTGAATGTTGTCTTTCATCTGCTGTTGGATTTCGACCGGCGAAGTTTTTGCCATCTCTTCCAAAACCTGCATCGCAATCTCGTCGGACAAATCCAAGTCTTCCGTTTTACCCGAAGCACACACCCAGCGGAAAGGGCCAAATCCGTAATCGAAACACATCGGACCCATAATATCTTGCACGTATGACGGATATTTGAAATCGCCTTTTTCGTTCAAAATATCTGCACCGGCACGACTTGCTTCCAACAAAAAAGCATTGCCGTAATCGAAAAAATAGGTGCCGTTTTTCACGCAAGTGTTCACCGCATCGGTATGACGGCGTAGCGTTTCTTGGACTTTTTGCTTGAACAATTCGGGTTGCTCTGCCATCATTTTATTCGATTCCTCAAAGGTTAATCCAACCGGATAATAACCGCCTGCCCAAGGGTTGTGCAAAGACGTTTGGTCAGAACCAATATCAACCTTAATGCTTTGTTTTGCACAGTATTCCCACAAATCCACAATGTTGCCTTGATAAGCAAATGAGCGGACACCGTTTTGATTTTGCACCTCTTTTATACGTGCAAAAAGTTGTTCCAAATTGTCGTGCACTTCATCCACCCAACCTTGCGAGTGGCGTGTGTGTGTGGCTTTCGGGTTGATTTCTGCCGTAATCGAAACACAACCTGCGATATTTCCTGCTTTGGGCTGTGCGCCGGACATTCCGCCCAAGCCGGATGTGATGAATAATGGTGTTTTGTCGTCATTGCGGGCTTGTCCCGCAATCCCCTTGCTACTATCCGTCATTGCGAGGGCATCGCCCGAAGCAATCTGTTGTGCTGTGGATTGCTTCGCTTCGCTCGCAATGACGCTACGCAACTTCCGCATCGCATTCATTACCGTAATTGTTGTTCCATGAACAATCCCTTGCGGTCCGATGTACATGTACGAACCGGCTGTCATTTGTCCGTATTGGGTTACACCAAGTGCGTTAAAACGCTCCCAATCGTCTGGTTTGGAGTAATTCGGAATCATCATGCCATTGGTAACAACCACACGCGGAGCATCTTTGTGTGAAGGAAATAAACCCATCGGATGCCCGCTGTACATGACCAAAGTTTGCTCATCAGTCATTTCCGAAAGATATTTCATCGTGAGCAAATACTGTGCCCAATTTTGGAAAACCGCACCATTTCCGCCGTAAGTAACCAATTCGTGCGGGTGTTGTGCAACAGCATAATCCAAATTATTTTGAATCATAAGCATGATTGCCGCAGCCTGCTTGGATTTTGCGGGATATTCGTCTATCGGGCGAGCATACATTTTGTAGGTCGGACGAAAACGGTACATATAAATTCGTCCGTATTTTTCCAATTCTTCTTTGAATTCGGGCAAAAGTTCGGCGTGATGTTTGGGTTCAAAATATCGCAATGCATTGCGAAGGGCTAATTTTTTCTCATCGTCGGTTAAAATATCTTTGCGTTTTGGAGCGTGGTTTACGCTCGTATCATACGCTTGCGGAGCAGGCAACACATCGGGAATGCCTTGACGAATTTGGGTTTGAAAATCTGACATTGTTTTATTGTTTTTTGGTGCAAAGATACGGAATTTAATTGAGAATTGAAAATGGAGAATTGAGAATTTTTTGCTATACTCAATTTTTTTTGTATCTTTGTGCCTTCAAATAAATTAATATGCTACCAAGCACTACTATACTATATTTTCTCGTTTTTATTGTGCGCAATGTGCTAATAGTGTGATATTTATCCACACCCCCCCCCACCCATGTAATTTTAGCGTAGAGGCGTCTAACAGCCTCATTACGGCGTTTTCTTTAAAATTTTATCAAAAAAAAGTCATCGAGCACGATTTTCGTGGCTCTATGGGCTTATTTTGCTATTGGCGAAATTCTCAATTATACACCCCCGCAATTTACAATCTACACCCCATTAACCACTAACTCATAACTCATAATCCACAACTCATAACTAAAAAAGCATAATTCATAACTAAAAAACAAAACCATGAGAAAAAATCTCACTATCCTCTTCCTACTTTTCGCAAGCAAGCTTGTGTATTCCCCAAATTCCACTATCAGTGCAGCCAATTTGGTAACAGTGACCTGGACGGGCCCGGGCATTGTAGATTCACTCACTCCACCTGCCGGAATTACTGTTTCAGGCCTGACAACAGGCTCAATTACCATTTCGGGCATACCAACTCAGCAAGGTGTTTTCACTTATACCATTACAACCATTGGAGATGATGATACATGCGAGCCACATTCCATTACCGGAACTATCACGGTACTACCAGCTGGCTGTAATGGCAATGCTCCGGGTTGGGGTGAAAGCCTTGGCACAGTATCTCGTGGCACCCAAGAATGGACGATTACCGGTCATGGTATTTCTCAGATTTGGTCTGATGCTGTGACTGCTACTGCTTGTGTCGATAGAACGGTTTTTAATGGTGGTGCATTTCCTAATTTCAATGCTGATTGTCGTTCCAATCCCGGTTTCCCTGGTGATTTGTTTTCGTGGTGTGCTGTTATGCGTTTTGCTGATCAGTTGTGTCCTTTACCTTGGCGTGTTCCTACGATGCAGGATTTTATTGATTTAGATATTGCTATGGGTGGCACTGGAGACAGCCGAACAGATTTAGCATTTGTTAATGCGAATTATGTTACCCGTTGGGGTAGTCATCTTGGTGGCTTCAGTAATCCGACAGGTACGGTGCTTAGTCAAGAGAATGGTATCTATTGGTCGACGACGGATGCTGCTTCGGCCAGCTGGGCACGTCCCTTGGCCATTGGCAGCATGAGTGGCGGCATCAACTTCTTCTACATGTCTGGGCTCGATAGGGGTAGCGGCTTAACTGTCCGTTGCGTACGTTAGTGCTTTCAGGAACTATTGCTTCGAGGTGTGGTCGTTTCGGCTCCGCTCAGGGTATGCCCGCAGGGCGTTATGTGATTAGCCGCAGGCGTTAGCCTGTGGCATGCGTGCGATAGCACGCACCCCGCCCGTAGGGCGGCATGTACCGCTCTCCGAGCGGTGGGGCATCCGTACACCCATACACTGTGGGTTACACTTGGACACCGCAGGTTGCACCTGCGGATAGTCACGTATCGTCCTACGGACGACTGTCGTGTTAGTACCGATGTGGTTTCGGCTCTGCTCAGCCACCGGGTTGCGGTCGTTGAGCTCCTAACGGAATGCGAAATCTTAAAAAAAATTAAGGATTTTTAACACTTTTTAAGTTTTTTTTTCGGATTCTTTTGCGTAACTTTGCAGGAAATTTAACAAAGCAAAAAAAATACAAAATGAAACAAGAAATTCAAATCTTTGAAGACAAAAAAGTTCGTACTTTATGGAACGAAACAGAAGAAGAATGGTATTTTTCTATTGTTGATATCGTTGCAATATTGACAGACAGCCCTAATCCGCAAGTTTATTGGCGGGTATTGAAGAAGCGATTAAGGGACGAAGGAAATGAAACCGTTACAATTTGTAACGGTTTGAAATTAATTGCTCCTGACGGCAAAATGCGACTAACGGATGTTGCTAATTTGCAACAACTTTTCCGTTTAATTCAGTCTATTCCATCACCGAAAGCAGAACCTTTCAAAATATGGATGGCGGAAGTAGCCAAGCAACGCCTTGATCAACTGCAAGACCCTGAACTTTCCATTGAGCAGGCAATGCTTGACTATAAACGGCTCGGTTATTCCGACAGTTGGATTAATCAGCGCCTAAAAAGCATTGAAATTCGTAAGGACTTAACGGATGAATGGAAGAAACACGGATTAAGAGAAGGTCTACAATTTGCCACCTTAACCGATATCATTACAAAAACTTGGAGCGGAAAAACCACAAAGGAGTATAAACAATTCAAAGGACTGAAAAAAGAAAATTTGCGAGACAATATGACCAATAAAGAATTGGTATTAAACATGCTTGCAGAACTTTCTACAAAAGAAATTTCGGAAACAACAAATCCCGAAACAATAACAGACCACCAAAATATAGCACGTCAAGGTGGCGAAATTGCAAAGAATGCACGGTTGGAACTTGAGCAAAAAACAGGAAAAAAAGTAGTTACAGCTTTCAATGCGAAGCAAACTCTTTTACTAAATCAAGACGATTCGCAAAAGGGCTAATGCACGACACAGTAAAATAATTTTCCATTTTCCATTCTCAATTCTCAATTTTTTTCGTATCTTTGCACTTCAAAAATAATATGTTATGGATAGAAATACAGTTACGGGTCTGATACTCATGTTTGTAGTGATTGCTGTGTTCGCTTGGTGGAATGCACCAAGTGCGGAAGAACGCGAACAAATGATTCGCGAGCAACAAGAACAACGTATTGCGGCTGAATTGCAGCGCGTACAAGATTCGTTGGCATTGGTATATGCAGTAGAGACGGGGCATGCCCCATCTGTACAGCCGACAGATGAAAGACCGGAAATCGTAAGAGACGAACAAAATTTTTTCTCAAACAGTTTAGTTGGCGAAAAACAGACCAAAACACTCATAACTGACAAATTTACCGTGGATTTCAGCAATCTCGGCGGAACAATGTCACGGGTGAGTCTGAATGATTTTCTCGTGTCGCCACATATCGCAGAGAATAAACACGTCACATTATTCGATAACGAATGGCATAATTTTTTCATCGAATTTGCTGTAAATGCCCGCACTGTAAATCAACGCATAATCAGGACGTATGAGTACTTTTTTGAAATCACATCCAATTTTCAAGATGGTGCAGTAATTACAGGCGACCAAACCGCAGAGGTTGCAATGAGATTGTTCTTGAATGATGGTTATGATCTGGACAGATCACGATATGTCGAATTTCTTTACAGATTTAGAGGAAATGAATATATGATTGACTTCCAGATAAATTTTGTAGGGATGGCCGGCATAGTTGAGCCGGCAACAGGGGCGAATACGATTGATTTACACTGGAATGCTGTTTTGCCAAGAAACGAAAGAGCCTCAGCCGGAAATGAAGCTAGAAGTTTTGAAAATACAAACACTGGTATTTTCTTCAAGCCTAACAACGCCCGAGTTGATCGTGTAAGCCGTGGCGATGGCGAAGAGAGAATCAACACACCGGTAAATTGGGTAGCGTTCAGACATCATTTTTTCACGTCGGCTTTAATTATGAAAGATAACAACTCGATCGTGAATGCCAATCTGACGAATTCTACCGATCCGAATTTGGATAGAGCTAATTATGTCAGAACGTTGGACGCTTTGATAGGCCTGCCTTACAGGTCAGAGCCAAATCACAGCATCAACATGAAATTGTATTTGGGACCTAACAGTTTTTCAATTTTATCATCTTATAATCTGGATTTGGAACGCTTGGTTCCACTTGGATGGGGATTCTTCCTAATGCAGTGGGTAAACCGTTTTGCCGTGATTCCGGTATTCAATTTTTTGCAAGGATTTAACCTCAACTACGGAATAATTATCCTTATTTTAACGGTTCTACTCAAACTTGTTTTGGCTCCGCTTACGCTGAAATCGTGGATTTCGGCTGCAAAAATGAAAGTAGTCAGGCCCGAAGTCGAGGAACTCAACAAGAAATTTCCAAAACCCGAACAGGCGATGGAAAAACAAAAAGCGGTTATGGCACTCTATCGGAAAGCCGGAATCAACCAGCTGGCAGGCTGTATCCCGATGTTGTTGCAATTCCCGATTTTGATTGCGATGTTCCGATTTTTCCCGAACAGTATAGAATTGCGTCAACAACCGTTTCTTTGGGCAGACGATTTATCAACCTACGATTCTATTATCAATTTACCTTTCAATATCCCGTTTTATGGGGCTCACATCAGTTTGTTCGCAATTATGATGGCGGTTTCGAATGTGTTTTATACGCGAATGACCATGCGTCAAAATGCATCAACGATGATGCCCGGAATGAAAACCATGATGTATTTTATGCCGATCATGTTATTGATGTTTTTGAATAGTTTTTCGTCGGCATTGAACTACTATTACTTTGTTTCGACGTGTATGACCTTTTTGATTACTTGGGTAACGGGCAGGTTTATTAATTAGGAAAAAGTTCGCCACATGGTTGCCGAAGCACGCAAAAAACCGGTTACCAAATCCAAGTGGCAACAACGCCTCGAAGAAGCAGCGAAAAGACAACAAGAATTGCAAAAAAAGCGGAAAAGATAGTTTGACTATCTGCAATCGTATCTTTGCAAAAGTTTTTTGGCAATGAACGACTATTTAGTTACACCGATTGAATTTCTAAAGGGCGTAGGTCCGAAGCGGGGCGAATTGCTTCGCAAGGAGATCAATGTGTTTTCGTTCGAGGATTTGCTGAACTACCTGCCGTTTCGCTATGTGGACAAAAGTAACTACGTTAAAATAAATGAGCTCAAAAGCGAAAGCACATATGTTTTAATTCAAGGCAAAATTTTGAGCAAAGAAGTGGTTGGTGCAAAATTCAAATCACGCTTGGTGGTTCGATTTGCCGATGAAACTGGCGAAATAGACTTGGTTTGGTTTAAAGGTGTGAAATGGATCAACGAAAATTTGAAAATCGGCGAAGATTACGTGATTTTCGGCAAACCCACACTGTTCAATAAGTCGTACAATTTTACGCATCCCGAAATTGATTTGGCAAGCGAAGCCAAACTACAAAAAGAAAGCTTGTTTCCGATGTACAATACAACGGAAACCATGAAAAACAAAGGACTTACTTCAAAAGCGGTCAGTAAATTGATGCAAACGCTTTTGGAAGGAATGTATTCGCCTGTTCCCGAAATTTTGCCGGAGTCTGTTTTGCAGAAGTATCAATTGATTTCAAGAGATTCCGCTCTACGTTTGATACATTATCCAAAAAATCAAGACGAATTGGTTAGGGCTCAAAACCGAATCAAATTTGAAGAGTTATTTTTGCTGCAAATGCGTGTTTTGAAGCAGAAAACACAGCATAAGTTAGAAAAAAGTTATGTATTTTCCAAAGTCGGCGAAAATTTCAATCATTTTTACAAGGAAAATCTCCCGTTTACGCTAACAGATGCACAAAAGCGCGTTGTGAAAGAAATTCGCAAAGATTTAGGCAGCGGATTTCAAATGAATCGTTTGCTGCAAGGCGATGTCGGAAGTGGAAAAACGCTGGTTGCCTTAATGACAATGCTTATCGCTGCCGACAACGGATTCCAGTCTTGCCTTATGGCTCCGACCGAAATTTTGGCACAACAGCATTTCAAAAGTATTCAGAAATTTTTGACAGGGTTAGACATTGGTATCGGATTGCTGACAGGTTCTACAAAAACTAAAGAACGACGCGAATTACACGAAAGTTTGCAAAACGGAACAATTAAAATTCTCATAGGTACTCACGCTTTGATTGAAGACACGGTACAATTTCAAAAACTCGGACTTTGCGTCATTGACGAACAGCATCGTTTCGGTGTTGCACAACGCTCGAAACTTTGGGCAAAAAGTCAGTTTCCGCCACATATTTTAGTAATGACGGCAACACCCATTCCACGCACGTTAGCGATGACGCTGTACGGCGATTTGGACACATCCGTCATCGATGAACTTCCGCCTAATCGAAGACCTGTGCAAACGTTGCATCGCTACGATAATTCGCGTTTGAAATTGTACGAATTTATCAAGCAAGAACTCCGAAAAGGCAGACAAGTTTATGTGGTTTATCCGCTCATTAAAGAGTCGGAAAAATTGGATTTGAAAGACTTGGAAGAAGGCTATTTTACAATGTGTGCAGAATTTCCACGTCCGGAATTTCAAGTTAGTATTTTGCACGGAAAAATGCCTCAAACCGAAAAGGATTTGGGTATGAAATTATTTGTTGAAAACAAAACACAAATTATGGTTTCGACAACAGTCATTGAGGTGGGTGTAGATGTTCCGAATGCCACCGTGATGGTTATTGAAAACGCCGAACGTTTCGGACTTTCTCAACTTCATCAATTGCGTGGACGTGTAGGACGCGGAGCCGAACAAAGTTATTGCATCTTAATGTCGAGCCACAAGCTCAGCAGTGATGCCAGACAGCGAATAGATACGATGGTGAAAACCAACGATGGTTTCAAAATCGCCGAAGTTGACCTACAACTTCGCGGACCCGGCGACATTCAAGGCACACAGCAAAGCGGAACCTTAAATTTCAAATTAGCCGATTTAACCAAAGACGAGCGTATTATCCGTGCAGCACGTGTCGCCGCAGGGTTGGTGTTGGATGAAGACCCAAATTTGAGCCAACCGCGACATCAAAAACTAAATCACACGCTTCGAAAAATGTTTGGAGAAACCGTTTGGTCTAAAATTTCGTAAGACTAATCTGACACAACCCATTTTTTGAACAGAAAAATTGGTTATAATTCAACTCCTACTGTTAAAATAGTCGTCAGGAAACCACTTCGATCATCATCGGCTTGTAATAAAATAGGTTCAATACGAGTATCTATATTTCGTGTGAGTCGATTTAGTTTTTTTGACAAGTCCCAATAGTTCTCACCTAAATGATCTTTCACAACGGCAATATCAATATCGCTGTTTTCGTTGAAGTTTCCATTTACCAACGAGCCAAACAAAACTACCTTGCAAGGCGATAACTCCTCACAAACAATCCCTGCATAGCGCTTGGCGTGTTCTAAAGCCTTTCCTTTATCCATTGACATAATGATTCAGTTTGTTTGATGATGTCCTCACATTTTTGAGGTGTGAGTAATTTGAAAAGTTTTTCTTTATGCGTGGGGTATCTTGCCTCGATGTTCATCGGTAATAATTCCTCTATAAAATCAAGTTGCTCATCAGAAAATAGTGGTAATAAATCACATCGTTCCGCTAAATTTTTCAGGTTGTGTGTGAACGGTGGTGTTTCCTCTTTTTTCGAGCAGTAATAAGCCTTGATCGTTTTTTCAACTGCTTGATGGCACATAAAACCAACATACAAAAATCGTTTTGAAGTCAGCATAGCCTTTGCTGTTCCGGTGTCGTAGTCAGCAATCTCAATCCAGTATTTTGACCTGTCATTCATTCGATTTTTTTGCAAAGATAGTGATTTTTTTGGACATACATACAAAAAAAATCAATTAACCAAACATTTTACAAAATTCGGGCTTAAAGGTACAAAAAAGAGGCTGTCTCAAAACAAGACAGCCTCTTTCCTTCATAGCACAAATCGAAAACTACTTATTCGACCAGTCCATTGCCGACAAACGCTTGTACTGGTTGTAACGCCATTTTGCGTTTTCTTCAGCGGCTTTGAACAACTCACCGGCTTCGGCAGGGAACGTTTTCTGCAACGAATTGTAACGAACCTGACTAAGAATATAATCTTGAAACTTGCTCCAATCCGGCTCTTTACTTTCGAAAACGAACGGATTTTTACCTTCCGCCTCCAAGCGAGGATCGTATTTCCACAACGACCAGTAACCGCACTCAACAGCACGCTTGTTATCTAATGTCGTTGTACCCATACCACCAGCCAAGCCGTGGTTGATACAAGGCGAGTAAGCGATGATAATTGATGGTCCCGGATATGCTTCCGCTTCTTTCAATACTCTAAAGAACTGGTTGTAGTCTGCTCCAATCGCAACTTGTGCCACGTAAACATTTCCGTAAGTCATAGCAATAGTCCCAAGGTCTTTCTTGCGAGAACGTCTTCCCGCAGTAGCAAATTTTGCAATTGCTGCAACAGGCGTTGCTTTCGAAGCTTGGCCACCGGTGTTTGAATATACTTCTGTATCCATGACTAACATATTCACATCTTCGCCCGTAGCAATTACATGATCCAAGCCACCGAAACCAATGTCGTAAGCCCAGCCGTCTCCACCAAAAATCCAGTGTGATTTCTTAATGAGATATTGGCTGTATTTGTTGATCTCTTTGCAATAGTCGCATTCGCCTTTTGCAATAAGAGGCTTGATTTTGTTCGAAATTTCAACAGACTTCTGACCGTTGTCTTTATTAGCAATCCACTCTGCGAATAAGCCTTTCAACTCTGCCGAGCACTTGTCGCTATCAATTGCATCTTTCATCAATCGCTCGATACGATCACGCAATTTGGTTGTAGCAAGAGAGATACCGTAACCAAATTCAGCAGTGTCTTCGAATAATGAATTTGCCCAAGCAGGTCCGTGCCCGGTTTTGTGGTTTGTACAGTAAGGTGTCGAAGGATTGGAACCGCCATAGATTGACGAGCACCCTGTGGCATTGCCAATAGTCATACGTTCTCCGTACAACTGTGTGATAAGTTTGATATACGGGGTTTCTCCACAACCTGTACACGCACCGGAAAACTCGAACAAAGGCTGTGCAAACTGACTGCTCTTAACATTTTTGAAAATGTCGGTCAATTCGGTTCTGTACGGAATATGCTTGTCTATATAATTCCAACGCTCAACTTCAGCCTGTTGTGTTCCAAGAGGTTTCATTTCTAAGGCTTTGGTTTTCGACGGACAAATATCAACGCAGTTTCCACAACCCATACAATCAAGCGGGCTTAATTGCATGCGATAGTGATAACCTTCAAACTCTTTGCCAATTGCCGGTTTTGTAGCTGTTCCGGCAGGACAAGCCTTCAACTCTTCCTCTGTCATCAAGAACGGACGAAGTGTAGCGTGAGGGCAAATGTAGGCACATTGGTTACACTGGATGCAGTTTTCAGCAAACCACTCAGGGACATCAACTGCAACGCCTCGTTTTTCATATTTCGTAGTACCCGGAGGCAGTGTTCCGTCTTCGCGACCTTTGAACGCACTCGTAGGCAAACTATGACCAAGTTGCTTGTTCACAGGAATCACATAATTGCGGATAAATTCCGGAGTAGTCGGATCGATTGCAACATCGTCTTTTCCGTCTAATTGTGCCCATTCCGCAGGAATTTCTACTTTAACATAATCCGCACCACGATCAACACCGGCATAGTTCATTTGAACAACTTTCTCTCCTTTTTTACCGTAAGATTTGTCGATCATGCGTTTCATTTCCTTTACAGCATCTTCGTAAGGAATAACGTTAGTGATTTTGAAAAATGCAGATTGCAAAATAACGTTGGTACGATTACCTAAGCCGATTTCGTTAGCAATTTTCGTTGCGTTGATGATGTATAAAGAAATATCGTTTTCTGCCAAGAATTTCTTCATTGAATTTGGCAACCTTTTTTTGGTTTCCTCAACATCCCAAAGCGAATTTAACAGGAACGATCCACCTTTTTTCAAGCCTGTCAACATCGGATACTTGTAGATGTAGTTTGACACGTGGCAACCAACAAAATCAGGTGTTCCAACTAAGTAAGGCGAACGAATCGGCTTATTTCCGAAACGCAAGTGCGAACACGTGTAGCCACCGGATTTTTTACTGTCGTATTGGAAATACGCTTGACAATATTTGTCTGTATTATCCCCAATAATTGTGATCGAATTTTTGTTTGCACCTACTGTTCCGTCAGCACCCAAACCATAGAATTTTGCTTCATACGTACCTTCCGGAACAACGCTAATTCCAACTTTCGGAAGTGGCAATGAGTGATGCGTAGTGTCATCAATAATACCTACTGTGAACTTGTTTTTAGGTTTTTCTGCCTTTAAATTTTCAAATATGGAAATGATATGTGCAGGGGTTGTATTTTTTGAAGACAAACCGTAGCGACCTGCAATAATCATAGGTCTTTTCTCAACATTCAAGAAAGCTTCAACAATGTCCAAGTACAATGGATCTCCAGAGCCGATTTCCTTAGTTCTGTCTAAAACGCAAATACGTTTTACAGACGCGGGAACTACGTCCATCAGATATTTTACTGAAAATGGGCGGTACAGGTGAACTGTAATTAAACCTAATTTTTCACCTTTTGCGTTCAAATAGTCAATGGTTTCTTTGATGGTTTCAGTAACCGATCCCATTGCAACAATAACATGTTCGGCATCGTTTGCACCATAGTATGTAAACGGCTTGTATTCACGACCGGTAATTTCCGAAATTTTTGCCATGCAGTCGTTTACCATATCAGGGATTGCATCATAAAATGGGTTCAACGCCTCTTTTGCTTGGAAAAACACGTCCGGATTTTGTGCTGTACCACGAGTAACAGGATGTTCGGGATTCAAAGCATTATTGCGGAAAGCTTGCAATGCTTTTTGATCTAACAACGGAAGTAAATCTTCTTCAGCCAATACATCAATTTTTTGCATTTCGTGCGAAGTACGGAAACCATCGAAAAAGTGCAAGAAAGGCACACGCGATTTGATTGCCGTAAGATGTGCCACACCGGCCAAATCCATAACTTGTTGAACCGAACCTGATGCCAAGAAAGCAAAACCCGTTTGACGAGTTGAGTAAATATCGGAATGATCTCCGAAAATTGATAACGCATGTCCTGCAAGTGTACGTGCACTTACGTGGATTACGCCCGGAAGAAGCTCTCCGGCGACCTTATACATGGTTGGAATTTTCAACAACAGACCTTGTGAGGCGGTGAATGTTGTTGTTAAAGCACCTGCTTGTAACGATCCGTGAAAAGCGGCGGCGGCACCGGCTTCGGATTGCAATTCAACTACTTTTACGGTATCTCCAAAGATGTTCTTTTTACCATAAGCTGCCCACTCATCAACATATTCAGCCATGTTGGAAGATGGGGTAATAGGATAAATTGCTGCAACCTCACTGAACATATAAGCCACGTGAGCGGCGGCTTGGTTGCCATCAAGAGTCTGCATGTTTTTGTTTTTTGCCATAATAATATATTTTAAGATATTTGTGGAACCGTCATGTTTTTTGTAGTGTTCGCAATTCAGGGCTCAAAACTCAAATTGCGAACAAAAATTCAAATTGCTTGCAAAGATACAAAAAATAAATGACATTTCAAAAAAAAAAAATCGTATCTTTGCACCAAAAAAATATGACCATACGAAAAGCAAAATTAGAAGACTCAAAAGCCATTGCCAACTACATCATGCTGGCTATGGAAGAAATCGTTTATCAGTTCATTGGAAGAGATGCCAAAGAGGAAGCAACTCAATTTATGGAAAATTTAGTTCGTAAAACAGCAAATCCCTATTCTTACGAAAATTGCTGGGTTGTGGACATTGACGGCGATATTGCTGCCGCCGGAATAGTTTATGATGGTGCAAAAATGTCTGAATTGAGAAAGGTCGTAGCAGAGGAAATAAAAGCCGTGTTCGACGAGGAACTTTACCAACTCTACATGGATTCCGAAATAGAAACCGAAGCAGGGGAGTACTACATCGACAGCGTTGGTGTGAGCACAAACCATCAAGGAAAAGGCATCGGCTCAAAATTGTTTCAATTTTTGATTGACGAGTATGTTCACAACAGAAAAGGTGTACTTGGCTTGTTGGTGGACAAAGATAATCCCAATGCAAAAAAACTATACTTGAAATTGGGATTTGAAATCGTTGGTGAAAAAACACTAACGGGGAAAGAGATGGAGCACCTACAATTCAAGATTTAACAAGCAAAATTTAGAACCTTACAGCAAGATCCACACCAATCTGAAACGGCGTCCCTCTTTGACCAAGCCTTTGCCCCATACTTTCAAAATAAAAAGCAGTAAAGTTTGTATTCAATGTGTTTCTTGTCCAAATATTCATGCTGAAAATTCCTCTACTGACACCTGCTCTCAAGTTTAGCAAACCGTAAAAATTTTGATAGACATCATTGGCTTCCGTCCAATAAATTCGCCCTACGCCGTTGTATTGTGCATGAAGGTTGAAACGGTCGATAATTCGGTTATTCCGCAATCCGTGCGTATAACTCGCTGCTATAGAAAATGTATTTCGTGGAGCAAACGGTATAAAATTTCCGGAGAAATCCGTAGCGTCATCTCTTTTATTATCTCTGAAAATTGCACGTGTGAAGCCATAATTGGCGGATACTACCAAGCCATCGAATAAAAAAGCTCTTAAACTCAACTCTGCACCCATACTCTCGGCATGTCCTGCATTTCTCAACATTCTACCGTGCCCGGTTTCCACAAATTGCGTAATCAAAACGTTGCGCACATCGATGTAAAAAACGGCAGCTTCGGCAAAAAGTCTGTTCTGTAAAATTTCACTTCTAAACCCTATTTCAAAATTCCAGCTGTGTTCGGGATTGAAACGGATTTGAGGAATAATGGAGTCTTGATGCTCTCGTGGTAGTATTGTGTCGTCGAAATTGTGGGGTGGTTGCCCCATTATTCTCCCTTTTTCCTCTGCAATGCCTTGAATAATATCGGCAAACATTTGAATATTGTGTCCGCCAGCTTTGTAGCCTCTCGCCACAGAAAAATAAACGTGATGTCTGTTGTTAAATTCGTATTTTAAGGCAAATCTCGGCAAAAATTCGGTAAACGACATTGAATTGCGACCTGTTAATCTTGTGCTTGAATAACCGGAATCGACAGCAATCCACATCGGAGGAGGAACAACATCAATATTTATTAGCATCGAAGTATTGTAAGTTATGCTTGTGCTTTCGTAATCCAAACGTGCACCAATCGTGGCTGAAAGACCTCTGAAAAATAAATTATTTCTCGTTGCTTCGGCAAAAAATGCACCTCCAAATGCAGGCGTTTCGAATGTTCCCGGAATAGGAATTTCATTGTTGGAAACCTTAAGAACCATTGGAAGTTGTGGTTGCAAAATGGTGGCGATACCGTCCTCGCCCATCGTTGTAGTCACATAGGTACGCAAGTTTCGATGAAAGCCAAACGCACCGACAATCCATTGCAAATTGTTTTCTGTGTTTGAGCGTAACGTAAATTCTTGCGTAAAATTGTTTTCGTTTTGCCTCTGATTCAAAGTAAAGAGCGACAACGGCGTATTGTCCAAGTCCATATCCATATTGTCGTTCAAATGCTGAAATCCGGTTGTTGAAGTAAAAATAAATCTGTTGTTTGTGTGTTGCAAGTTTATATGACTTCCGAACATTTGTCGAATATATTCTCCGGGATGATCCTGATTTGGCAATGCAATGTCTCCGTTTTCGTAGATTCCGTAAGGGAAAGCACCTTGATTGGAATAGTCGTAACTTGTAATCCACTGAATATTCCATCTGTTGGACGGCTGAAAATCCAAACGCATTCGTCCCCCTGCGGAAAGCAGTCGGTCGGCACGTTCTCCGTCAAATTGATTTTCAAAAAAACCATTATTTCTGTTCAGATGTCCGCTCAAAGAAATCCCCAAACGTTCGTCAATAAGTCTTCTCGAAACGGAAGCGTGAGCACGAGCAAGTCCATAGTTTCCTGCCGAAAGCATTAATCGAGTTCTATTTTCATCCAATGGCGAATGTGTGCGGATATTGATAACTCCGCTCATTGCATTTCGTCCGTAAAGCGTGCCTTGCGGACCTCGCAATACTTCTATTTGCTGAACATCTAAAAAATCAAAATTAAAAACCGAATTGCTCAAAAGAGGCATATTATCAACATATAAACCAACGGCCTGTCCGCCACTTCGGTTGCCAATCCCGCGAACAAAAACAGGCGTAGACAATTTAGACCCATAATTCGGAATGAAAAAATTCGGAACAATTGCACTCAAATTCACAACTGACGTGATTTGTTGCTGATCAAGCATTCGTGGCGTAATAATGGAAACCGAAGCCGGAAGTGTTCGCAACTCGTTGGTTTCTCTACTTGATGAAATGACCGTTTCTATCAAATCGATCTGCATTTCAGGATCTAACTCTGCAGTTTGTGCAGACAATCCGTAACCTAATAAAATGAGCACGAAAAGATTTTTTTTGATTAGCCCCGCTAAACGGCGTATTTCGATAAATTTAGGCATTTGCTTTTCAGTTTTTATTACAAAGATGAAATCAAATTCTCGATTGTTGCGATAAACTGTTCTACAGGTTCAATAAGGGGCAACACATCCTCTTTCTGAATATGAATCCAATCATCATAATCGCCGGTTTGACGAAGTTCGAATAGATGTTTGTGTAATTTTCCTTGTTCTTGGCTGATAATTCCTGTCGAAATAAAACGCAAGCCCATTTGATTGATAACCCCTGCATGCGTATGTGCAGTTATTCCATGCTTAATCAGCAAAGCACTTGTTGCGTAAAAACATGCGTAATACAAACGATTCGCAACAACACGCCAATAACCCAAACCGACATTTCCTCTTACCTCCTCTAATGCTTCTTTTGCATTTTGAAGCCGAACCTTGACAAGTGCATTTCTATCTTTATCGGTTAATTTCATACAATTTCTATTCCCTCTTGTTCTACATTATATTTTAGAAGCGACGGACGCGACTCCCATTCTTTTTTTGGATAAACCTTGACACTTACATACGTTCCGTACTTATCGCCAATTTTGGAGAACGGATAGCCATATTTATCGTAATCGTCACTAAAATTTCGTTTGTCTTTATCTATCAACGCTAACAAATCCCAATCCGAATCGGGACGAGCATCACCACGGGCTTGCGAACCGAAAAGAATTAACCTTTCGTTCGGCATGATTTGCCGTTTGAGTTGGCGGATTTGTTCAAAGATTTGCGTGTTCATAACGAAACTTTTTGCAAAGATACGAAAAAAAAACTGAAATGACTGATGTTTCTGTAAGATGTCGGTTTTTAGAAGAAGATAATTTTGGTAATTTGTTTGCAAAATAATTCGTACCTTTGTAAAATCTATTTCAGACTCATCCATGATAAGAGCTATCATAACAGCATTATTTTTCTACTTTTTCCAAATCGCCACTGCACAAATCAGTATCGTTGGGCGCGTGATTGATGCTGAAGATAAATCACCCGTTGAATTTGCTACGGTCGCTGTTTTTTCCGCAAAGGACACGGTCTTGGTCAATGGCACAACGACGTCTGACGATGGACATTTTATCTTGGATCAAATTTTTAAAGGAAAGTTTATTTTGAGAGTATCGTTTGTTGGTTACATGGCTTTTTACAAAGATATTGAAATCACGAATGATAATGAATTGTTCGAAATAGGCGATATACAATTGGAAAAAGGCGTGATGCTGGACGAATTCCAAATCTCCGAAATGTTGGTTCCCGTTGTGGTCAGAGGCGATACGGTAGAATTTGCTGCCGATGCCTTTCGTCCGATAGAAGGCTCAATGTTGGCAGAATTGCTGAAACGCTTGCCTGGTGTGGAAGTTGATAGAGAGGGGAGGATCACGTTTAACGGCAGAGCAGTTAGGCAAATTTTAGTAGATGGCGAGGAGTTTTTTAGCACTGATCCGCAAGTTGCAGCAAGAAACATTCCTGCGGATTTTGTGTATAGAGTACAAACATTTTTAAAGCAGAGCGATGAAGCTCGATTTACAGGAATTGAGGATGGAGAGGAACAAATGGTCATCAATGTCATACTCCGACCCGAAATAAGAATGGGTTGGTTTGGACGTGTGAGTCTTGGTGCAGGTGTAGATAACTCAAATAATTTTAGATACGCAAACAGTGCAAATATCAACAGTTTCAGAGGCAGGAACAGACTAATGATTTTGGGTAATTTTAACAACGCAGGTAGAGAAAGCGGTGATGCTGACTGGATACAATTAGAAGATGGTAGTGGTGATAACTTTAGAATTGGTGGAGGGTGGACAGGCATGTCAAGATTGATTTCACCGATGGCTAATTTTGTTAAAAGAATTGACGACACATGGTCTTTTAGCGGAAGTTATCGCTACTCAAATGATGATGAAAGACACGAAGAGCACAATCTGACTGAAAGTTTTTTACCCACTGGCAGTCAGTTTAGCAGAATAGAAAGAAGTACCCACTCGTTAAGAGAACAACATAGTTTCAATACGGAAATCAGATACACACCCAATGAAAGAAACGAGTTTATCATTCGACCAAGCTTCTCATTTAACAGTCGTTCCGGAAGTAGAAACACAGATTTCGATTTAAAAGATGACACGCTTGCGATGATCAATCAGGGAACAACGCAAAATCCATTTGAGTATTTCGGCACCACAGCACGCTTACGCTTGTCGTACGGACATCGCTTTGCAAAACCGCGACGCACGCTTAGAGTTAATTTTGATGGGATGCTGTATAACGGCGATGACAGATGGTATATGCATACGATAAGACATTTTGCAGTCTTACCTTCCGATACGACAAATTTACAGATAATCAGCCTTAGCAATCGTCATAATTTCTCCGCAGGTGTGACTTATACTGAACCATTGACAGAGAATTTCATATTTTCGTTCACCTATCGCTTGTCAAGTAGTGAAAGTAGAAGTGAAAGAGAGCAATATAGATTCAATTCAAATACAAACGAATTTGATTTGTTAGATACAGCATTTTCCAACAATTTTGGAAGTAGTTTTTTTCAGCAAACCATATCCGCACAGATTCAAAGAACAGCAGAAAGACACACGTATTCGCTTGGTTTTAATCTGGTTCCATCAAAAACGTTGAGCTTTATAGAGGGTCAACCCAATGTGTCGCAAAACGCTTTCAATTTTGGTCCGCAAGCGAGTTTTCGTTATACTTTCAACAATCGATCTAGTTTGAATTTCAGGTATAACGGCGTGACCAGACAGCCGCAGGTGTTTCAACTACGACCTATTCCAAGCAATTCCAATCCTTCGGTTCTTGTTCTTGGAAATCCGGAATTGAAGCCTGAATTCATGCATACTATTCATGCTAACTTCAGTTATTTTTCTCCGGAAAGGCACTCAAATATGAACACCTCACTGCATTTTGATATAACTCAAAACAGAATTGCTAATGTTACTATTCAGAATCCGGATTTATTTCCGGATATCCCTCTTGATTCAGCGATATTTCGTCCGGGTGGACGTATAAATACTTTCGAAAATATGGATTTCGAATATCGAGGCTGGGGACAATTTTCTTACAGCATACCGCTTTTTGAAAGAAGACTGTTCGTTAGTATTTCAACAAGTGCTGATGTAAGCAGTTCTAAACATGTGATTGATGATCGCACCAATGTAATGAACTCTTTAGGGATATCTCAAGGTTTGCGATTGATGTACAGAGAAGAGCGATTTCATATCGGTTTGAACGGTCATATCGGCAGATCAAACACAACATTTTCTTTGCAGCCCGAACGCAATGAGATATCTGATCGGCTCTCTACAGGTGCAGATTTTACGCTGCATATCATCAAAAATAGATTAGTTTTTTCGAGCGATATCAATTACCAAACACAAACCGGAATGTCCGCAGGATTTAACCCTACATCTACGATCTGGAACGCACAATTAAGCTACAATATCGGGAGAAACAACAACGCCCAACTTCTTTTACGAATTTCGGATATTCTGAATGATCGACAAGACACGTTCCGTTGGACTCGTGATAATGCAATATCTGATGTTACTCACAGAAATACGTTGCGACGACTTTTTATGGTGTCGTTCGTTTATAACAAACGGCAGACGGGGTGAAAATATAAGGGCGGATTAAAACCCGCCCCTACATTTATTAGAAATTTTTTGCCTCAATTTGATAGTGTGCCTGCGGATGATCGCACGACGGACAAAGGCTTAGAGCAGTGTTGCCAAAATGCAGATAACCACACTCACGGCATTGCCACATCACTTCCTCAGGTTTTTTGAAAACAGTGTTCGTTTGAACGCTGTCCAACAACGCTTTGTAGCGTGCTTCGTGAGCAGCCTCTACTGTTGCGATGGCACGGAATTTTGCAGCAATGTGCGGAAAACCTTCTTCATCGGCAATTTTTGCGAAAGCCGGATAAAGGTCATTCCACTCTTCGAACTCGCCGTGTGCTGCGGCTTTCAAGTTTTCTTCGGTTGTTCCGATTACACCTGCCGGAAACGTGGCTGTGATTTCAACTTCGCCACCTTCCAAAAGTTTGAAGAATGTTTTGGCGTGTGCTTTTTCTTGTTCAGCAGTTTCTAAAAATATCGCTGCTATTTGCTCGTAGCCTTCTTTTTTCGCTTGACTTGCAAAAAATGTATAACGGGTACGTGCTTGTGACTCTCCTGCAAATGATTTGAGAAGATTTTTTTCGGTTTTTGTTCCTTTTAGTGTCATGTTTTTTTTTGTTTTTGAGGTTAATAATTGTTAGTTTTTGTTGTATTGTTCCATGGCGAGCGAACTCATTCCCATACTTGAGAATCCGCCATCGTGAAACAGGTTTTGCATAGTTACTTTTCGTGTCAAGTCCGAAAACATCACGATGCAGTAGTTTGCACATTCTTCAGCACTTGCATTGCCGAGCGGCGACATTCTTTCTGCATAATCCACTAGGTCGTTAAAGCCTTTCACGCCACTTCCTGCTGTGGTCACAGTTGGTGATTGCGAGATGGTATTTACACGAACGCCTTTCGAGCGACCGTAAACGTAGCCAAAACTGCGTGCAAAAGATTCCAGCAAGGCTTTTGCTTCTGCCATATCGTCGTAGCCAAAAAACGTGCGTTGTGCGGCTATGTAAGATAAAGCGAGGACTGAACCACCTTCTGCAATAGCATCTATTTTGCTTGCTGTTTGCATCATTTTGTGAAATGAAATCGCAGAAATGTCCAATGTGGTTTGAAGCATGTTGTAATCCAAACCGTCGTAAGGCTTGCCTTTTCGCACGTTTGGTGACATGCCGATGGAGTGCAAAACGAAGTCGATTTTTCCACCCAAGACCTTTTGCGACTCTTCAAATACTTTTGTTAAGTCATCTATATTCGTTGCATCGGCAGGAATTACAACGGTATTCAACTTTTCAGCAAGTTTTTGTGTTTCTCCCATTCGGAGTGCCAATGCGGTGTTGGTTAGTGTAACTTGTGCACCTTCTTCAACAGCACGTTCCGCCACTTTCCACGCAATCGACATATCATTTAATGCTCCGAAAATGATTCCTTTTTTCCCTTCTAATAAATTTCCCATAGTTTGGTGTTTTGTTGTTATATTTGTTTTTGCAAAGATACGGAAAATTATTGAAATGTACCAATAATTTCTCGTGTTTTTTCTACGACTTCAGCGAGTCTTTTCGGCGATTTCGCTTCTGCGATAAATCGCAGATACGGCTCTGTATTCGACGGGCGAATATTAAACCACCAATCCTCAAACTCTAAACGATAGCCGTCGAAGTCATAGTATTTTACACAGTTTTCCGTGTTTTGAAAATGGTCTCTTACGGCGTTCATCGCTTCGGTTTTTTGGTTCAAGGTGAAATTGATTTCTCCCGAATTAGAGTAAGTTGCCAATTTCGAAATTGCTTGCGAAACCGAAATGCCTTGTGCTTTGAACTTACTGAAAATATGCAGTAACAACGAGCAGGCCATCAACGCCGAATCGGAATAATAAAAATCACGGAAGTAATAATGTCCTGCCAATTCACCACCAAAAATGCCGTCGATTTCACGCAATTTAATTGCCGCAAAAGCACGTCCCACACGCCACATTTCAATTTCACCACCCATCGGATTAAGATATTCGGCAATAGCTTTTGAGCTGCGAATATCTATCAAAACCTTGCCTTTTTGACCTTTTTCTTCTAAAAAATAATGTCCCAAAATGCCAATCATTAAATCAGGCGAAATAAATTTTCCGTTTTCATCAACGAACATAACTCTGTCGGCATCTCCATCGAAAATCACACCGATATCGGCTTTGGTTTTATGAACTAAGTTTTGTAAATCCACAATGTTTTCGGGCTCGAGCGGATTAGGTTCGTGATTAGGAAATGTGCCATCCAATTCATCAAAAATGTAATGGATTTTGTTGCCGTAAAGTTGTTTCACAAACAGGTTACACATGCCGTTCGAACAGTCCATCGCCACATTCAAATTATCAAAAGGCTGTAACCAAGTTTTCTGAAATTCCAAATATTGGTCTGAAACAGGGTATGAAATTACTTTTCCTTTTTCGGTTTTCGGAACGACAACACGTTCTTTTGTCCAACGCTCCAACTGCCCTAAACCTGTATCGAAACCAACCGGAAGAGCGTCTTTTTTAGAAACTTTTAATCCGTTGTACTCTTTCGGATTGTGCGACGCGGTAATCATCACCGAGGCATCGAAGTCGAATTTCGCAGTTGCCCAATACACCATCGGCGTAGTGGATAATCCCACATCGTAAACGTCGGCACCGGCATCGTTGATGCCTTGACAAAGTGCAGTAAAAATTTTCGGTGATGATTCGCGAACATCGCGTCCCACCAAAACTTTGGTGGCGTTTAGTAATTCCGGTAGAAAATAACCGATTTTGTAAACAGTGTCCTTATTAAAGTCTCTGTTGTAAACGCCTCGAATGTCGTAGGCTTTGAATGCTGATCCCGGTCCTGATGCTCCCATTTTTTGTTGAATTATTTTTTTAGACAACAAAGATACGAAAAAAAAACGAAACTACTCCAAATAAGGTGCAAGAAACCCTTCAATTTCCGGAGAGGATGGACGTGGTGCATTGATTGAAATAATCTTTCCGTTTTTGTCAAATGCCATAAAGCGAGGGATGCCCCTAACATTGTATTTTCTTGCAAATTCCGAGTTGAAGTTATCCGGAATAACAAACTGTCGCAATGTCGTCGGCTCGGCTTCCAAAAAGGCATGCCAACGCCTGAGGTTATTGTCTAACGAGATGCTTATAAATTCAATGTTTGGATTATCTTTATGTTTCTCTGCGAGTCTTTTGAAATGTGGTTTTTCAAGCCTACAAGGGCCACACCAAGTCGCCCAGAAATCAACATACACAACTTTACCTTGCCCGATTACATCAAAGAAACGTACAGTATTTCCGTTTACATCCTGCATTTCAAAGTCCATAGCAGGAGCTCCTTTTACCAATCTTACTAATTGGTTGTACAAGTTTGTGATGTCTTCTTGCTCGTCTGCATCCGATGCAACTTGTCTGTACAACTCGTAAACTCTTGATAAGTCCGGACCTCCGCCCATCGACATTTCGTTTCTCATGATATCTCTCGCCAGACGATTGGCCATAGCTTGATTGGTAACTTTCCGTTCAATCAATCTCAGCCGTCGTATAGTAGTACTTTCGTTGTCAGGATTTTCTTCGATTCCGAGGTGCCACTGAAAAACCTGTCCTGCGAGTTGAACGTTGTTTTCATCGTTCAAGTCTACTGATCTCACGAAATTTACAAAATCGGCATCAGCATCTATTCGTTCGCCTTTTTGGCGTTGTGCCCAAGCGAAACGGAAAAACAATATACTTTCGTCTTGATTCAGCACGGCTGTGTTGGCTGTTCTAAATTCGGTATCGCTTGCTTCGAGCCATCTGCGAAGAGGGCTTAATTCTTCCTGGACATAAGCCCGAAACTCTCTAAATGTCGCAAAAGAGCCTGCTTTTTGTAATCCAAATTTGGGGCTTGGCATCGTTATTAAATCAAATCTGGCTTGCAAAAACTCCGATTCGGCAACATTGTCACCGCTGTATTCGACGTTAAAAACGGTTCGTCCGGCTTCGCTTGTTGAAGTCGTAACTCGGACTCGATTTGTTTTTCCGTTTGCCATGTGAGCATGAACGAATACGGGAGTTTCTCTGTAGTATTCCAAATGTAGCAAAACCGCAGTAGGATTCTCTAACGATCTTGAGAATTCGAATGTTCCGTTGGGTTGAACTTTGAGTGTGTCCATTATCCTACCTTGGGAGGTTGTGAACATGGCAACTACATAGCCTTCGCCCGTGTAGTTGTCAACCGAGCCGATGAGCCTTGCCGGCGAAGTGTGTGCTACGTTTGCGAGTAACGCAAAAGTAAGCGATAATAAGATGGTTTTCATTGTTGTGTTGTTTTAATTTATTGTCGTCATTCCCGCGTGGCAGGTGGTCGTCATTGCGGGCTTGACCCGCAATCCCCTTGTTCTGGGGGATTCCCGCCTTCGCGGGAATGACACCTTATTTTGTTAATGACGCCTTATCTTGTTATGGATTATTTGTCCAGCCCGGATTATGAACCATGACCGAAGGTGGTATTCTGAATACTAATCTGTCTTCTGTAAGCGTCCATGTATTTACACCATCGGTATGTGTAGAGTGTGCTCGTAAATCATCACGGAAAAGCGGATCGTTCCACAAGCGTCTCATATCGAACCAGCGATGCCCTGTCTTCATGTATTCGCGTAAGCGCTCTTCAACAATAAACCTTATCAAGTCGCCTTGAGCAGTAATATTTGAAGGGATAGAGTAGTCGTAATTGTCTGCAAAACGATGTCTGCGAAGATGCTCTACTAACTCACGGGCTTTGGTTGTTTCGCCGGTTCTTGCCAAAGTTTCAGCATAATTCAAATAAAAATTCGGCAAGTCAACGCCCTCGTTGTGTGTAGTTCTGAAATTTCTCCGATAGTTGCTGTACGCTGTTCCAAGCGTGAAAAGCTCTCTACGCAAATCTCCCTCAACAAACAATTCCATAAATTCCGGCTTGACAAATACCCTTGCACCTCCTCCCAAAGCACCTCCAAGACCAGTCATAACTTGTCTGGTCAAACCGTTTTCGGTACTTACAAAATTATTAGGGAATCCCATACCCATAGACCACATCATCTCATTTGACTGCCAGGTTGGCATCATAACTCTATAATCGAACAATTCCAAAGGTATGGTTGTTCTATCTCTCAACAAGTATGCTTCTGCGAAAGCCTCTGCTGCTCTTTCGTATTCGTGTACAAGCATAAGGGCTCTTCCGAGGATGTTAAAACCGGCAAAACGAGACACCCTTTGCCTACTGATTGTGTACAGTGTCAAATCGTGCACGGACTCTTCCAATTCTCTAATGACGAAGTCGTAGATTTCCTGTACGGTTGCACGTCTAAAATCTGTTAAACCTGTTGAGGCTTCCAATACGAGAGGAACGGCAAGGTCTGTTGATGCTGTAGCCGGATTGAACGGTCTTCCAAAAAATTGCACTAACATCATATAGTTGAACGCACGAGAAACTCTTGCTTCTGCCATAATCCTGCGTTTTTGATCCGGCGTACCGTCAATAGCATCCATCACTCCGTTGATCACTGCATTGTGTATGTAAATCTGCTGATACATACCTCCAAACAACATGGGTTGATCGTCTAAATTAAAAACATCTGCCTGCCATCTGAATGCATTTTGTTCGGCTGTAGTCATACGTGCAAACGCATCGGCATCGGTTATGATTTCATCGGTCATAAAAACCCAATGTGGAACGCCATTTGTTACTGTTGAACCTCCGGGCGTTATTGTATTGAATGTAAAAGAGATGGTTTGTGTAGAGGCTACCATTCCGTCAAAATGTTCAATAGTTCGTGCGATATCTCTTCCCTTTGGTTTTTGGTCGAGAAAATCATGGCAACTAACCAAAACAAGCATTAATGCTATAAGTGCGCTTTGCAATATCTTTATTGTCGTTTTCATATCGTTTTTGTTTTTTAGGGTTATCTGTTTATCTAAAATTTACGGTTAATCCTGCGGAAAAAGATGGTCCGAAACGTGTTTGTCTCATTCCGGTGCGGTAGTTGTGAGCCTCAGGGTCTATTCCACGATTGTTTGCCGCCCAATAGAAAAGATTTCCTGCTTGAACCCTGACTCTTGCCGATTGCAACAACAGTCTGTCGCTCACGCTTTGAGGAAGAGTGTATGACAACGACAAGTCGCGTAGTTTGATATATGATGCACTCACTACGTTGATGTCTGCATGGGTATAGAAAGTCATAAATCGGCGGGCATTATCAGGATCAGCAAGGTATGATGGGGTGTTTGTGTGCATCTCGTCTCCCGGTTCTCTCCACCTGTTTTCGAAGCCTTGCATGATGTTTCTATGTAGACGTCCTGTGAAGAAATCGGTATCTACACTTCTCATTTTGTGTCCAAGATTGTACACAAACAAAAAACTGAGTTCGAAATTTCTGTATGTAAAACTGTTTGTTATACCTCCAAACCAAAGCGGTTGCGAAGAGCCCATGTGGCGTGCTGCATGGATACTTGTAAGTTGAGCGGCTTGCTTTACCGCAACAAGATTTCCGTTCGCATCAATATCAAACACTTGAGGGTCTCCAAAATGATCCAATCCTGCCCATTGGAATGCGAAAAGGCTGGAGGCAGAATATCCGGGTAGAAACGGCTGATTAACTCTATTTACAGGCGTTATACTCAACTGATTATAGAGTCGTTCAACGTTGTTTACATTATGTGTCAGCGTTAGCATTGTAGTCCAAGCGAAGTCTCTTGTGCGGACATTTCGAGTGCTTAATGTAAGTTCAAACCCTCTGTTGGTAAGCTCTCCAAGATTTCCAAGTGCCGAATGCCAACCGGTAACTGTATTCAATGGCATCCAACCCAGCAAGTCTGTTGTTTTCTTATCGTAAATATCAATAGTTGCGTGGATGCGCGAATTAAACGCACTGACGTCAATTCCAAAGTTTAGTGTTCTTGTTTGCTCCCAACGCAATTGGTTGTTGGCAGGACTCACAATAGTGTACGTTATCGATGGAAAATTCACGTTATTCACGGCTTGAATAATATCAAACGAACCTCCTGTACCTGGGGCAGGAGAGTTTCCGCCCAAACCGTAACTCAATCTGAGATTGAGTCGGTTGATTGCCCTTACATCTCTCATAAAATCTTCTTGTCCTAAGTTCCACGCTACACCGGTAGACCAAATTGGTCTGAATTGCACACTCGGGTCACTACCAAAAAGGTTGGACTGATCAACACGGATACTGGCGTTAATAGAATATCTATGCGAAAACGTGTACGCTACATTTGAATAAAATGAGACAAAACGAGTTTCTTCTTCGATAGCAGAAAACATACTTCCTCGTCCTGTCAATCTTGAAACGTTCAAAGCTCCGGGTACAAGCAATACGCCGGCAACACCGGTAGCCATCAAATCTCGTTCGTTGTACTGCATTTGAACCAACGTCTGTGGATCAAAACCTCTCAAAACGTTTGTTACTTGATTTATCCTGTTTGCACGCACTTCAGTTCCGGCAAGGGCTGTAATTTGGTGGTTTCCTCCGTCGAAAGCACGATCAAACAGAAATTGGTTTCTTACCGTCCAACTGTTTAGTTCAGTGTTGACCCTGTTTAATCTTCCTCCTGCTGCCGGTAAATGGTGAATCGGAGCAGCCGTTCCTGTTTGCGTTGTAAATTCTGCAAGTTCGAAACGTGTACTGTAAGAATGCTGACCTCTGAACAATTCCGACAAGCCGTTGTTACGTTGATATTGATAACGTCCTTCAAAATGAAGCCCTTCCATAAGTCTTATTCTTAACCCTGCATTGATTCTTGCATTGAGTTGGCTTGCGGTGTTGAATCCAAGATTCAGTTCATCCAACGGAACGTAGTCAAGATTTAGCCTGCTTCTTGTTTGGGCTTCGTGCATTATACTTTCGTGGTATCTCAAAGCAGCGTGCGAAAGATTGTTGCCGTTTGCATCGCGAAGCATCATGTATGGCAACAGATTGTTAGCATTGGTAAATTCAGACAAAGTCCTGTTATTATCATTTATCATTGCCAAATTTGTGGTCAGGTCGAGGCTTATCCATGGTGCTATTCTAAAATCTTGACGAATGTTTACGACATATCTGTTTCTGTTTGTCAAATTAACGCCTTGGTCGTGTTCATACATAAAAGAACCGTGTACCGAATAGTTCTGACCTCCACCGGTAAATGACAAACTATGCCTTGTGTTCCAAGCCGGTTGCTGAAGAAATTCCTCGATTTGCGAACGGTTGTTTTGAGATGCCAAAGCATTTAGTCTTCTGTCTCGTTCGGTTGCATTAATAGTGCTGTTGAGATAATCATACCACGGCATTTCGTGAGGAAGTATCAACGGAAATGAATTGAGGGGCAAGCCAAAATTTCGAGTCATAACATCGTGGTAGGTAAATACATTCGGATCAAAAATTTCATTGGCTGTACGCATAAATTGTTCGCTCGACATAAAATTGAAATAACTCCAGTCCGGACGTCCTCTCACGGTAGTTGTTGTGTTGTAAGTTACATGAATTCTACGGTCGGTATCCAGTCCGCGTCTTGTAGTGATAACAACAACACCGTTGGCTGCTTGTGCTCCCCAAATGGAAGCGGCAGTTGCGTCTTTCAAAACAGTAAAGGTTAGTATGTCGTTTTCGTTGATCATAAGTTCTATATCTTCGAACGACATGGGGATTCCGTCAACCACATATAAAGGCTGTCGCGTTGCATTAACAGAATTAGTTCCACGAATAAGAAACATATCTTCTCCTGCACCGTGATTGATGCTGAGTCCGGTGGTAAGTCCTTCGAGACTTTGAAGGATGCCGCCGCTCGTAGCCGCTCTTTCGGCAACAGTTTGTCCGGAAACAATGTTGAACGATCCCGCACTACGCTCACGCGAAAGGGTTTGAAAACCGGTTACTACTACTCCCTCAAGTTCGGTTGCCGACAATCTCTTGCCAACAGCCAAATGCATTGCCGTGCCAACCTGAATCTCCATAGGTTCATAACCCAATATAGAAAACACAAGCACGGTTTCTTCAGAAGGAACCGTTATTGTGAAATCTCCATCAATAGACGTAATCGTACCCGTAGTGGTTCCCTGTATTACTACAGTAACAAAAGGCAGGGTTTCGCCTGACGCCTCGCAAACTACCCTTCCGGTAACCTGTCGTTGTAGAGGGGCTGCACCCGCCGGTGCCGCCGGTTCAGTTGCTGTCGATGGACTTAACACAATCTGTCTTCCGCTGATTGTGTAAGTAATGTTGTTTTGCGTGAACAGTTCGGTCAAAACCGCTCTTAAAGGTTCCGACTCTACCGTTATCGAAACAGGGTTAGATGCTCCGATTGCATTGTCGTTGAATACAAACCGGTAGTCGGTTTGATTCTGAATTTCTCTTAATACATCTCTGAGAGGTGCATCTCTAAAATTTAGTGTGACACTTTGGGCAACGACATTCTGTAACAGTAGTCCAATCAGGCAAGTCAAAATTAATGCTTTTTTCATGAGGGTGTGTATTTGTTATTTCTTCGTTATATACAAAGAAACCCTCAAGCACCCTCAGAAAAAATTATCCTAATGAGAATTTCAGTAACTCAAAATGACCGTTCCATTTGTAATTTCAGAATCAATCCCGGAACTTATTCTCAAAAAGTCAAGCACTTGCGTAAGAGACTCCGATCTAAATTCACCCGTAAATCGTTCGTCTAAAATTTGAGGTGAAGTAACAACAATTTCGACACCATACCAACGCTCCATTCTCCGAATGACTTCCGACATTCGCATGCCATCGAACACAAGATAACCTTTTTTCCAACCTGTGTTCAAACGTTCGTCCGGACTTTTTACCAAATTAAAGTCTTGCTGCCCGTCCATAACGTAAACTTTTTGGTTAGGTAGTACGCTAAATCTTCTACGATTGTTTTCATTGATGAGTTCAACTTCTCCGGAAATTAAATGAAGACTAATCAACTCATCATTGCAATATGTAGAGATATTAAATCGTGTTCCTGTAACTCTTGCGGTTATGTTTCTGTTTGTTCTCACGTACAAAGGTCGTTGCTTATCGCCAAGCACATCAAAAAATGCTTCCCCGTTCAATTCTACAACTCTTGCATGCTCGCCAAACACTGCAGGAACTTTCAGTGAAGAGTTGCTATTGAGCCAAACCTCGCTACCATCAGGCAGAACCACTCTGCCCCTTACACCGGAATTTACCGTGTATTCCATTATTGGGGCTGAATAATTAACCGAACCGGCAAGCGTTGGTGTTTGCTCTCTCGTTTGCGAAAAAAACTGGTACAGCACCAGACTCAAAAGCGGAATGATCAATACTGCCGCCACACGACTAAATATCGTTACGAAATCCCTACGTTTAGTGTATCTTCGACGAAATTCCTTCATTGCACTTTTGGGTGCATCTGTGTTAGGAAAGCCCGAAAACACCTGATCCAATTTTTCTGTTATTTTTTTGTCCATATTTTTCATGTATACTATATACAAACGTGCTATCCGATACCCTCAAAAAACTTACAGCAATGTCCGAAAAATACTAACAACACGCCAATATAGTGTGATAATTTACGTCGAAATATTTTTAATGCTGTAGACATGTATCTTTCAACCGATTTTTCGGAGACTTGGAGTTTTTTGGCTATTTCTTGATAAGTCATTCCATGTTTTCGGCTGAGAATGAACGACTCTCGAACATGCCCTTTTAGGATGTCATACGTTTTATCGATGATACGTTCCATGTCTAAGGCATCAATTCGAGAAGTTAAATCTTCGCTTTCCAATACGGTTAACCCGAAATCGTTTTCTTTTTGTCCGGTCGTGCCTCTTTGAAATCGGGTTTGAAATTTAAGGGCGTTGATGGTTTTATTTTTTGCGATGGTGTAGAGATAAGCCCTTATATTTTTGGTGGGATCGAGAGCCTGCCTACTTGTCCAAAACGTAAGAAATGATTCTTGCACAATATCTTCAGGCAGCAAATTACTATGAGCCGTGAACGAAGAAACAAAATAGCGTAAATTGTTATATTCAGTTCGATAAAACAGTTCAAATGCTGCCATGTTTCCCTCAATTATAGAGAGAGTGAAATTATATGTTTGTGCTTTTTTGATAAGTCTTTTCAATCTCCACAACTACACAGCAGATTCCTATCTCCGTGAGCATCATCCACACGTCCTACGGTAGGCCAGTATTTGTCGTCGTGCGGTTGTGGAAATGCGGCTTGTTCGCGGGTATAAGGATGCGTCCACTGGCTTGCGGAAACCACGTGTACGGTGTGTGGTGCGTTTTTCAAAGGATTGTCAGCCTTGTCGATTTTTCCGGTTTCAATATCTGCAATCTCTTTTCGAATCGAAATAAATGCGTTAATCAAACGATTGATTTCCGAAAACGGCTCGCTTTCGGTTGGTTCTACCATCAATGTTCCGTGTACCGGAAATGCTACTGTTGGTGCGTGAAAGCCGTAATCCATCAAGCGTTTGGCAATGTCTGATACCTGAACGTTTGCACTCGTGCTAAATGCGTTACAGTCTATAATCATTTCGTGTGCTACCATACCGTTTTCGCCGGTGTATAAAATAGGGAAGTGGTCTTTGAGTTTTTCTCTCATGTAGTTCACGTTCAGAATTGCCACCTCTGTGGCTTTTTTCAAACCTTGTCCGCCAAGCATTTTGATGTATCCGTATGTGATCGGTAAAATCATCGGATATCCGAACGGTGATGCGGAAACCGCCGATATACCTTGCTCTCCGCTGGTTTGAATAATCGTATGGCCGGGTAAAAATGGAACCAAATGTTCGGCAACACCAATAGGGCCAACGCCAGGACCGCCGCCACCATGAGGCATTGCAAAGGTTTTGTGTAAATTTAAATGTGCAACATCCACACCCATAAACCCCGGATGGGTTAAGCCCACTTGAGCATTCATGTTTGCACCGTCCATGTAAACTTGTCCACCGTTATCACGAATAATTTTGATGATATCTAAAATAGATTCCTCGAAAACACCGTGTGTAGAAGGATACGTGATCATAATGCAAGACAAATCGGCTTTGTGTTCTTCTGCTTTTTGTCTCAAATCTTCAACATCGATTTCGCCATCTGGCGTAGATTTTACAATCACGATTTTCATGCCTGCCATCGCTGCTGTTGCAGGATTAGTGCCGTGTGCGGAAGCCGGAATCAAGCACACGTTGCGATGGTTTTCGCCACGCGAACGGTGATACGCCTGAATAACCATCAAGCCTGCATACTCGCCGGAAGCACCGGAATTCGGCTGAAACGACATCTTTGCAAAACCTGTGATTTCTGACAAATCTCTATCCAAATTTTCTATCAACTCGTAATAACCTTCGGCTTGATTTTTTGGCACAAACGGATGAATGCCACCAAATTCCGGAAAGGTAATCGGCATCATTTCCGCAGCAGCGTTGAGTTTCATCGTGCACGATCCGAGCGGTATCATTGCACGATTGAGCGAAAGGTCTTTGATTTCGAGTTTTTTGATGTATCGCATCATACTCGTTTCATCGTGGTATGAATTGAAAACTTTGTGTGCCAAAAATGGCGATTGGCGTTTTAAATTTTCGGGAATACCTTGCCTCTTTTCCGTCATTGCGAACGTAGTGAAGCAATCCATAGATTGCTTCGGGCTTTCGCCCTCGCAATGACGTTCTGTATATTCTTTTTTTGTGGCCTGCGCAAAAACTTTCAGAATGTCGTCAACGTCTGATTTTGCTGTGGTTTCATTCAAACTTACACCAATTTGTTTTTCGCTGAAATAACGGAAATTTATTTCAAACGATAAAGCGATTTTCTTGAATTCGTCTATATTTACATCGCTTGGAATTTCAATCCCCAGTGTATCAAAGAAGGTGTCGTTCAATGTTTTGTAGCCGTATCTTTCTGCTTCCATCGACAAAACACCCGTCATCGTGTGGATATTTTGAGCGATTGCTCGAATGCCTTCTTGTCCGTGATAAACAGCATAAAAACCATTCATAATTGCCATCAGAGCGGATGCCGTACAAATGTTTGACGTTGCTTTTTCACGTTTGATATGTTGCTCGCGCGTGGCAAGTGCCATACGCAACGCACGATTGCCTTGTGCGTCGATGGTTACACCGATGATTCGTCCCGGAAATTGACGCTTAAAATCTTCCCTGCAAGCAAAATATCCTGCAGCCGGACCGCCGAATCCCAACGGCAAACCAAAGCGTTGTGTTGAGCCAACTACGCAATCCGTTCCCCATTCGCCCGGAGGCGTGAGCAAGGCTAACGACATCAAATCTGCCGCAACTGCCGTAAAAATTCCGGCTTCTTTGGCTTGTTTCACCAATTCCGAGTAATCGCAAACAGAGCCACATTGCATCGGATATTGAACGATTAATCCAAACACATTTTCGGTAAACTCAAACTTGGTATGGCTTACAATTTCCAACTCAATCCCCAATGGAAGTGCCCGTGTTTTCAACACATCTATCGTTTGTGCAAACAAATCTTGCGACACTAAAAAACGATTTGCTCCGCTCTTCACTTTCTCTTTCGAGCGAGAGTTGAAGAACATAATCATGGCTTCTGCTGCGGCTGTGGCTTCGTCCAACAAACTTGCGTTGGCAATCGGCATCGCCGTCATATCCATAATCATGGTTTGATAGTTCAGCAAGGCTTCCAAACGACCTTGTGAAATTTCTGCCTGATATGGCGTGTAGGATGTGTACCAACCCGGATTTTCCAACACGTTTCGCAAAATCACAGGGGGCGTAATTGCCGAATAATAGCCCATTCCGATAAATGAGCGAAATAGTTTGTTTTTTGATGCAATCGCCTTGATGTGATTGAGATATTCGAACTCGTTCATACCTTTTTCCGGCAGATTCAACGGCTTTTTCAAGCGAATCCGTGAGGGAATGGTTTTTTCAATAAGTTCGTCCATCGTTTTCACGCCGATGGCACGGAGCATTTCTTGTTGTTCGACAGCATTGGGTCCAATGTGACGAAACTGAAAGTTGTTGGTTAGCATAGTGTGTTTGTCTGCTCGTATAAGTTACTACCACAAAGTTACAACATTTTTTTCAATTTGGCAAATTTTATTTTGATTTTTACAGCATATTTGATCACAGTAACCGTTGGTGCCATCGTTTTCTTTCTAACGACACTGAAAACAGTGACACCACCCAGTCCAACCCTATGCTTTGTGCCACTCCGCCCACCAACGCTGATCCCGATCGTCATACCCGTCTATTGTTGGGTAACCATGATAATCTTGTGGTGCTGCGGGATTTGCCCCTGGTTGCTGTAATACGTTTTAATTTCCCCACCCCTGATTTCTATCATCTCTTTTTTTGTCATCTTGCTTACTCCGTAGGCATCTAAAAATGCATCCACGATCCTAAAAAACCAAAACTAGTTTCTACTATACGTCCGTGTTCCATACGCCCAGTAGCAACAAGAAATCCTCTATCATTGAACACTCTCCAACCGACGCCATGGCTATGTACATTGTAAAGATCCCTTCCTGAAACCCGTGTTGCACGCCCAAAAGTTATGTGTTGCCCTTCACTATTGAACACATCCCACAGTCTTCTATCACCATTTTGCTGAACATTGTACCAATCTCCGCTGGTTTTAACAGCACGCCCGGAAGTTATGTGTTGCCCATCACCGTTAAAAACATTCCATACCCTTGAATTATCATTGCTTTGAACGTTGTACCAAGTGCTAGCAGGAATTCTGCTCGCTCGTCCAGAAGTTATATGTCGTCCATTGCTGTCGAATACGTCCCACGAACCATCACTGTTTCGTACATTATACCAATTTCCTTCGGTTTTAAAAGCACGTCCGGAAGTTACGTGTTCTCCTTCATTATTGAACACATCCCATGAGCCATCACTGTTTTGTACAGTGGTTAGTTGAGCATTTGCACTGAGACCAAAGCCTATTAAGGCTACCAAAACTACTAATAGTTTTGTTTTACTTACTACTACAAGGCAGGCTATCATCTTCGCCATATTCCTCAAATTTAGTTTGTTTTTGTTCATAGGAATAAGTTTTTTAGTTTATAATTATGTTAGGTTGTTTGCTTCTAACATTTTGGGGTTCTCTCTGTTTTACCTCTCTGTTGCCCGCTGATGCTTAGCATTCTAACGTGCGTATTCACAGAGAAAATGACTCCGCTACCTTATTGTGTTAGCAAACCTTCAATCCTACGCATTTCTCTGATGATTTGTACATCTATAGGGCATAGGGGTTCACAAAGACCACAAACTTCGCCTCTACATAATGCTGCTTGTCGCAGAATAGGATTGTTCGGATCAATTGGAATACCTTCTACAATATGTCTGTTGTACTCGATGAGAACAGAAACGATATCTATACCGAACGGACAAACTTGGCAGTAGCCGCAGGCTGTGCAACCGATGAATCCGGCGGTTGTCATAACTCTCGCTACCTGGTCAATAGCAGCCATTTCTCTTGCTGTTAAAGGTACCATTGGCGAAAACGTTTTGATATTTTCTCGCAATTGTTGCTCGGTACTCATTCCTGTTAAAATCGAGACAACACCATCAAACGAACCTAAAAATCTAAAGCCCCATTCCGAATGGGTTAGCCCCGGTGTTGTGTTGTCCAAAATTTCCGCAGCACTTGCCGGCAAATTCGACAATAATCCTCCACGCAACGAGTTCATTGTGAAGATTGGAATGTTGTGTTCACGAAGCCTATCGTATAGGTATTTTGCAGTCACTTCTCTGCCGGTAACTTGCTCCCAATTGGCGTGTTCCCAATCCAAATAATTCATTTGTAACATCGCAAAATCCCAGTGAATGCCCATTTCAAGTAGTGTGTCAAACACGGTAACACAGCCGTGAAACGACCAACCCAAATTTCTGATGCGTCCTGCCTCTCTCTCCGCAAGGAGAAAATCTATCATGCCATTGTCGATGTGTCTTTCGCGAAAGCGTTGCATACCGCCACCTCCGACGCTGTGCAAGAAGTAATAGTCGATTACATCAACTTGTAAATCTTCGAACGATTGAAGGTACATCGCTTTACTCGCTTCAAAACTGGCATCTCTAAAATTCGACAATTTTGATGTTACGAAAAAACTGTTACGCGGATGTCGTGCAAGGGCATGTCCAACAGCATATTCATTTCTGCCGTCCAAATACACCGGAGCGTTGTCGAAAAAGTTTACACCATTGGCAAGTGCCATATCTACAAGTTTGTTTGCTATTTCTTGATCAACAATTCTACGTCCTTGTGCATCTCTCATCGGAACACCGTCTTCGTCCAACAACCAAGGCAAGCGCATCATTCCAAAACCAAGTAAAGAAATTTCGTCGCCGGTGTTGTGGTTGTAACGGAACGTCATGTTGATAGGCTCTCGTCCGCACGACGAAAGGATAACCGCTGAAAGGACAACGGCAGATAATACTGAAATTAGGGTACGTTTTTTCATTGTTTTTTGTTGTTTTTTTGGTTTGTTAATTTCTTGCAGTCCTTGCGGCATCCAACAACGCCTCAATGCGTCGCATTTCGTCGATGATTTCCACGTGGATAGGGCAAAGTGGCAGGCATAATCCGCAAGCCTCGCCTATGCACAATCTGGCTTGTTGTAAAATCGGGTTGTTTGGGTCGATGGGAATTCCCTCAACAATGTGTCTGTTGTACTCAATAAGTACAGCCGGGATATTTACGCCAAACGGACAAGGTGTACAGTAATCGCAAGCGGTACAATTGATAAATCCGGCAGTGTTCAAAATTCTCGCAACTTCCTTAACGGCAGCCATTTCTTCGGGAGACAACGGAATCATCGGAGAAAATGTTTGGATATTTTCTCGCAGTTGCTGTTCCGTATTCATTCCGGTCAAAATAGACAAAATACCATCGAAAGAACCCAAATATCGAAAGCCCCACTCGCTTGCTGTTCTGCCCGGTGTAACTCTATCAAAGACTTCCATCACAGCCGGATTCAAGTGCGATAATTGACCGCCACGCAACGAACTCATTGTGATAATTGGAATGTTGTGCTTGATTAATTTGCCATACAGATATTCTGCATTTACGTTTCTTCCCGAAGCGTGTTGCCAATCCATATAATTCATTTGTATCATTGCAAAATCCCAGTGAATGCCCATCTCAAACATCGTGTCAAACACGGTAACACAGCCGTGAAATGACCAACCGAGATTTCTAATGCGTCCTGCTTCTCTCTCCGCAAGGAGAAAATCAAGCATACCATTGTAAATATGTCGCTCTCTGAACGTTTGCATACCGCCAATACCTATTCCGTGCAGAAAATAGTAATCGATAACATCTACTTGCAAATCCTTGAACGATTGCAAATACATCGCTTTTCCAGCTTCAAAACTAAAGTCAGCACCTTCTCTATGTGTCGATAATTTGCTGGATACAAAGAAACTACTGCGAGGGTGTCGTGAGAGTGCGATACCTACTGCCTTTTCGTTCATGCCGTCCAAATACACCGGTGCGTTGTCGAAAAAGTTTATGCCATTCGCAATTGCCATATCAATAAGGTGGTTTGTCGCTTCTTGGTCAACGATTCTTCGACCTTGTTCATCTCTTTTTGGCACACCGTTTTCGTCCAAAAGCCACGGCAGTCGGAGCATTCCAAAGCCAAGTAGAGAAATCCTGTCGCCAGTGTTGTGGTTGTAACGGAAGGTCAAGTTAGTTGTAGTGTCTGGTGGACCACATGATGAAAGAATAAGTGCCGAAAGAATAACGGCAGATAGTACTGAAATTAGAGAACGTTTTTTCATTGTTTTTTTGCTATTTTTGTTTACAATCGCACAAAGATACGATTTTTTTTTAAATTATTATTGCAACCCTGCGGTGGAATCCCCTTGCTAATTCATTTTTTTTTCGTATCTTTGCGAGAAATTAGAATCAAAACGTTATGTCAGTAGTAATAACTATGAAACGTCCGGAGACTGTTTTCTTGACTTACGATAAGGAGAATCCCGTTGCAAAAAAGACCATGGACTATCTTTTGTCGCTTGGCTTTTTCCATATACAATCTGCTGAAAAAAACCAGATAGAAATTGGGTTAGAGGAATACCGACAAGGTAAGTATGTCGTGATAAATAAAGGCAAGCAATGAGAGGTAGTCCGAGCAAAAAACGGATGACAATAGCAGATTTTTTTACAGCATTGGCAACCAATAAAGAGTTTGTTTTTGCTGTTGCTCATACCAATTCGTTCAAAAAAAACGTAAAACTTTGTTACAAACAGAATTTGGATTTGGATGAATTGTATGATGTTATCGTACGTCTTGCAAAGCTGGAGATATTGCCGGCGAAAAATCGCGTACACCAATTGACAGGGTACGGAAAGGAAAGAACAGGAGAAAAATATATGGAATGTCATATTGCACCTGATTGGTTATTGATTTGGGTACAAAAAAATGATGAAATGATACTTGTTTTCACAAATACAGGCTCTCATGCAAATCTATTTGGGATGTAATTTCAGAAATTGGTAAAAAACTTATACCCTACTGCCTAGAAAATCTCTTCCAAAACTTGTGTGTAAAGTTCTTGGATAGTCATCCCCATTGCTCGTGCTTGTTGCGGAACGATGCTGTTCTCGGACTGCCCGGGAACGGTGTTCACTTCGAGAAAATATAAATCGTTGGTACCGTCTTCCAAAATAAAATCGAAACGCACGATTCCCGCACAATTCAATTCATCGTATAGTATGGAAGCCGTGTCCTGCATGAGCTTGCTGTATCTTTCGTCAACCTGTGCCGGTGTTATTTCGTCAGTTACGCCGGGTGTATATTTTGCTTCATAGTCGAAAAATTCCTTTTTACTGATGATTTCCGTTATCGGAAAAATTATTTTTTCGCCTTTTGAACGAAACATACCGCATGAAAATTCGCGTCCCTTCACAAATTTTTCGATGAGAACTTGCGTGTCTTCCTCAAAGGCTCGGTCGATGGCCGGCTTTAGCTCTTCGATCGTCTTTACTTTTGACATGCCGATACTTGAGCCGCCGCAATTCGGTTTCACGAAGCATGGGAAGCCCAAACTTTCTGCTATTTCGGAAATATTATACGGTTTATTTTTGAAAATATGTACAGAGTCGGATACGTTTACCACGTTCAAATTTTTGACGATTTTATTACAAAATCCTTTGTTGAAAGTGAGTGCAGAAGTTACGGCATCACACGTACTGTAAGGGATTTTCAGCATATCCAAATAACCTTGTAATTTTCCGTCTTCGCCGGGTGTGCCGTGTACGATGATAAACGCCGCATCAAATTTAATGTGTTTGCCGTCAATCGTCAAACTAAAATCGTTTTTGTCAACGGGGATTTGTTCGCCGTCAGCAGTTGTATGTATCCAACTTGGCACGGATTGCAAATCCGCGCCAGCGGGTGCAATGACAATCTTGTAAACATTGAACAACACCGGATCAAGATTTTTTTCAACCACCTCGGCACTGCGAATAGAAATTACATTTTCTCCGGAATATCCGCCTGCAAGTAGTGCGATGTTTTTCATGCTGAAAAGAGTTTTTTGCAAAAATACGAAAAAAAGTTGTAACTTTGCAAGAAAATCGCGATTAAGCGAGTTAAAAATAAAAAACACATGTCCAAAATTTTAATTTTAGGCTTTGGTAGAGAAGGGAAGTCGACCTATAAGCATCTGCGAAAATCAAATGCGACAAGGCTTTTGACAATTGCTGATCAGAACCCTAATGTCGTTAATGATGAAATTTTTAATTGTAGAGACGCACAATTGTGCGTCTCTACAGATCCAAACGTCGCATTCAAATTAGGCGATGACTATATGCAAAATTTAGACGAATTCGATGTCATCATCAAATCGCCCGGGGTTTCGCTAAAAGACTTTCCCGAATTGCTCAATGATGAACGAATTACTTCACAAACGGATTTATTCTTGCAAGAATTTGGAAAACAAATCATCGGAGTCACAGGAACGAAAGGCAAAAGCACAACTACGGCATTAGTTTATCATATTTTGAAGAAACAATCCGACAATGTGATTTTAGTTGGAAATATCGGTATTCCACCATTTGATTTATACGAAAAAATAGATGAAAACACGAAGATTGTTGCTGAGCTTTCATCGCATCAATTGCAGTGTGCTTCGGCATCTCCGCATATTTCCGTATTGCTAAATATCTATCAAGATCATTTAGACCACTACAATTCTTACGAAGAGTATCAACAGTGCAAATGGAATCTCACACGTTTTCAAAATGAGGACGATTATTTTATATTCGATGCTGATCATGAACTGTTGAGTGAACTTTGGAATTATGCCGAAATTACTCGAAAAGCTTACACATTCAGTGCTTCAAGACCTCAAGAACAAGGTTGCTATTTGGCTGATAATTGGATTTACTTCAACGGCGAAAAGTTTTACGATTGTTCGGAGTCCCGCTATTTGAAAGGCGTTCATAATTTGCTCAATATCATGGCAGCAATTAATGTCTGCAAAATTTGCAATGTTGATGACGAAGTTATTCGCTCCGGAATTGCCGATTTCAAAGGGCTTCCGCATCGTTTGGAATGTGTCGGAACTTATAGCGACATTACATTTTACAACGATAGTATTTCAACCATTCCCGAAGCTACAATCGCCGCAGTGAAATCGCTCGAAAATGTACAAACCCTCATTCTTGGCGGATTTGACAGGGGTATTGACTATTTGCCATTAGTGGATTTTTTGATTGAAAACCCCGTTAAAAACATCATTTTTGTTGGCGAAGCCGGAGAGCGAATCAGCAATCTTTGGATTAGCAAAATCATAGAAAATCCGCAATTACAGAACGATTTCGTTAATTTCTTCGATGCAAAGAATTATGACGAAGTTGTTGACTTAGCTTTTAAAGCCACGGACAAAAATCACATTTGTTTGCTTTCTCCTGCAGCGTCGAGTTATGATATGTTTAAGAATTTTGAGCATCGGGGGGATTTTTTTAGGGAAAGGATAGCAGCAAACAGATTCCTCAGTCGCTGTACTCCTTCGGAATGACAGCGACTATAAGGAAAGAGAGAAAAAAGTGGTGTGGCTTCGCCGCACTACTTTTTCTACCCCCTCTTGAAAACGCCTGTCATTCCGAGCCGAAGGCGGAGGGGTCTGTCTGCTATTTGGACGCTCAGATTATTAAAAAAAATCGTATCTTTGCAAAATGGACAAATTCGGGTACGTTTACATAATGACCAACAAGAATAAAACCACTTTGTACATTGGTGTTACAAATGATTTGCCTCGCAGAATATATGAGCATAAAAATCACTTGCTCAAAGGTGCGTTCACAGACAAATATAATTTGGAATACTGTATCTATTACGAGGAGTTTGCGTATTTTGATTTGGCGATACAGCGTGAAAAAGAGTTGAAAAAATGGAATAGGCAAAAGAAAGAAGCCTTGATAAATAAAAAAAATCCTGAATGGAAGGAGTTGGTGACAGAGAACGGTTTTGTTGGCAAACAGATCCTTGGCCTTGCTCAGGATGACGCTGCAGAGGGTACGGTTATGATCAAACAGATCCCTCACTTCGTTCGGGATGACAACCCATCACATGCGGTAGGGACAGGATTGAGCGGTGGTGGCGAAGCCGCCACCGCTCAATCCCCCTCCTCCTACAATACGCCGTCATTCCGAAGGAGCGGAGCGACTGAGGAATCTGCCGGCTCTTGCGGAAACGCTACCACTCTAAGTATGCCGACTGCTGAACCCCAAAGGGCTCGGCATAGCCAGTCTGTATATATCGGCGGAAACACAACATCGCATAAACAAGCATTAGTACGACATCTCCGTCAATTTGTAGAAAAACGGCGTGCCGAAAGATTTGAGCAAGTTATTCAATCTCGCACGCGTCACCTAACCGTTGTTTTAGAAGATATTTTTCAGTCACAAAATGCAAGTGCAGTCCTGCGCTCGTGCGAATGTATGGGTGTGCAAGATGTACATGTTATCGAAAATTCTTACGTGTTCGAAACTCACCCCGACATAGCTTTGGGTGCAAACAAATGGCTTGATATTTTTCAGTACAACGCCCCGAAAACAAACAATACATTGAAGGCGATAGAAAATCTACGAAAAAAAGATTACAAAATCGTTGCAACAACGCCACATAAAAACGGCTTTTTTCTCGAAGAACTTCCGATTGATCACAAAATTGCCTTGTTTTTCGGGACAGAGCAAACCGGACTTTCCGACGATGTTATTGAGCAGGCCGATTACTTCATGAAAATCCCCATGCACGGCTTCACGGAAAGTTACAACATTTCGGTTTCGGCTGCGATTTCCATGTATGAGCTAACAAAAAAAATCCGTCAATCGTCAGTAAATTGGCACCTTTCCGAGGAAGAACGTGTTGATATTTTATTGGAATGGTTTACACGTTCCATTCGAATGTCGGAACAAATCATCGCTGAATGGCAAAAAAAAATCCAACCTTAAGGGTTGGATTTTTTTGAATTGAGTAAATGAGATTACTTCACTTTCTTCGACAATTCAGCACCAGCTTTGAATTTTACCACTTTTTTCGCAGCGATAGAAATTACTTTTCCGGTTTGTGGGTTGCGACCTTTGCGTGCAGCACGCTTAGTAACAGAGAAAGAACCGAAACCAACCAACGCTACGCGATCGCCGGCTTTTAGGGCCTTTGTTACAGCTGTAGTGAAACCATCTAATGCTTTCTTTGCATCTACTTTTGTGATCTTGGCAGAAGCTGCCATTGCATCAATTAATTGTGCTTTGTTCATAATGGATTGTTTTTTGGGTTTGACAATTATCTTGTAATTACGTCTGCAAATGTACAACTTTTTTCCTTAATAAACAAGCAAAAAGCAAAAAATATCGCAAAATTGTTAATAAATTGGCTTTTTGTTAATAAATAGCGTCTTTTTTGGCTGTTTTTAAGGGTTTGAAACCGCAAAAAAGCGAAATCTGCCGAAATCAAAGCCTTTTAGAACCTCCTCAATATTCAAACGCTTTTTACCGCTAAGTTGTATCGACTTCAAAGAAAGCCATTGTCCGTCGCCACAGCAAACATAGACGTGCGATTTTCCGTCGGTGTGAATCTGTGCGGGGGTTCCTGCATTATTGTATTGTGCGATTTCGGCATCAAATATTTTTATGGATAAATCGTCTGTAAGCTTTGAGAATGCTGCCGGATACGGCGATAGACCTCGAATAAGCTGTTCAATATCTATAGCATTTTTTTTCCAATCAATTTTACAGTCTTGTTTAAAGATTTTTGGAGCAAGGTGTATTTTTTTTGAAATATCTACAATTTGCGGTTGAGGTTTTATGCTTTCGCTCAATAAATCGTGTGCCGTTTTTACGACTAATTTTGCACCCATTTCCATTAGTTTATCATGCAATGTTTCGGCTGTTTCTACAGGTGAAAGAGCGATTTTTTCTTGATATAAAATGTCACCTTCGTCGACGTTTTCATTTAATAAAAATGTTGTTACACCGCTTTCTGTTTCGCCGTTGATAATGGTATGATTGATCGGTGCCGCACCACGATAATTGGGTAGGAGAGAGGCGTGCATATTAAATGTGCCGAATCTCGGCAAGCTCCAAACAACTTTTGGCAACATTCGAAATGCAACAATAACTTGCAAATCAGGATTCAATGTAGTCAGCTGGTCAATAAAATCCGGACTTTTCAGATTTTCCGGTTGCAACAAATGTAAATTGTTTTCCAATGCAAATTTCTTCACATCGGATTGATGCAGTTGCTTTCCACGTCCTGCGGGTTTATCAGGTGCTGTTACAACACCTACGATGTTAAGACCTGCATCTAAAAGGGCTTTTAGACTTGCCACCGCAATTTGCGGGGTTCCCATGAAAATAATTCTGGTGTCGTTCATTTTTTATTCTTGTGGCTGTGCAGAAAGCCCGTCATTCCGAAGGAGTGAAGCGACTGAAGGAATCCAGGCTGGATTGCTTCGCCTGCGGCTCCGCAATGACGGCTATAACATCTTCAACGCAGTAATCGCAGCCTCAACACCTTTATTGCCGTGTTCTCCGCCGGAGCGAGCAATGGCTTGCTCCATATTATCGGTGGTTAAAACACCAAAAATAACAGGTTTATTATATTTGATACCCACATTTGTGATACCATTCGCAACGGCTTCGCAAATAAAATCAAAATGTCGTGTTTCGCCTTGAATCACGCAACCCAGGCAAATTACGGCACCTAACTTCGTTTTTTTCGGGTGAGGATTAGGATCAAGTCCAAGAAAGTTATCTCCCCAACCACTATACTCTTCTAACATCTTTTGTGCTCCAATTGTAAGTTCAAAACTTCCGGGAACGGTTTTCACGAAAATGTTTTTTTCTTTTACACCTTCCTTAATAAGGGTCTCCATCGCACCTTGAAACAGAGCGTTGGTAATTTCATCATTCCATTCTGAAATCACAATACCAATACGGGTTTGACTTAAATCGCCAAACCCGTTTGAAGTGTATTCCGAAAGGTTTTTTAATGCAGTTGCCATAAAAAACTTATTGGTTAATTTTTGCTCGTACCAAAGCAATATGCTTGTCGATATCAGGTACTGAACGTATAAACTCTGCACGCACACGCTCGTAGTGTCTCAACGCTCTTTGATAATCGCCTTGAATATGAGCAAGTGCAGCTGCTCTCATCAAAATCATTGGGGTAACCATATCATTGACATGGGAAGAAACGGCTCTTTCGTACTGTCTGAGTGCTTCGCTATAATTACCCAACTCTGCGTAAGCATCGCCAATCAAGCCTCTTACCATTGGAGTCAAAATCAAATCGTTGGATCTAAATCTTTTCAAATGGTAAAGTGCATCTTCAAACTGACCTTTTCTCATGAAAATCACACCAACATGGAAGTGTGCCAGATTTGCAGCGTTTGTTCCTCTGAAATTATCAATAATATCAATAAATCCCCAGTGTACACCATGACCGTTTAGAGCCCAGTCCAACGAGTCTATCCCAAAGAAGTTTACTGCAAAAACCATTTCTTCTTGAGCTAGTCTCTCGCGGGGTTCTTGATACAAGAATCTGTACCCGAAATAACCTCCAACCGCAAGAATGGCAATCGCTATACATGCTGTAACAAGCTTTTGATTTTTATAATACCACGTTTCAAGTTTGCTCACAGAATCTTCTAACATTTGTTCGGTATTCACCGGTAAATTGTCTTTCTTGTCTTTTCTCTTTGCCATGTTATGATGTAATTTTGGGTGCAAAGATACAACTTTTTTTTGAAATATGCAATTTTATTTTCAAAATCCATTTTTTTTTCGTACCTTTGCACTCCTTTTTGTATTCTTTACACAAAAAGGTGTCAAATAAATCAAGTATTAACCCGATGAAAGTTTCGCTTTCATCTACAAAAAACACAAAAAAACATGAGTGAAGAAATGAATGTTAACCCTGAAGCCCAGGCTGAAAATGCAGAGCAGGTAACACAAGAAGAACAAACAGAACAAGTAGAACAGGTAGAGCAAACAGAGCCGACACACGTAGAGCAAACAGAACCGGCAAATGTAGAGCAGGTAGAGGAAAAGCCGACCCAAACTACTGTGAAAATTAAAGGTGATGCAACAACCGGCAACATTGACTTCGACTGGGATGCAGTTGGAAAGAAAAAAACAACCCTAAACGCCGATGTAGCCAAATCGCTTGAAGAGGCTTACGAAAGAACCCTTAGTCAGATCGGTGATCAAGAAGTAGTTGAGGGTACTGTAGTGGCAAAAAACAATCGTGAAGTCGTGATAAACATCGGCTTTAAGTCCGATGGTATTGTGCCTGTTGCAGAATTTAGATACAATCCGGAGTTGAAGCCGGGCGACAAAGTGGAAGTCTATGTAGAAAGTAAAGAAGATTCGCACGGCCAACTACTTTTATCACATAAAAAAGCACGTATTCTGAAGTCTTGGGATCGTGTAAATCAGGCACACGAAACTCAGGAAATCATTACAGGTTACGTGAAGAGTCGCACTAAAGGTGGTTTGATCGTTGATGTGTTCGGTCTTGAGGCATTCTTGCCGGGCTCGCAAATTGACGTTAAGCCTATTCGCGATTACGATATGTATGTGGACAAAACTATGGAATTCAAGGTGGTTAAAATCAATCACGAATACAAGAATGTGGTTGTGTCGCATAAAGCACTTATCGAAGACGAAATCGAAGCTCAAAAAAGCGAAATTATTGCTAAACTCGAAAAAGGTCAAGTGCTCGAAGGCGTGGTTAAAAACATCACATCTTACGGTGTATTTATCGACCTTGGCGGCGTAGATGGTTTGATTCACATCACGGATTTGTCGTGGGGACGTATCAATCATCCTGAAGAAATCGTGAAATTGGATGACAAAATTAATGTCGTAATTTTGGATTTCGATGAAGGTAAAAAGCGTATTGCACTTGGTTTGAAACAACTTACTCCGCATCCGTGGGATTCGTTGGATACGAACTTGAATGTTAGTGATAAAATCAATGGAAAAGTTGTGGTTATCGCAGATTACGGTGCATTTATCGAAGTGATTCCGGGTGTTGAAGGTTTGATTCACGTATCTGAAATGTCGTGGTCACAGCATTTGCGTACAGCTCAAGATTTCTTGAAAATCGGTCAAGAAGTAGAGGCTATGATTTTGACACTGGATCGCGAAGAGCGTAAAATGTCGCTTGGCATCAAACAACTGATTCCGGATCCATGGGCAGCAATTGCAGAAAAATATCCGGTAAATTCGAAACATACGGCAACTGTTCGCAATTTCACTAATTTTGGAATTTTTGTAGAATTAGAAGAAGGTGTTGACGGATTAATTCATATCTCGGATCTATCGTGGTCGAAGAAAATCAAACATCCTGCGGAGTTCACAAAGGTTGGCGAAAAAATCGACGTTGTGGTTCTTGAAGTAGATGTTGAAAATCGTCGTTTAAGCCTTGGACACAAGCAGTTGGAAGAAAATCCATGGGATGTGTTCGAAACAGTGTTCACAATTGATTCTGTACATAAAGGGACTGTTTTGTCGGCAAACGATAAAGGTGCCGTTGTTGTACTTCCTTATGGTGTTGAGGCTTTCGCACCAATGCGTCACATTCAAAAAGAAGAGGGTGGAACAGCAAAACAAGATGAAGTTTTGGACTTCAAAGTGATTGAATTCAACAAAGAGAGCAAAAAAATTATTGTTTCACACACCAACATTTTCAAGGAAGAGCAAGCCAACGAAAGAGCAAAAGCCGAAGGCGAAGCAAAATCTGCTGAAAATGAGCAAAAGCAAGTGATGAAGAAATTGAACGAAAACGTTGAGAAATCTACGTTAGGCGACATCGAAGCTTTGTCGAATTTGAAAAATGCAATGGCCAAGGCCGAAACGAAAGTTGAAGAGCCGAAAGTTGAGGTTGAAGTAGAAACTAAAGTTGAAGTTGAAGCCGAACCTACGGTTGAAGCTGAGCCTAAAGCTGAAACAGAGACTGAGACAGAGTCTGAAGCCGAGAAAAGCGAATAGTTTTTGCTGATCAAAAAAAATAGGAACATTTTGGTGTTCCTATTTTTTTTCGTATCTTTGCAAAAAGAATATCTGAAAATCTCAAATCTATGAATATCCGTAAAGAATCTCAAGCAAAAATTGTTGCAACAGTAGGTCCGGCAAGCCGTTCGGAAGAAATGTTGACCAAGCTCACCCAAGCCGGTGTCGATGTATTTCGATTGAATTTGTCGCACGACACACACGAAACTCATGCCGAAGCCATTCAAAATATCAAAGCTGTTCGTGAAAAAACAGGTAAAAACTTGGTAATTTTGGGCGATTTACAAGGTCCGAAGTTACGCGTTGGTGTGATGAAAAATAACGGTGTGATGTTGGAAAACGGTCAAGAATTCATTCTTACTTCAAATGAATGTGAAGGCGATGAAACCCGTGCATACATGAATTATATCCAACTTCCGAAAAGTGTAAAACCCGGCGACACCGTGTTGGTTGATGATGGAAAAATTAAATTGACTGTTGAATCAACAAACGGCAAAGACGAAATTGTTACAAAGGTTATCAACGGCGGAATTTTGAGTTCACGAAAAGGCGTAAATTTGCCGAATACACGTGTAAGTTTACCTTCTTTAACCGAAAAAGATTTGGCAGATTTGCAGTTTGCTATTGACCAAGATATTGATTGGATTGGACTTTCGTTTGTTCGTCGAAACACAGATATTATCGAACTTCGCAAACAAATTGAAAGTCGAAATGCAAAAATTGAAATCATTGCAAAAATTGAAAAACCGGAAGCCTTAGAATATCTAGATGAAATTATTGAGGCAAGTGATGGTATAATGGTTGCACGTGGCGATTTAGGCGTAGAAATTTCGTTTGAAAAAGTTCCTACACTTCAAAAAGAGATCGTTAGAAAATGCATTATAGCTGCAAAGCCGGTTATCATTGCAACGCAAATGATGGAAAGTATGATTACAAACTTTTTGCCGACCCGTGCAGAAGCAAATGATGTTGCCAACGCTGTTTTGGACGGAGCCGATGCCTTGATGTTGAGTGCGGAAACTTCTATTGGGGAATTTCCTGTGGAAGCTGTTCAAGCCATGCAAGACATTATCACTTGGACAGAAAGCAAGCATTTGATTCAGTTTCCTTTGCAACCACCTATTGAAGAGCCTCGAGGAGGCGGTTATCTCACAAAATCCATTTGCTACAATGCCGCATCTTTAGCGAAGCAAATAGAAGCAGCTGCAATTATTGTCTTTGCAAACAGTGGTACACCTGTGCGTTTGGCTGCATCACACCGTGCAACTCATTCAAAAATTATTGTTTTCACAACAAAGCCCGAGCTGCTTCGCACATTGCCGTTGATTTGGGGCGTTGAGGTGTATTTATATCCTGAATTTGCAACTGTTGGCGAGGCTGTGGATTATGTCAAAGACTATGTTTTAACCAATAAACTTCTTAAAGAACACTCTAAGGTCGTTTATCTCGGTAGTACTCCGTTTAACCTTAAGCGTTCAAACATGGTACGAATCGGCAGAATGGAGCAAACACAATAAAAACATGTAGGGGTCGAAAATTTTCGACCCCTACATGTTTTTTGTTTACAACAACCCAATCCGTCTCAAAAAATGTTCCGACCTTGGATCTCTACCTCTGAACTCTCTGAAAAGTTCGGAAGGATCAACCGTTCCGCCTGCAGCAAAAATTCTTCTAACACCTGCCGCCAATTCTTGATTGAAAATGTCGCCGGACTCAACAAACGCTTGGAATATATCCGCATCCAAAACTTCCGCCCAACGGTAAACATAATAACCCATAGCGTACATTCCACTGAAGATATGTAAGAAATAAGTCGAACGATGTCTTGGCTTTAATTCACGTGGTAAATTCACCTTCCTCATGGCTGCTAATTCAAATTCTACAGCACCCACCGTGATTTCTTCGGTTTGTGTGTACCAAAAATAATCTAACCATGCTGAAGCCATGTATTCTCCTGTGATAAATCCTTGGTTAAATGTTCTCGCTCTTAGCATTGTTTCAATCAATTCATCTGAAATTACCTCTCCTGTTCTGTAATGTCTCGCGTACGTTCTCAAAAATTCCGGATGAAATGCCCAATTTTCCATAAGTTCTGAAGGCATTTCAACAAAATCAAGCTTCACATTGGTTCCCGACAAACTGCGGAATTGTGTTTTACTCAACAGCATGTGTAGTGCGTGTCCAAGTTCGTGAAATAACGTATTAACTTCGTCAATTGACAACAACGCAGGCTGATCGCCGGAAGGAGCAGTATAGTTGCTTATATTCAAAACTATCGGCAACACTCTACCACCCGGATATCCGGATTGCTGACGGAAAGACGACATCCAGGCACCACCACGCTTGCTCGCACGAGGGTGATAATCGGCAAAAAGAATTCCCAACTCTGTTCCATCGTAATCTCTCATCAACCAAATTCTGTTTTCAGGATTGAATTTCGGAATATCGAAACGCTCTTCCCAGGTTACGCCCCAAAGTCTTGTGGTTAAATCAAATGCTGCATTAATCACATTTTCCAATTTTAGGTATTCGCGGAAAGCGGTCTCATCGAAATTGTATTTTTCTTGCCTGACTAACTCTGCATAATAGCGCCAATCCCATGGTTCAAGGGCGAAATTTCCACCCCTGGCATCGATCATTCTTTGAAGCTCTCTTGCTTCGCGAGCAAACTGAACTTGTGTTGGAGTCCAAATGCTCTCCAAAAATTCTCTCACGGTTTGTGTAGTTCCCGCCATATAGGTTTCCACGATGAAAGAACCTGCTGTTTCGTGACCAAATAATTGTGCTCTTTGCAAGCGAAGATTAGCGATACCTGTAGCGACCCATTCGTTGTTAAATTCGTTATCATGAGTTCCTTTATTTACGTACGCACTCCATACTTTGTAGCGTAGGTCACGGCAGTCTAAAAACGTTAACAGAGGTGTAAACACTGAACGTTGAAGTGATCTCCACAACCAGCCTTCTTTACCTTCTCTTGCTGCCAAGTCGGCTGCCGCTGCGACAACTGTCGCCGGAAGTCCTGATAATTGTGCTTCGTCTGTAATGTGCAAATAAAATGCATTTTGCTCTGCCAACACATTTGCGTTGAATTGCGAAATCAAACGTGTTAATTCGTCATTGATTGCTTTCAGTTGAGCCTGATCTGCTTCACTAAGATTTGCACCACCACGAACAAAATTTCTGTGCATGATGTAAAGCAATCTTGCGTTTTCTCCTTCTAGTTGGTCGCGTTCATTTTCATAGACGAATTTAATGCGTTCAAACAATTCCGGATTCATCGAAACTTGGTCAAAATGTGCCGTAAGCATCGGCATGATTTCCCTTTCAATTTCTGTAAGTCCTTCGTATCGTTCGGTGCGAAGGACGTTTACAAATACCAGATTCACTCTTTCAAGGAACATGCCTGATGCTTCGAAAGCGACGACTGTGTTTTGGAAAGTCGGTGCTTCCGGATTGTTAATAATAGCCTCGATTTCGGCGTTGTGACGTCTCATACCTTCCAAGAAGGCAGGCATGTAATGTGCGGTTCTGATTTGGTCAAACGGAGGAGTACCAAAAGGGGTATTCCAAGTTTCCGCAAAAAACGGGTTGTTTGCGTTAGGATTGCAACTTGTCATAAGTGCAAAGGCTGCTAAAGCGATAATGATTAATTTTTTCATGATTTGTGTTTTTTTTACTGTTTTACAATAATCCGCGACTTCTCAAAAATGGTGTCGGTATAGGGTCTCTACCTCTGAACTGTCTGAAAAGTTCGGCAGGTTCAACCGTTCCACCGGCTGCAAAAACTTCACGAAGTTTGCGTGCATAAATCGGATTAAAGATATCGCCGGATTCAACAAACGCTTCGAAAATATCCGCATCCAAAACTTCCGCCCAGCGGTAGCTGTAATAGCCCATGGCATAGTTGAGACTGAAAATATGTAAGAAGTAAGTCGAACGGTGTCTTGGTTTCAATTCTCTCGGCAAGCCTACTCTTCTCATTGCTTCTAATTCAAATTCTACACCACCAACCGTGATCGGTTCCGTAATGGTGTACCAAAAATAATCTACCCATGCAGAAGCTAAAAATTCACCTTGAATAAAACCTTGATTGAAACTGCGCGATCTTAACATTTGTTCGATGAGCTCATCAGGAATAACTTCGCCCGTTCTGTAATGTCTGGCATAAGTTCTCAAAAATTCCGGATGGAATGCCCAATTTTCCATAACAGATGATGGCATTTCAACAAAATCTCTTTTTACGTTAGTTCCTGCTAAACTGCGATAATTTGTTCTGCTGAACAACATGTGCAACGCATGTCCAATTTCGTGGAACAACGTGTTAGTTTCGTCAATCGACAACAACGCAGGTCGGTCGCCCGAAGGAGCCGTATAACTACTTACATTTGTAACAATCGGCAAAACGTTATTATCAGGCCAACCGGATTGCGGACGGAAAAACCACATCCACGCACCGCCCTGTTTGCTCGCACGAGGATGATAATCAGCAAAGAAAACTCCCAATTCTGATCCATCGTAATCTCTCATAAGCCAAACTCTATTTTCAGGATTGAATTTTGGAATATCGTTACGTTCTTCCCAAGTTACACCCCAAAGTTTTGTGGTTAGATCGAAGGCCGCTTGAATTACGTTTTCCAATTTCAAATACTCGCGGAATGCAGTCTCGTCGAAATCGTAATTTATTTGTTTAACGATTTCTGCATAGTAACGCCAATCCCAAGGCTCAATTTGGAAATTACCGCCTCTCGAATCTGCCATTTGTTGAAGTGCGATTGTTTCACGAGCAAATACACGCATTGTAGGCTCCCAAAGACTTTGAATAAAATTTCTCACAGTTTCCACATCGCCTGCCATACTTGTTTCCAAAATGAATGAGCCAGCTGTTTCGTGACCGAACAACTGTGCTCTCTCTAACTCCAGATTTGCAATTCTTACAATAATTTCATTGTTGTCGTTATCGTTGCCGTTGTTACCAACATTCACATAAGCACTCCACACTTTGTAACGCAAATCACGGCAATCTAAAAACGTCAAAAGCGGTGTAAATACTGATCTTTGGAGCGATTGCCACAACCAGCCTTCTTTTCCTTCTCTTTCTGCCAAAGCCGCTGCTGCTGCAACAACTGCCGCAGGAAGTCCTGATAATTGTGCTTCATCTGTAATGTGTAAATAAAACGCATTTTGATCTGCCAACACATTCGCGTTGAATTGCGTAACTATACCTGATAATTCTGCGTTGATTTCTTTCAGTCTTGCTTGAGGTCCTTCAGCAAGCAGTGCACCTCCACGAACAAAGTTTCTGTACATAATGTCAAGCAACATTAAATCTTCGCCTTGAAGTTGCGAGCGTTCATTCTCATGAACAATTCTGATACGTTCAAACAGTTCCGGATTCATAGAAACTTGATCAGAATGTGCTGAAAGCATCGGCATAATTTCTACTTCAATTTGCGTGAGTTGCTCGGTACGCTCGGAGAGAATAATGTTCATAAATGTCAAACTTACCCTTTGAAGGAATTGTCCTGAGGCTTCAAGGGCAACAACTGTATTTTGGAAAGTCGGTGCTTCCGGATTGTTCACGATAGCCTCGATTTCGGCGTTGTGGCGTCTCATGCCTTCCAAAAAAGCAGGCATGTAATGCTGTGCTCGAATTTGATTAAATGGCGGAACACCAAAAGGCGTATCCCAAGTTTCCGCAAAAAACGGATTGTTTGCATTAGGGTTACAACTTGTCATAAGTGCGAATGCTGCCAAAGCAATGATGATTAACTTTTTCATGGTTTGTATTGGTATTTATTTGATTTTTGATGTTACAACAACCCGCGTCGTCTCAAGAACGGTTCAGGTCTCGGGTCTCTACCTCTAAATTCTCTAAAAATATCAGCAGGATCAACAGTTCCACCTTGTTCAAACATTCTTCGGACACCTGCCGCCACTTCTCTGTTAAATAAATCGCCTGACTCAACAAAGGCTTGGAAAATGTCCGCATCAAGAACCTCACACCAATAATAGCTGTAATAACCCATATGGTACATACTACTAAAAATATGCAAGAAGTAAGTCGAACGGTGTCTTGGCTTCAATTGCGGTGCTAAATTTACCAACGGATGTGCCATTGCTGCTAATTCAAACTCTACAGCTCCTTTCGTAATTGGTTCGGTTACTGTGTACCAAAAGAAATCCACCCACGCAGAGGCCAAAAATTCTCCTGTGATAAAGCCCATATTGAATATGGCTGCTCTTTGCATTTGTTCAATCATTTCATCTGAAACCACCTCGCCTGTTCTATAATGCTTTGCAAATGTTCTCAAGAATTCAGGTTCGAATGCCCAGTTTTCCATAAGAGACGACGGCATTTCAACAAAGTCAAGCTTCACATTTGTACCTGACAAACTGCGATAGTATGTTCTGCTGAACAACATGTGTAACGCATGTCCAATCTCGTGAAACAACGTATTAGCTTCGTCAATCGACAACAATGCAGGTTGATCACCGGACGGAGCAGTATAATTACTTATGTTCAAAACTACCGGCAACACATTATTATGTGGCCAACCGGATTGCTGACGGAAATACCCCATCCATGCACCACCTTGCTTGCTCGGACGAGGATGATAGTCGGCAAAAAGAATTCCCAGTTCTGTTCCATCGTAATCTCTCATGAGCCAAACTCTGTTTTCAGGATTGAATTTTGGAATATCAAAACGCTCTTCCCACGTTACGCCCCAAAGCCGTGTAGTTAGGTCGAAAGCGGCGTTAATTACATTCTCCAATTTTAGATACTCGCGAAATGCAGTTTCATCGAAACCGAAATCTACTTGTCTGACGATTTCAGCATAATAACGCCAATCCCACGGCTGAAGCTCAAAGTCGCCACCTCTCGCATAAATCATGTCTTGAAGCATTCTTGCTTCACGGTTAAACATACGCTGTGTTGGTATCCAAAGGTCTGTCAGAAATTGTTGGACGGTTTCTACATATCTCGCAGTAGTAGTTCCCAAAATAAAAGCACCGGCAGTTTCGTACCCAAACAATTGTGCTTTTTCCAATCGAAGGTTAGCGATATTTGTAGCGACCCCCTCATTGTTAAACTCATTGTCATGAGTTCCTTTATTTACATACGCACTCCATACTTTGTAGCGTAAATCACGGCAGTCTAAAAACGTTAAAAGAGGTGTAAATACTGACCTTTGGAGTGATAGCCACAACCAACCCTCTTTTCCTTCTCTTTCTGCCAAAGCCGCTGCTGCTGCAACAACTGCCGGAGGAAGTCCTGATAATTGTGCTTCGTCTGTAATGTGTAAATAAAATGCGTTTTGCTCTGCCATCACATTCGAGTTGAATTGCGAAGTTAAATTTGTCAATTCTTCGTTGATTTCTTTCAACCTTGCTTGTGATGCTTCATCAAGCATTGCACCTCCGCGAACAAAATTTCTGTGCATGATGTAGAGCAATCTCTCATCCTCTCCATAAAGTTGGCCGCGTTCGTTTTCATAAACATACCTGATGCGTTCGAACAATTCCGCATTCATAGAAATCCGGTCGAAGTGTGATGAAAGCATTGGTAGAATTTCCCTTTCAACTTCCGTAAGTCCTGCATTGCGATCTGTACGAATGAAGTTTCTAAATGTCAGCTCCACTCTTTCGAGGAATAAACCCGATGCCTCAAAAGCAACAATTGTATTTTCGAAAGTAGGTGCTTCCGAATTGTTGATAATAGCCTCAATTTCGGCATTGTGACGCCTCATACCTTCCAAGAAAGCAGGCATGTAATGTGCGGTTCTGATTTGATCAAACGGCGGAGTACCAAAAGGTGTGTTCCAAGTTTCTGCAAAGAATGGATTTCTTGCATTGGGGTCACAACTTGTCATAAGTGCAAGGGCTGCCAAAGCAATAATAATTAGTTTTTTCATGGGTTTGTGTGTTTTGTTTATTTTTTTGCAAAGATACGAAAAAATTTGGTTTTTTCAAAAAAATGTTGTAACTTTGCAAAGTAAAACAACCTTTTTTGTGTGGGCATTGAAGAACCATTGGAACTTCTGCAGCAAGAGAGGTTTTTTTATTTGATGACATTGATTTCGTGGTTGTAGTATGCTTTATTGTTTTTGAATAGTACCGAAATCCGTACGCGTGTTTTAGGTTCCTACCATATATAACGCAAAAATCCCGATTTTCGTATAAAATTGTTAGCAAATTGGCGGTTTTGTTGGTAACTTTTGAAAAAACATACAAAAGCACGAAAAAATTTTGAACATAGCAAAAAAAAATCTCCATTCTCAATTTTCAATTCTCAATTAAATTCCGTATCTTTGCAACCCTTATGCCGAACAAAAAGAACATACAAATCCGAGGCGCACGTGTCAATAATCTGAAAAATGTTACCGTTGAAATCCCTCGAAATCGGTTGGTTGTCATCACGGGATTATCGGGGTCTGGCAAGTCATCATTAGCATTTGACACACTTTATGCGGAAGGGCAAAGGCGTTATGTGGAATCGCTGTCGGCTTACGCACGTCAGTTTTTGGGAAAAATGAGCAAACCCGAAGTGGATGATATTTCCGGCATCTCACCGGCGATCGCCATTGAACAAAAATCAGCAAATCGCAATCCCCGTTCAACGGTTGGAACATCCACAGAAATCTACGAATACATCAAACTTCTTTTTGCACGAGCAGGGCACACGTTTTCGCCTATTTCCGGCAAGGAAGTTACGCGCGACAGTGTAAGCAATGTCGCTGATGAAGTTACCGCTTTGCCAAACGACACCAAAATCATGATTTTTGCACCGCTTCTCATCAAGGAGAATCGCACGGAAGTTGAGCAATTACAAGTGTTACAGCAAATGGGATTTTCACGATTGGGAAAATTTAGCAAAAAAGGGTTTGAGGAAATTATTAGCATTGACGATTTGTCCGTCATGTCGAGCGAAGCGAAGCGAAGTCGAGACATCCCCAAGAAGCAGGGAGATTCCTCGACTTCGCTCGGAATGACGGATTACAAGCTATTGGTTGATCGCCTGACCATCAAGCAGGACGATTCTGACCTGTATTCCCGCGTGTTCGATTCAATACAAACCGCATATCACGAGGGAAACGGAACATGCTTCGTGCAAATCATTGACGGAAATATGTTGGAATTTTCCAACCGTTTCGAACTTGACGGAATGACCTTTGAGAAACCAAACGAAAGTTTTTTCAGTTTCAATAATCCTTACGGTGCTTGCACGACATGCGAAGGCTACGGCTCGGTAATCGGTATTAGCGAAGATTTAGTCGTGCCGAATCCAACGCTTTCCGTGTACGAAGATGCAATTGCAATTTGGCGTGGCGAAAAAATGGGCGAAGCAAAACGTCATTTAATTGCTAATGCCGAACGTTTGAAATTCCCTATTCACAAGCCTTACAACCAACTCACAACGGAACAAAAAAAGTTACTCTGGGATGGCAATAAATATTTCGAAGGCATTCATGATTTATTCAAATGGATTGAAACGCAGACACATAAAATACAATATCGTGTGATGTTGGCACGTTATCGGGGAAAAACGCTATGTCCCGATTGTAGAGGCACACGGTTGAGAAAAGACGCAGGTTATGTGAAAGTCGGTGGAAAAAATATTCAGGAGTTAGTGCTGATGCCGATTGACGAATTGCAAACATTTTTCAACAAACTTAAACTGCCCAAAGATGAGGCTGTGATTGCAAAGCGCATTCTACAAGAAATCAACAGTCGCTTGCAGTTTTTGATGGATGTCGGACTGAATTATTTGACCTTAAACCGCCTTTCAAATTCTTTGTCGGGTGGCGAGGCACAACGCATCAACCTTGCGACATCATTAGGCTCTGCACTCGTTGGTTCCATGTATATTTTGGATGAACCGAGTATTGGTTTGCACAGCCGAGATACCGAGCGATTGATTCACGTTTTGAAACAACTCCGTGATTTAGGCAACTCTGTAATTGTGGTTGAGCACGACGAGGAGATTATCCGGGCTGCCGATGAAATTATAGATATTGGTCCTTTGGCAGGAGTTCACGGGGGGCAAGTCGTGTTTCAAGGAAAAATCACGGATTGTAAGCAAAACCGTCATGTCGAGCGTAGTCGAGACATCCCCAAGAAGCAAGGAGATCCCTCGACTTCGCTCGGGATGACGTCACTCACGTGTGAGTACTTGCAGGGTATTCGGAGTATCGACACTCCAACCTTTCGCAGGAAATGGACAGATTACATCGAACTAAAAGGTGCATGCGAGCACAATTTGCAGAATTTAACCGTTAAGTTTCCACTTGGAATTTTAACGCTGGTTACAGGCGTTAGTGGCTCCGGAAAGACTACGTTAGTCAAGCAAACACTGTATCCTGCGTTGAAAAAAATCTTTGGTGGATATGGCGACACACACGGAAAATATCACAAAATTTTGGGCGATTATCATCGCATTGCAGATGTAGAAATGGTTGATCAAAATCCGATAGGTCGCTCCAGCCGTTCAAATCCGGCAACATACGTGAAAGCGTTTGACGATATTCGAAGTTTATTTGCTAATCAGCCGTTGGCAAAAAGTCGTAATTATAAGCCCGGATTTTTCTCGTTCAATGTTGAGGGCGGACGTTGCGAAACATGTCAAGGCGAAGGGCAAATCAAAGTTGAAATGCAATTCATGGCAGATGTTTATTTGGTTTGCGAAGAATGTCACGGCACACGCTTCAAAGAGGAGGTTTTAGAGGTGAAATATCACGACAAAAACATCTCTGAAATTTTGGATATGACCGTTGATGAGGCGTTGGAATTTTTCAGGCACGAGGTTCAACCGTCATTCCTGCGAAAGCAGGAATCCCCTTGCTATGGGATTGCGGGTCAAGCCCGCAATGACGACATAAACGCACCTCGCATCCCGCACCAAACAGTTAAATCCACAACCGAAAACAACATCGTAGCGAAGTTAAAGCCGCTACAAGATGTTGGATTAGGTTATCTGAAACTTGGACAATCATCAAATTCCTTGTCCGGCGGAGAAGCACAACGCGTGAAATTGGCTTATTTTCTGACCAAAGGCGTAACCGACAAACCTACACTTTTTATTTTTGACGAACCCACAACAGGATTGCATTTTCACGATATCCACAAATTGAAAGAATCGTTTGATGCCTTGATAGACAAGGGACACACGATTATTGTGATTGAACATCATCTCGATTTAATCAAGTGTGCCGATCATGTTATCGACATAGGTCCCGAAGGTGGAATTCATGGCGGACACATTGTGTTCGAGGGCACGCCCGAACAATTGGTGAAGTGCAAAACTTCGATTACGGGGAAATTTTTGAAAGAAAAATTGTTGTAAGGCGAGGCATGCTTCGCCCCTACTCTTCAATTTCTATCGTAGTGGAAATCGTATTTCCCTCCTGATCAACAACGGTAATGCTGTGTCTGCCCGGCGACGGATTGATGGATAACGTATGGAAGTTTCTTGTATAGCCGATATACTCATCGTTTATGTGCCAAAAAACAACTGCACTCCTGTCGTTATGAGCCAATTCGAGTGTCAACTTTGCCCTTGTTCCATCAAGTTGTCGCGGTAACCTTATGCGTGCATTGTTGTTTTGTGGATAAATAAACTGCATTGGGCGGGAAGAGCCTTGTCCGCAACCCGGTTTAAAAGCCGGTAGTACCCTATAATCGGGGTTGTGTTGTCTGTAAAACCATGCCCAAGTCGGCGGTAGCACAAACCAACTTCGCTGTACAGTGGCAATAACACCAATACAATTTTCAAAAACGCGATACCTTTCGTCAGGCGTTAAGTTCACTCGAATATGATACGGACAAGCATCTGTACGCAATCCCCTGGGAAGAATAAGCACAGTATCGACAACTTCGCAAAAACGACCTCTCAAATGTCCGGAAAGACGGCATATTTCTGCTTCTACAAAATCGCCATACGGTTTCTCAAACCAATCTGAGGCAGGCAACATATCGAAAATGTTGAACATAATCGGTCCGGCAACTCGTGCCCCGGTGAGATTGGGTCTCCCCTCGCCCGAAGCATTTCCCACCCAAACACCAACGACAAAATTTGGCGTTACACCTATTGCCCACGCATCGCGAAAGCCGTAACTTGTTCCTGTTTTCCACGCTACTCGTTGCATGGTTGGAAGGCTGCGCCAATCTATTTCTTCGGGTCGATTTACTTCTTTCAATGCTTCAAAAACCTGCCAAACAGCACCGGCTTGGAAATCATTTCTCGGTCTCCCTTGCCTTGCATCATTCAGCAACAATGAATATGGCGTACTTCCAAGTCCCAACAATGCTCGTGCCATGTTGGAATAAGCGTTTGCCAAATGTCCCAACCTCGCTTCCGCACCTCCCAAAATCAACGACAATCCGTAATGAGAAGCCGGTTGTGGTAGTTCCAGTATGTTGCGATCTTTCAAAAAATCATAAAATTTCGGTACGCTGTATTCGCGCAACATGTGTACCAATGGGACATTGAGCGACCTCGAAACGGCTGTCGATGCCGGAACTGCTCCTGCAAATCTCAGGTTAAAATTTCGAGGTGCAAAACCACCGATATTCGTAGGAATATCGGGTATCAGCGTATGAGGAAGGATCTTGCCTTCTTGTAACATTGCATAATACAAAATGGGTTTGAGTGTACTACCCGGACTTCTATCTGCCTGAATAATGTCTACTTGATTACTCGAACCGGTTTCGTGAAAACGCACGTTTCCGCAATACACCAGCACTTCATTTGTTCTCACATCAATAACTATGGCTGCGATATTTCGTATATCACTCTGAACCAACGTAACGTGCCAACGGTCGAGCAAGTCTTCAACACGCCTTTGCATATTTATATCAATGGTCGAGACCGAGTATTGCCCTCTATTATTTATGTGGAAATGCGTAACTAAGTGTGGGGCAATTTGCGGTAGCGGCAACGGCGCGGAAGGCAATCTTTCTGCCAATGCCAATTCATACGTCATTTTGCTAATGTGTCCGTTGTCGTGCAATCTTCTCAACAACCGATTTCTTTGTTTCAATAAATCCTCTCTATTTCGAGCCAAATGCAACATAGCAGGTCTGTTGGGCAAAACAGCCAAAGTTGCCGCTTCTGCCCACGAAAGTTGGTGCGACGCATGACCAAAATACCGCCAAGAAGCCGCATCAATTCCAACCACATTTCCGCCAAAAGGAGCGTGAGAAGCGTACAACGCCAATATCCTGTCTTTGGAATAACGAAATTCGAGGCGTGTTGCCAAAATCATTTCGATAATTTTTTCGCGGACAGTTCTATCTCTATTTCTCGACAAACGAATAACTTGCATGGTCAGCGTACTTCCACCGCTCACAACCCGTCTTGCTCTTATGTTTTGAATGAGTGCTCGTCCGATTGCCAACGGATTAACGCCAAAATGGTATCGAAAAAATCTATCTTCAAACATCATTATGCTAATCTTGAATTTCTCCGGCACAGTGTCAGTTTCCGGAAATCGCCATTGTCCGTCGGCGGCAATTCGAGCACCAAGGAGTTCGCCGTTTCTGTCTGTTACAACGGTAGCATAAGGCACATCAAAAAGTTGTCGGGGAAGGCAGAAAATATAGGCTACAACAAGCGAGAGAGCAATCAGGAGGAGGATTGCTTTTTTTTTGTTGATATTTTTTAGTTTGTGTTTCACAATTACTGCCACTACAAATCTGCACCGGCGGGAATTAATTTATCTCTTCTGATTCTACAAACTTCAAATTCGCCAATGCTTTTTCGGTATGAAACGAAAGTTGGTCGAAAAGTTCGTGAACTTTTAGGCGATTGATTGTTTCCTGCAACGTTAAAACGCCCGACTCGTACAGTGTAAACGTGCGGTAAAGCGTATCATTTGCAACAGGACCTTTCACGAAATCGTGGTTGTGTGTGATTGCTCCTCGTCTGTTAGCGATAACAAATTCCAACCATTCTCGACTTGGCTCATCAAACTGCAAAACAGAAAACAATTTTTCAAAAAGAACTGTATCGTTCATTTCGTAGATATTCAAATACGACTTTTCGTTTTTAGTCCGTTTTTTCTTGATTTTTGCCCAACGTAAAGCCTGCTCTTCGTTAGTTGTCGTATAAAAACCAAAACCGAAATCCAAAAACTTATCGCCTTTAATAATCTTTGGTTGTTCTACTATGTCCGTACTTCCGTGATAAAGTTTCATTTCGAAGAATGGGTAAGAATAAAATCGTCAATATCGCGAACTAAATAATCTCTGCTTTGGGTGTGCAAGACATCGTAGCCGTCTGCAAGATACTGAAATACGCCCGTTTTGCGAAATATCGAGAGCGTATCCATTGCCGTAATGTTTCGGAAATGTCTGTAATGTTCTAAACAAAAAATGATGAATTTGTATATTTTGCTGTCGTTTTCCATTTATTGCGGTAGTTCTAATGTTCCGGTGTTTTTTTCGGTCTCGAGCAAATGTACTAACATCTGAGGACTGTAATACCACATTTTAGTTTCTTCTTGCTCCAAAAGTGCGTAAAGTTGTGAGGAGTAAAGGTATTCCAACGCATCTTGAAACAGCATTTTATGCTCTATTATCAACAATTCAACAACACCTTCAACTTTTAAAGGTAATATGGCTTCAAATTCCGACATTAACTAAATTTCTGCAAAGGTACGAAAAATTATTGAAATAATATATTTCTAATTTGTTTTACCTGTTATTTTTTTGTTTAAACTATAGATACTGGGCAACAGTATGATTATTGGCAATGTGTCGCACTAAATAAAATATATTTCCGTTTTCGTTGTATTTTGAGAAAAAGGCATACCATTCCGTTTGCTTGTTTTTTCGGAAAGAGGCGTAAAACATACTTTTTCCGTATTGATCGAAAAATTTGGTAGCACGTTTGTGTTGAAGTTTTGGGTTTAAAGGACAAAAAGTAGGCTATGATCGTCCAAAAGCATTGACAACACAAGGCTTTGCTAAGATTCAAAAAAAATGGTTAAAAAAACATCAATTTTTTTAACCATTTTTATGCCCAAACAATTAACAAACACTGGATTTATAAATGAGACCCGAACTCTAAGCAGCCTACTTTTTGTCCTTTAAACCAAGTTTTGGTAAATTATTTTCAATTTCTTCTACTAATCCCATTACATAATTGAACGAGGAGTCATGGAAGCCAAAGTATTCCCTTTGATAAAGGGTTTCCACAAGTTTTTCAAAATAATCATATACTTCGGGCAATATGATTACTTTCATTTTTTAGCGTATTTTTTGTCTAACTTATCAACCATTACAAGCACTTTTTGCTTGAATTCATCCATCGTTATTGCCCTGTAAAAATCTTCGTCAGGCTCTAAAATAGGCTGTTCTTCTATGATCGGTTCATAAACAAGTCGAAACATACCCGCTCCTCTCTTGATGTGAACTTCGCTGTCCATAGCCAAATTGAAATATTTGTCTTGGTGTGTTGCGAATTCTGCACTATTTATCAGTACCATAGCGTAGTATTTTTGAATTGATAATGCAAAGATACGATTTTTTTTGGTTATCTCAAAACTATTTTAGTGTTAGTAAATTCAACTACCCAAAAATACGATAAAATATCAAAACTTGCAAATTTCGCAAGTTTTAATATTTTGTTTGCTTTGCTGTATGTTGGCGATTACAAATCGGCAACAGCGGGGGGCGTGCAACGGCTATGCAAGTGTAGGCAGTGTCATCTACAAACTCAACTCGTGCAACAACAAATCATATATTTCAGTCCAATCTTTTTCGTAAAATTTGTTGGAAGTGTCCGCAAGTTTCGAAAACGTGTTGGAAGAAAAGAATTTGTCCGTTGCTGTTTTTTCGTCAAGATTAAAATCGGCTACAAGTCTTTCAACGATTGGCTCACCAATATGTAAAAATTTCGAAACTATTTTTCCGTTATCTATTTGTTTTAGAAATTGCAACGATGCAACGGTGCAAAAACAGATTTGATGTGTTTTTTCGTGCCATTTCAACTCCTCTAAAAAATCATTTTTTGTAATTTCTCTGTTTAGATAATCCTCTATTCTGTTTTGCACTTTATCGTCTGCCACTGGACCTTCCACAATATCGTAATCGTGAGTTGGTAATGGATTTTTGTCGTTGCGATTTATTACTACGAAATCAAGCCATTCCTCGTTGTAGTCCTCAAATCGTATTATTTTACATTTCCTCGTTACTAATTCGCTGTAATAAAATTCATATTCAGTAACAAAACCACTATGTTTGAAACGACTTTTTCTTTTTGCCCAACTTTCTGCGTGATGTCTATATTTTGTCACATAAAAACCTTGTCCGAAATCTCTGTAAGGCTCGCATTTGCTCAAATCTATTTGCTTTATTTCAGCATAACTTCCGTGATAAACAATCATCGTAAACCTCCGTTTTCATAGCAAATTTCATATAAATCTCGAACTGCGTAAAACGTGCTATCGGTATGCAATGCCCACCAATGCTCGTTCAGAAAATCCCAACCGCCAAATTTTTTCAAATAGAAAAAAGCATCTTGAACATTCATTTTGTAAGCATCCGCAAATGCAGGCACAATGTAGGTCATAAAACTTATCTTGTCGCTTGTTGCTTTATCTACTGTTTTATTTTCCATTTTCCTAATCTGTTTTTTGAATGCACAAAGATACGATTTTTTTTGGTTATCTCAAAACTATATTTAGTGTTGGTAGATTGTTTTGCTGTATGGTAGCGATTACAAATCGGCACTAGCGGGTTGCTTGTCGCAGGCAAAGCCTGTTTGCATAGGTTCGACTGAGGCGTGAAGCCTCAGCCGAACAGGGGTGGGTGGCATTTTGTTCATAGGGCGTTGCCCTGTGCTGATGTATTTTGCCCTTTCAGGGCGGTGATTTTCATTGAACTATTTCTTAACTTAATGACCTTAAATCGACAGTAGCGGGATAGTTTTCTATGACACAGTATTGACAATCTCTTGTTTATCTGTCAATTTATCTAAAATTATTTCTTTTCTGTATGTATTGAACGAAATAGCAAAAAAAGTCTCAAATTGCACTTTAAGTTTTTGTCTGCTATCTTCATTTTGCTGTTTCGTAAAGTAATTGTAACAATCCGACAACTTCCTAAATGACTTAATTTCATTATCGTATCCGTACAGTTGAATTAATTTGTTTATTTCTTGCATCAGAGATAAAAAATCGTCGTCGAAAATTTGTTTATTGTGAGTAAACTCCCACAACTCTAATATTTTCTGAAATAATCTAAATCTACATTCCAGCCTTCTTTCTAACCTTTTTGACTTGAGATTAAGAATTGGGGTTACGATTAATCCAGCAATTGAAATAACAAATCCTATTCCTCCCAGTGTTAATGCTATAATATTCGACGTTTCCATTTTGTTATCATTTTTATTGTGAAATTTGTAGGTGCTGAACATTGTGCCTAACTCCCGAATACACAGACTTCTTACACAAATCTACCTTCCAAAACCTACCTAACAACCCGAACCCTACCCGCCCGAGTCTTACCATAAGCAGAGGTGTCATACATAGCCTCAACCTGAATTGCAGGCAATACAAACGAACCAACATAAGAGGCATTCAAACGCACTCTGACTGTTATTGACTGGTTTCTCCGCAGGTCGAAATAGGTCAGAACTCTGTCGTCGCGGATATCTTGGTAGGTAAATGCGGTTCTTGTTCCGGCAGTATTTTCGTCGCCAATCATACGTTCGTTGAAAATTTCCCAACCGGAAGGTATAATGTGCGTCAATGCCAAATCGGTAAAATCGTTCATAGGGCTGATGTTGGTTACCCTTACTTCGGCGATAAAGTCCGTGCCTTGTCTCAACGTTTGAACGTCAATAGGATTTCCGTTTAAGTCGGTGTAAGCGACATTGATACGCAGGTTGTTGGCTATTTCGGGCAATGTGTCTCTTATCGGTTGCGATCTTGATACTACATTGACGTACAACATGCCTGTGCCGGTGTTTGTAAACGATATGTTTCCGCTTGCATTTCTGGGCAAGTCCGTTTGGAAAATGGTTCTTGCCGAACTTACATCGTTTTGCCTTCTGCCATTGAGCGTCCAACTGTATTCGATTCTGCCGGACGTTTGCTCGGCAAGCATGCCCATTGCCACCATCGCAAAAGCGGTGGATTGTGTGCTGAAACGGTTCTCTCTCGACAAGTTTTGCGATACTCGTTGTGCTTGTAGGAAAGCATTTTGCATATCGCCAATCAATATCATGGTTTTCAATATCATGGCTTCGTCACGGTCTCGTGAGCCAAACGTTAAACCGCCGGAATAATTTTCTACCGTAGTCGGCACGTTAAAGATCAGTTCTTGTGCTATATTTCTTCGTCCGTCAACGGCGTAAGCGGCTGCCAATTGCCAACGTGCTTGGGTCGAAAGATTGCTCATTTCTTTCATACGGTTCATTGCACCCAATTCCGCAGAGCCCGCCAATGCCAACGAATACAGACGGAAAGCCTGCAAAAACTCCGATTGACGGGAATGGAAATTATTTGCCGTGCTTCGACGCCAATTTTGAGTTTCACGACGTTGAAAATTTCTCCATCTGTTCATCACACCATCGTTCACTTCATAGCCTTTTTCTCTTGCCAATGCAAAGAAAACTCCGGCATAACTTGTTGTCCAATCGTGGGCAGAACTTTGTCCGGGCCAAGATACGATACCGCCATTATGCAATTGTCTTCCATAAAGCGTTCGAATAGTTTCCTGCACATTTCTTCTTATTCTTTCGGATTCCTGCTGGTCAATATCCTTAAATTGAGACAAAAACAACAACGGCAACGCTTGCGATATGAGTTGTTCGGAACACATGTGTTGATAATTACGCAAGAAATCTAAACGGCGTGTAATATCCACCGAAGGAATCCGCGAAACTTCCATTCTCACCCACTCGTCGGCTGATGTTCCGGTAAGTTGATAACTGAAATTGGCAGTCTCGCCGGCATCTACCAGTTTATTGTCGGAGCGTATAATTGCCGGATTCGGATTTCGCACATTTATCTCTATGGTTTCTGTGGCAGTATGTCCGCCACCCGTTGCTGTAATGGTTATTCTCTCGACGCCTGTTCTTGAAGTTGTTCTCATCGGGAAAAAAACTATTTGATCGCCTGTTTGTGAAAACGTTACCGATTGTCTGTTTCCATTGGTGGCTTCAAGCAAACCGGCGGTTTCGACTCTTACGGTTACATTTCTCACATCGTTTTCCATCGCAAAAACATTGACCGGCAACATAATTTCTTCATCCGTGCTGAGTACTCTCGGCAAGGACGAAAGTATCATCAACGGAGCACGAACAGGAGTTGTTTTTTCGGCATTTCCGTATGCACCGCGTTGTCCTGCGACAACCATCGTGCGAACAGAACCGACATACATCGGCAAGGTAACTCTGTGTGCGTTCGTTCTTCCGGCTTGCAATTCAAATGGTCCGAGAAATTTCACAACAGGGCGGAAACGATTGGCTCTTGTACCGCCTTGATTCAATGCTTCGTCACCACCAACGCTGAACATGTTGCTAAATCTGCCTCCAAACGCACCCATTACAAAATTGTACATATCCCAAGTGCGAATTCCTAACGCTTCTCGGGCGAAAAATTCATTCCAAGGGTTTGGCGTTCTGAAATTGGTAAGGTCAAGTAATCCATCATCAACGATAGCGATGGTATAAGTCATTGGTCTTCCAGTCCTTTCGGAAACGTTAATCGTAAATTCCGTTTCGGGACGAAGTACATCGGGCATTCTGATTTGCGGTTCAAGCACCGATGCTTTATTGGAGATAAAAACGGGTATTACGCCGTACATTCGTATCGGAAGGTCATTAACCGTTTGAGCATGAGGTTGAAGCAGACTGATATGAATGTAAAAATTCGGTGCCATCTCTTCTGTCGCTCTAAACGTGTGTTTTGTGTCGCCGTTTTCATTCAATTGAACCCATGTGCGACTTAACACAGTCGAGCCGTTTTCTAATGAAACTAATGCTGTTCCGCCACCCGATGCCGGAATGGTTACGGTAATGTTTTCGCCAACTTCGTAAGATTGTTTATCGGTTGTAAACGTCAACATGTTTATATTACTCGGATCGGTTCTGTTGGCACGTCCACGCCAACTTGGCCAATCAATAAAAACAGTTCCGCCGGTGGCATGCCCGCTCTCATTGTCTCTCACGAAAACCAAATATCTTCCCCAATCCGGATAATTCAGCCTAAAATTGAAACTTGCTCGTCCATTCACAGTTCGCAATCTTCCTTGTGCAACAGGCGTAAACGAAGGGCTATTCACATAATTCGCAAAAGATTCGCGTCCTCTTTCCCACCACCAACTCCAACTT
>WQWI01000008.1 GCA_009785425.1 Bacteroidales bacterium | reverse complement strand
GTTCTCGGGTTAAGTGTACTTTTTTCATAGCAACTGTAAAAGTAGTCATTTTCCCAAACAGTTGGGGGTATGTCCCCAACTGTTTTTTGCTACTTAAAGTTGCATTTGTTAATTGAAGTTACGTTGACGGCTGACAATTTGTAAATAGTCAGTTGTGGATTGTCATTTTTTTCGTATCTTTGCATCATGATCGGAACTCTTGCTAATGTTGCGGCAATTATTGTCGGAAGTGCTGTGGGTGCTCTTATTCGCTCACGGTTGCCTCAAAAATATATCGATACTGCTTTTCAATGTGCGGGACTTATTACAATGATCATCGGTATTTCGATGGCTTTGAGATCGGATCGAATCGTTTTAATAGTGATTAGTCTTATTGTCGGTGCAATGATTGGCGTGGCTCTCAACCTTGACGGAAATACGGAAAAAGCAGCAAACTATCTGCTGAAGAAATTTGCAAAAAAAACTTCGGACTCTCAAAACTCAAACAAATCCCGCCTTGCCATCGAAGGTTTTATTACGACTTCTGTGCTTTTTTGTACCGGCTCTATGGCTATTCTCGGGGCTTTCGAAGATGGTATGGGGCAAACACCCAATTTGCTTTACACGAAATCCATTATCGACGGTTTTGCATCAATCGCTTTTGCATCGTCTTTTGGGATTTTTGTTGCCTTTTCGGCAATACCGGTGCTCATTTATCAAGGTACTTTAACTCTGCTTACGGTCTATGTGATGCAATTTATGAACGATGCGATGATTGCCGACCTCACTGCCGTAGGCGGAATTTTACTGTTTGCTTTAGGAGTCAACATCATGAAGATTAAGGAAATCAAAGTTATCAACCTTCTGCCGGCATTGCTTGTTATTGTTTTGCTTTCCGGTATTTTCAGTTAAAATTTGTTAAAATGACCAAAAAATGGGAATCATCATCCGCCAAAGTCTAAAGGCTACGATAGTAAACTACATTGGAGCATTCATCGGGTTTATCTCTATGATGTTTGTTGCAACGAAGTTTCTAACACCGGAAGAACTCGGACTAACGCGTGTGATGATCGAAGCGGCAACTATTTTGGGAGGATTGATGGCTCTCGGGATAAGTTCATCGGGACTGAGGTTTTTTCCATTTTTCAGGACAGATAAAAATTCGTACCATAACGGCTTTTTGTTTTATTTATTGCTGTTTCCTGTAACCGGAGCAGTCGCTTTCGGGCTCTTGTATGTGTTTTTCAAAACAGGAATCACGAATTATTTTGCAGCGGAGTCACCTTTATTCAACCAATTTTTCTACTATATCATTCCGCTAGCGATATTCATCGCATTCACAGCAGCGTTTGAGACGTATGCCATAAATCTGATGCGTATCGTCATTCCGAGATTTATTCGCGAAGTGCTGTTGCGATTAATGAATGTTGCCGTTATCTTGCTTTATTTTTTCGAGTTTTTGACACTTTCGCAATTTATTCTTGCATTGATTTCGACGTATGGAGTCATGATGATTTTGAATGGAATTTACATTGCAATGATGGGTAAGTTTTCGTTGAAACATGATTTCAGTTACATCGAAAAGCCGCTGAAGAAAGAAATTACAAACTTTACGGTTTTTATTGTTTTGGCTTCAATTGGTTCGGCTTTTGCGGCAAGAGCGAGTATGTTTATGTTGAGTGGAATGGAAGGGTTGGAGTATTCCGGAATTTACAGCATTGCCTTGTATATGGCTGTGATTATCGAAATTCCGAATCGCTCATTGCAAGCAATTTCTTCGCCGGTAGCCGCACAAGCGATTAAAGAAAACGACCACGATAAAGCAGAAGGCCTGTTTCGAAAAGTCAGTCTGAATCAACTGCTCGTTTCTTCGTTAATTTTTGTTTTTCTTTGGATTAACATCGATACGATATTTCACTACATGCCGAATTCTGAAGTTTTTCGTAAAGGAAAATACGTTGTATTATTCCTCGGAATTGCCAGAGTTTTGGACACAATCGCAAATTTTTCAAATATATTGATAACATATTCGAGATATTATTACTACATCTTGTTTTTCATGTTTTTTCTGATGGCTTTAACTATCGGACTAAATCTCACGCTTATACCTATCAATGCTCTATCCGGTGCGGCTTTAGCCACAGCAATCGCCTCTGTTCTTTACAATTTTTTGATGCTTGCATTTGTGAAATGGAAATTAAAAATGCATCCGTTATCGACAAACATGTTGAAAATTTTAGTCATTATTGCGGGATTGTTTCTTTTGAACTTTGCTTTGCCTACATTGGGAAATCCGCTTGTTGACAGTTTGTATCGAAGTTTTATCTTGGCAGTAATAGCACTGTGTTCCGTGTATTTTTGGAATGTATCGGATGACATGACCTCTCTCATAAAATCATTTATTCGCCGTGACAAAATCAACTCGTTGTAAAGCCATCATCGCATGGTTTGAAAAAAACAAACCCTTGCCGGAATCGGAATTGAACTACAAAAATCCGTATGAATTATTGGTTGCCGTAGTTCTTTCCGCACAATGTACAGACAAGCGTGTAAACTTGACTACACCCGCATTTTTTAAACAATTCCCAACTCCGGAATTATTAGCAAAAGCAGATTTTGAAACTGTTTTTTTGCTCATCAAATCCATTTCGTACCCGAACAATAAGGCGAAAAATTTGATCGGTATGGCGAATGTTTTGGTCAATGAATTCAAAAGTGTTGTTCCCGATGATGTGGATTTACTGCAAAAAATGCCCGGTGTTGGGCGAAAGACTGCGAATGTCGTGGCTTCCGTAATTTACAATAAACCTGCGTTGGCTGTGGACACACATGTGTTTCGTGTGTCTGCCAGACTTGGATTTACACCAAACGCAAAGACTCCGTTAGAAACTGAACGTGAATTGATGAAATTAGTTCCTCTCGAAAAAGTTCCGGATTTTCATCATTGGATTATTCTGCACGGACGCTATGTTTGCACGGCACGTTCTCCGAAATGCAATGAATGTGGAATAAGCCAATATTGTCGGTCTTTTAGTTAATGATTAGCGAAAAATACCGTCATCCTTCACTCCATTAAAAAATTGTAGATATGAAACCAATCAAAATTATACTCATCATTTTTCTTGTCCCCACATTTGCGTACGGACAAAATATGCAACGCCGTTTTGATAACATTCTGCAAAGAGTTTCAAGAAACATCGAAAGAAACTACCGAACCCCAAATTTACCAGGTGTTTATCATTTCGAAATAACTTACAATAAACAATACGAAATTTTAGAATCCGTTTTCGTAGATGGCGTTCAAATTTCCCCTATTTCGATGTGGGATTGGGGGCATCAAAACCTATACCGGAAAACCGGAAATCCCGATGCAAGGCGCGGATATCCGTTTTTTCATGCTGAATTTTTCACAACAAGCGAGGACGGCTCGTTAGTGGGTACGCGGATGTGGAACAGAAGTTTTTCAACATATACATCAAATGATCAATATCATCCCATCAGCAGTATTTTTGGAAGAGATTTTATTATGCCGGTCTTATTCCCAACCAATGATAATAGAGAGGGGCCAATCCCAATAGTTCATTCTGTTGAAAGACGATTGACACTTTCTACAGAAGTAACAAAAGAAGAATGGTTGGTTAGCGATACCATATACAACGATGTGGACTCTTGGAAATTAGTACATGTGAGATGTCGAAATTATTTTTTCACAGAGGAAGACAGTTTGTACTTAGCAAACTGTTGGTTTAGGCAAAGAGCAGAAATTTCCGTTAAGGAATATGATTTGGGTTTGTCTACAAGCAACTCTTTGCACTGGTCAGAAACTATCGCAAGTCTGCGTGGATTAAGAGGTAGAGAAGCAGAAGTAGTTCAATTTTGGGATGGCGGGAGAACGTGTTTGCGACAAACGTATATTGTCAGCAGACGAAGTAATGCTGTTCTGTTTTATCAACGAGAAAAAGAAGGGGTTGATAACACAGGGCGAGATTTTTTTGACCATCGTTTTACAAAATTCGAACGACAAGGCAGAAGGTATGTACCCACATATTTCTTTTCAAACCATCATAATTATATTGAAAATACACCTTGGTTTTCCCAATCGGGGAATAGAACGCTAATCGTCAGAACTCCATCGTCAGAAGAAAGATGTATAACCGAATTCCAATTTGCTCCACGTGGAGGATTCAATTTATATTTGCGAATTAGAGCACGGATAGACGAGCCTTCTCAAACGATATTGGATTTTTGGGAAAAGTATAAGCCCAAAATTTCTAACTCTGTTTCGTCTAATCACTAGCCATTAACCACTACCTTAATAGCGTTACCGTTCCTTGCATTCGCTGAACTCGACCCCAACTGTCATCGTATCGGACAGCCCAAAAATACACGCCTTCTGGGGCTTCCGAGCCGGTTCCACCGATTCTGCCGTTCCAGCCTGGCCATTGTTGTTCACTTGGAAATTCGTGTATAGGTCCAAATTCATAAACCATACGTCCTGCACGGTTGTAAATTCGCAGATGAAAATTATACACGCGCTCAAGAGTTGTTGGTCTGAAAAAATCATTGATACCATCGTTGTTTGGTGTAAAAACATCGGGCATTTCGAGGGACGGATCACAATTTTCGTCATTTACAGTTATCGAAAACTCTCGTTCGCAACCCACACTATCTCTCAAAATAAGTATATAAGTTCCGGAAGGAAGAGTTATTGCGGGATTCCTGCCGAGTGTGTCCGCACGGTTTTCATTTAGCCAAAGGTAAGTAGTTAGATTTGGAGTTTCTGCTGTAGCATCCAGCGTAACGTGAATTCTTTCGCAAACCAAAGTATCGCTATCAATAATCGACCGCAATCTGTACGGTTCTGTCCATCTACGATTCCAAAAATCAATACTAACTGTATCTACAACGAGGTAACTTTCTATACCTCTATTGGTCCAACAAGCTTCATTCCAGACTCTCACGACTTGCTTGCCTTGGGCTTCGTAGGTAACCCAAAATGTATTGTCGTCATTTTGGTTATTGTTGTTCCATAGAAACTCGTATTGTGAAATATCAAAGTACCTGGTGTCAAGAGCTATTAGTTCAAGCTCTTTTCCCTCATAGTCATAGCAGATAATAGTGTCAGTTCCTAAATCAATAGTCGGAGGTCTTACGAAAGATACGAATGCCGTATCTCGGACGGTGTATCGCTCAAGATCCGTAATATCAAACCTGTTTTCATTTAATGCACAAAATCCTGTGTAAGTTAGCACATAGCTAAGGTTTCGAGTATTGAGTTTTGATGAGTCAAAGAAGATATGTAGTGATGTGGAGTCATAAATAGTTTCAAGCAGTATTGCTCCGCTGAAAATTTGCCATCGGAGTCCATACACATTCGAGGCTTCTTGGCATATCTTTAGCACAAGCTCATCGCCGAAACACAAAATTGTGTCAATCTGAAACCGGGTAATTTGCGGAATAGGAAAAATATCAACTACTATTGTATCGTGACGAGTATACATGTTTACCGTGTCGGTAATTTTTACCCAAATTGTGCCTGCGAGATCTACATCCCCCGTAGGGAATACAAAAAACGGATTTGTGGTGGTATCATGCCATTCATAGGAACTTGTCCATTGGAATACTAGTGCCGTGTCGGCTTGTGCTAAAAGAGAAGTATCTGCCGGTTGAATATGCAGTGTATATCCTCTACATATTCTCAATGTATCGGTGGGAATTATTAAATTGTCCACCAAGTTGCTATTCTGGGCAAAAAACGTCAACGATGTAGATAAAAAGGCGAGTATAAAGAATTTTCTGAGCATTTTCAATAAGTATCAAACTACAAAGATACAAAAAAAATGCAAATTAATCACGAAAAAATTTTGTAATTAGAAAAAAAAGTTGTAACTTTGCACCGGAGAGTTGGCAGAGTGGTCGATTGCGGCGGTCTTGAAAACCGTTGACTGTAACAGGTCCGGGGGTTCGAATCCCTCACTCTCCGCCCGAGTTTCGGAAGTGCCTGTGAGAACAGATACTTCCGACTTTTTGTAAAGAAAAACGGCATGAAATACGAATATTTCATTTTTTTTCGTATCTTTGCAAAAAAATCACAATACTATGAAAAAAATAACTAAAATCATTGCTTGCCTTGTAGGTGGTGTGCTACTTTTCTTTGGTGGATATCATGTTGGCAAAGCCATTGGAAACGCATTATTTAACAATGAAACGATTATCGGAAAGCCCGAGGTGACAGTTATTGACGGCAGAATGACGCCGGAAATTTTGTGGTCGTTCGGACGTATCGGCGAATATGCCGTTTCGCCGGACGGACAAACCATTGCTTACACGGTAACATATTTTTGTATCGAGCAAAACAGAGGAAATGCTGAAATCTTTTTGATGAATGCTGACGGAAGTAATGTTCGCCAACTCACACGTACAGCCGCAAGCGAGCGTAATCTGGTTTGGAGCATCGATGGGCAAAGAATCTATCATTTGTATCAAGGACAAATTCACGAAATTACTGTTCGAAACGGAAGAACGAGAAAACTCTCCGACTTTTCGAGAGGCATCGAAGGATTTTCGCTTTCGCCTGACCAAAGTCAAGTGCTTTATGTGATGACCGTTGATAGACCACAACTCCAATCGCACTTGTTTACAAATTTACCGAAAAGTCGTGGACATGTTATTGAAGATTTGCACTATCGCCATTGGGACGAGTGGGTTAAGAGAGATCCACAACTATTCCTCACAGATTTTGGAAGAAATATGACTGACGGTATAAACTTGTTGTATGGCACGCCGTATCAAGCACCGATGCGTCCTTTCGGAGGTATGGGCGAAACGGCTTGGTCGCCATGTGGAACGAAAATAGCATACAATTCTAAAAAAATAGCAGGAATTGAATGGGCAATCTCAACGAATGCCGATATCTTTATTTTTGACATCGCCACACGAACAACCCGAAATATTTCGGAAGGTATGATGGGCTATGATAGAAATCCTCGTTTTTCGCCATGCGGAACGATGATTGCTTGGGAAACTCAAGAAAGAGAGGGGTACCAATCTGACCAAAGAAATTTGGCAACGTACAATTTCCGCACGGGCGCACGTCTTATTCACACGACAAATTATGACTTTGATGTGCAGAATTTATTGTGGAGCAGAGATAGCGAAACCATTTACTTTTTAGTGCCTTGGCACGGTCGTACCAATATCAGAAAAATAGATTTAGCAACAAATACCGTCACGCCAATCACGAATGAAGACAAAGGCTTTGGTGCTTTGCGTTGGTTGGGCGATAAATTGATTGCAACCGGAGAAACATTTTTCTCGCCAAATGAAATCTTTTCGATTGGACTGAATGGCAATGTAACACAACTTTCGCAAGTAAACACTGACCTTTTGGCACAACTCGATATGGGGACAATGGAAGAACGTTGGATTTCTGTCGAACCAACAATTCCAGGAGGTCCAAGAGAGGAAATGTTGACTTGGGTCTTTTTTCCACCCGACTTCAATCCAAACAACCAATATCCTGCAATTCTTTTCTGTGGTGGAGGTCCTCAAAGTATGGTTGGTCATCATTTCAGTTATCGCTGGAATTTCCCATTGATGACGGCACACGATTATATTATTGTAGCTCCGAATCGTCGTGGAGTTCCGGGTTTCGGGCAAGCGTGGAACGAGCAAATCAGTGGAGATTGGGGCGGAATGAACAAAAGAGATTTGCTCAGAGCAATCGATGTTGTAGCAGAAGAACCTTTTGTTGACGAAAACCGCTTGGGTGCTGCCGGCGCGAGTTACGGCGGGTTTTCGACTTTTTGGTTAGCCGGACATAACTGCAACAACCGTTTCCAAGCATTATTGGCTCATAATGGAATATTCAATTTTGAGCAATTCTATTTGGAGGTCGAAATAATGTGGTTTATTAACTGGGAGATGGGTGGTCCGTTTTGGGACAAAAACAATGCAATCGCACAACGCTCGTACGCTTCATCGCCACACCGATTTGTTCAAAATTGGCACACGCCTATTTTCGTAATTCATTGCGAATTAGATTATAGAGTTCCGATTTCGCAAGGTATGGCTGCGTTTAATGCCGCACAACTAATGGGTGTTCCAAGTCGTTTCCTTTATTTCCCGGATGAAAACCACTGGATTCTTACAGCACAGAATGGAATTCTTTGGCAACGCAGTTTTATCGATTGGTTTGATGAGTGGCTGAAATAAAGAAATCATAAACCGTAGGGGCGAGGCATGCTTCGCTCGCCCCTACAAAAATATATAAAAATGAACAAATCAACCCCCGAACAACGCCGAAAACTTCTGCATACTTTTGGACGATTTCTCGCAATAGGTGCGATATTGACGGTTATAGGTTTTGCAATTCCGAGAACTCAAGTAATGGAAGCGGATCTCTTTTGGCAGATTGATCCGAGTTTGTGTATTGCTTGTGGGCTTTGCGAAACGGACTGCGTTTTGATGCCTTCCGCAGTAAGAGCGATTCATATCAAAACCGTTTGTGGTTTTTGTGATTTGTGCGGTGGTTATTTTCGTTCCAATGTGATGGATCTCACGACTGCTGCGGAAAATTTATTGTGTCCTACAGGTGCAATTCAGCGCAGATTCATAGAGGATCCGTATTTTGAATACACGATAATCCGAGAACTCTGTATTGCTTGTGCAAGATGTGTGCAAGGTTGTAATGATTTCGGAAATGGGGCGATGTATTTACAAATTCAACAGGATTTGTGTAGAAACTGCAATGAATGTGAGTTGGCAAGAGTATGCCCTGCCAATGCTATTCGGCGAGTTCCGATGTCGCAATCGTACTATTTAAGATAGTCGGCTCCGGATAGCAGGTAAAAAAAAGTGAAATGTCGTTTTTTTTTCGTATCTTTGCAAAAAAATATCACTATGTCAAAAAATACAGACAAAAAAAATACTTTAGACTCAACACCGAAAGCTGCTCCTCAGAAAGTCGGTAAGTACGGCTATATCGGTGGAAAACTTGATTTTCCTTTCGGTAAAGAAAACTATATCTTGTTGCTTGTTGCACTTGGTGTTTTGCTTGTTGGGTATTTACTGTTGATCGGTGGAGGTTCTGATGACCCGAATGTATTTAGTTACGAATTGTTCAATACACAACGTATGGTTGTGGCACCATTGGTGCTTTTGACAGGATTTGTAATTGCATTTGTGGCGATTATGAAACGCCCGAAAGATTAATTGCATGACTTGGTTCGAAGCGCTAATTTTAGGCTTGCTTCAGGGATTAACAGAGTTTTTACCTGTAAGCAGTAGTGGGCATTTGGAAATTGCAAAGGCTCTTTTTGGTTTTGAAGAAGGAAATTTGACTTTTACGGTTGTGGTACACGGGGCAACAGTTATGAGTACGATTGTTGTGTTTTGGCATGAAATATCAAAACTTTTCAAAGGTGGCTTAGAATTTAAATGGAATTCCGAAACACGCTATATCTCAATGATTTTTGTGTCGATGATTCCAATTATGATTGTCGGACTCTTTTTCAAAGACCAGGTGGAAAGCCTGTTTGACGGAAGGCTATGGATTGTCGGTGGTGCACTTTTATTGACGGCAACATTGCTAACTTTTGCACATTACAACAAAGACGGACAAAGAGATATCAGTTTCAAAGATGCCTTCATTATCGGATTGGCACAGGCGGTGGCTGTCATTCCAGGACTTTCACGCTCGGGAACAACTATTGCCACAGGACTTTTGCTCGGAAATAAACGTACGGTTATTGCTCAATTTTCATTTTTGATGGTGTTGATTCCTATTCTTGGCGAAAATTTATTGAAAGTCATTGAAATAATGAGAGATGGTGCCTCTGCCTTGGGTGGAATTCCTATAGCAGTGATGGGCGTTGGCTTTTTGGCGGCGTTTGTTGCAGGCTTGTTTGCCTGTAAATTCATGATAAATTTGGTCAAAAAAGGCAAATTAATTTATTTTGCGATTTACTGTGTGTTTGCGGCGGTTGTTGCGTTTATGTTGTAAACAATTTAGTGGTGATAGTTTAGAAAAAAAACGAGAGATTGGTTTCGTTTTTTTTCGTAACTTTGCAAAAACTTAAAATATGATGAAGTATAAAGCAATGGCAATAATATCATTTTTTGCTATCGTTCTCTTGAGTTGTGTCGCAGGATCAACAATTGTTACAAGTCAAGCAAGGTCAGCCATTAATCCATCAGTGGTTAGAATTTACCTTGATCCACCATCGCAATTTGAAACAATTGGATTAATTGAAGCTTCAAGTGGTGTAGAATTTTCAAGGCAGTTGGCACAAGATCGAGTAATAAATGAACTGAAAAACAGAGCTGCCAGAATTGGTACTAATGGGATTTTATTAGTTGGCACAGGAGTTCAAGCTGATGATATGGTGGGGTTTGTTTCTGGTGGTGTTCTCTTTACGACTACAGATTCAAGAATAACAGGATAAGCGAGAGCAATATATGTTATTCAAGAATAAATTATTTTGGGCAACCCCAAAATAATTCTGTACCTTTACAAAAAGCGACGCTCTTGCCTGTAGGGCATTCATATCAATAGAAAACACGGTATCACACAAAACCAAAACGCCGTAGGCGTTTCATATCAATAGAGAAGTGGCAAACACATACACACAAATCTATATTCATTACGTTTTCGCCGTTCAAAATCGAATAGGATTGATACAGCTCCATTGGCGAGACGAATTGTACAAATATATGACCGGAACGATTACCAACAAAGGACATAAATTATTGCAAATCGGCGGAATGCCAGACCACGTCCACGTCTTCGTAAGTATGTCACCCAAACAATCGCCGTCAGAACTAGTGGCAGATGTAAAACGAAGTTCTTCGTTGTGGGTCAATGAAAATCGTTTTGTAATGGGGAAATTTTCGTGGCAAGAAGGTTTTGGTGCATTTTCTTATGGCAAATCGCAAATTTCCAATATTTGCAATTATATTGCAACGCAGGAACAGCACCATAAAAAGCGGACATTTCAAGAAGAATATCTTGAATTTCTAAAATTATTTGAAATAGAATATGACGAACGATACATCTTTAAACCAATTGAATAATATGAAACCTCTACGAGGTTTTGAAGGGATTGAAAGCAATGCTGTTTCTATTGATATGGATGCCCTACGGGCAAGAATACAAAGAAACGAACAACAAAGTCCAAAATAATTCCATACCTTTGTAAGTTGAACTATGAGCAATATCAAAAAACAACGACTATCGACAGTAGCAAAATTGTGCACCAAGTTGGTGCACAAATGTAAGTTGCTGACAATAAGCAGCAAAAAACCATGAAAAAAACAACTCTCTTCGTATTATCCTGTCTATTGACTGTTTTAGTTTACAGCCAGGCCCGCCCGCTTTCTACGAACTCGTCAAGGGCGGAACGCTTCTATAATCAAGGGTTGAGAGAATTTGATCAAAATAACATGCAGGAAGCAATTGCGTTATTCGGAAGAGCATTGAACGAAGACCCGAATTTCACCGAAGCATGGCTGATGTTGGGCGAAACATTCGAACTAAGCAGCATGCCGGATAGTGCGATTTGGGCTTATCGAAGGTTTGTCGAATTAGACCCGAGCATTCATCCGTTCGCCCTTTCTCGTTTGGGAAGTTTAGAGCTTTCGCAAGGATTTTATGAAGAAGCTGAAGAGTCTTTTTTAAGATATTTAGCGACTCCTATTCGTAGTGATGAAGTTCGAGAAAGAGCCGAAGCAAACTTGCAAAGAGCACGTACTGCTATTAAATTTAGGAATAATCCTGTTCCATTTGAGCCCGTAAATTTAGGGGATAGTATTAATTCGGAAATGGACGAATATTTTCCGGTTCTAACCGTAGATGGAAGAACGATGATTTTCACAAGACGTACCCGCATCGAAACAGAACGAACATACGTTGTCGACAGGAGAACAGGAAGACCTTTAAGAGACGCTTCACATCCAAATGCGATGACCGTTACGAGACTAGTCGAAGATCGTCGTGAGGATTTTTATTTCAGTACATTTTGCGACAGTACACAAACTTGGAAAAATGCTGTTCGTATGCCGTATCCTATAACTACTGATGATAACGAGGGGGCGCCAAGTATTTCGCCCGACGGTAGATATTTGTTTTTCGCCGGATGCAACCGTAGAGATGGTTTTGGAAGTTGTGATATTTATGTGAGCCGAAGGGTAGGGGATAGTTGGGGGCGACCATTTAACCTTGGACCACCGATCAACACAAGATTTTGGGAATCTCAACCGTCTATCGCACCGGACGGAAGAACGTTGTTTTTTGCGAGCAACCGTCCCGGTGGAAAAGGCGGAACAGATATTTGGATGACAGTACTTCAAGACAACGGCATGTGGTCGGAACCTGAAAACCTCGGATACCCTATAAACACAAGCGGTAACGAAAGTGCCCCGTTTATCCATTACGATAACCAAACCCTTTATTTTGTTTCGGACGGGCATCCCGGACTGGGTGGAAAAGATATTTTTGTTTCCAGAAGAAATCCCGATGGAACTTGGGGAACACCTGTAAATTTAGGTTATCCTATCAACACACACCGAGACGAAAGTAGTTTTTTTGTGAATTCAAGGGGAGACAAGGCTTTCATTTCTTCGAATCGTTCGGGTGGAAAAGGCGGAACAGATATTTATGTTTTCGAACTGCATCGCGACGTAAGACCTTTGGCAGTAAGTTATTTGCGTGGGAATTTATTCGATGCAAGAACTCATTTACCTTTAGATGCGAGGCTTGAGATTATAAACCTTCGCACCGGACAAGTGGTCGCAAGAGCAGAAGCTGACGAAGTTTCCGGAGAGTTTTTAGTAACTTTGCCGTCAGACGGAAGTTATGCCTTGAACATTTCTAGAGAAGGCTATTTGTTTCACTCCGAGCATTTTGAATTTGGCGATATCGCTAATCAAATTCAACCCATAACAATTGATGTTCCCCTTGCTCAAATTCAACAAGGAGAAAGTATCGTGTTGCGAAATATCTTTTTTGCCACTGCCGAATATGCTTTACAGCCTGAATCTATACAAGAATTGGAGCGTTTGGTAAGATTTATGAATGAAAATCCAGGTGTTCGCATTGAAATCAGCGGGCATACCGACAATGTTGGAAGTGTGAGCTTTAATCAGCGACTTTCCGAAAACCGTGCTAAATCCGTTTATGATTTTTTGATAAGCAGAGGTATTCGTTCCGATCGTTTGGAATTTGCAGGCTACGGCATGTCGCGACCTGTTGCACCTAACGACACAGAAGAAGGTCGTGCACAAAATCGCCGTACGGAGATTCAGATACTTTGATTGTTCATTTTTTTGTGACCAAAAAAACGAACCAAAAAAAGTCTTTGCGAAAAAATAACGTCGCACCCGTGCGACAATTTTTCGCGATAACGTATTCGTCGCATTGCTCCTCATCGTTTTTTACGCTTTGCCTGTGAAAAACTACCAATATCTTATTCTTCTTTCTGAACGGAGGCGCTTTCCTTTTTCCGTCACAAAATAGCTCCTTGTCCAGTTTCCGTGTCTATCGAAATTGGAGAATCTAATGTGCATTTTATCAGGTCTATCTTTACTCCAAAAATACACACCCATGAATACCCCTCCCGATCCATCGCAATCTCGTATAATGTCAGTTAGCTTTCCATTTTGATAGACTGTGGTTGTTATACAATAACACATAAATGCCGTACCGGTATGAATATTACGATATATTTGTTCCGTTCGCCGTTTGCTATCATGAGTAAAAGTATGTCTATCACTCCCACCCAACTCTAAACTATCGTTTCTCCAAAAAAATATGTGTCGGTCAAAACTCTGAAGCAAATCATCTTTGTAGATAAAATTATCGCCCACAACAAACGGCTTTCCATTACTTATCAAAGAAAAGTTTGAAGAATAAATTTCAAACCTGTAACACTGTTTCAAGTGGTTGTAATAGTACTTTTTTTTGATATAGTTAGGCGGATTGTTATTAATATTTCGAACTTCCCTCTGTTTTATTATCAGCAATGTGTCAGATATAGAATATTCATATCTATAATCTGCCCTAGCTTTAAAAAAATGCCATCTTCTTCTTTTATGGTAACTAACTTGACGCAACAAGAAACCATTTTCATCGTAGAAAAAAACGGATTTCCAATGACCAGTGGGTCTTGGACTATGTCTTTCTGTGATTTTTTTTACACCACACATTTCTCTTTCAAGAGTAAAGAAGTCCGCATCTGCAATCTGCGCAAAAATATTCGGACTTATCGCAAGAAAAAGGTAAATAAATATGAGTTTTCGGAACATAACTGCGACATCGTAAATCTTTCGCAAAGATACGAAAAAAAATGGAATACAAGCGAAGCGTAAAAAATTATGAGGAGCAACGCGACGAATACGATACTGCGAAAATTGTCGGAGCGTCAGCGGAGATCATAATTTTCGCAAAGCCTTTTTTTGCTTCGTTTTTTTGGGCACAAAAAAATGAAGGAGCACAAGTGCCGTCATAGCCTCCACCACAGGCAAAGCCCTGGGTACACAGCAAACGTCGTGCCTGCCTCGGTTAGCAAGTTCTACGGAATTGCCTTTCTTATCAACAGTTTGCTGAGGCTTGGAAATGCTCGCAATGGGTTTGAAAGCCACACGAAAAACAATATCTAATCCGGTGCTGATACCACCCAAAATGCCGCCACTGTGATTGGTTGCAGGTTTTACTTCGTTATCAAAAATGTAAGCATCGTTATGTTCGCTGCCTTTCATCGTAGCGGATGCAAAGCCTTCACCGTATTCAAATCCTTTTGCAGCAGGGATACTCATCATGGCTTCGGCAAGTCGGGCTTGCAGTTTGCCGAAAACGGGCTCACCAATACCCACAGGACAACCTTTTATGACACATTCAATAATTCCACCGATGCTGTCGCCTTCGGCTTTGGTTTGTTCGAGCAAACGCTCAATGTCGTTAGGAGTTTTTGCTGTTCCGATTTGTTTGATAGTTGCTGTGATTTCTATACCCTTGCTTTGCAGAATAGTTTTTGCAAATGCTCCGGCAGCAACACGTGAGGCGGTTTCGCGTGCAGAGGAACGCCCACCGCTGCGATGGTCGTAATGCCCGTATTTTTTAGCATAAGTGAAATCTGCATGTCCGGGACGAAATATTTCGCGAAGATATTCATAATCGTCCGGTTGTTGGTTTTCGTTGCGAATAATGAATGCAATCGGTGTTCCAAGTGTTTTACCTTCAAAAATTCCCGATAAAATTTCTATGCGATCGCTTTCTTTTCGTGCTGTGCTGGCCTTATGTTGAGAGGGTTTTCGGCGATCCAGTTCTGTTTGAATAAAATTTTCGTCAACTTCAACACCTGCCGGAAATCCTTCGATAACGCCACCAACAGCCACACCGTGAGACTCCCCAAAAGTTGTTAGTTTGATATGTTCGCCGAAACTGTTCATGAATGATTGTAGATGCAAAGATACAAAAAAAGAACGAAATGCGATGCACTTCGTTCCAATGTTCATTGTTTAATCCTTTAATAGTGGATCAAATCGTGTCCCATTTTCAAAAATCGCCGAACAGCAAGGTAAGACGAAATCCACGTGAAAATAATAGCAATAGCAAAAATACTTGCAAACAGAAGTAAAAACCAACTCATATCTTGGACACTCACAATCTCCGGTGCGTAATACTGCAGGTAATACACCAAAGTGCCAAGCATGGCTGACGACAAAAATGCACCAATAATACCTTGCCAAACTCCTCGCTTGATGAACGGCTTTCGAATAAATCCTTGTGTAGCACCAACCAACTGCATACTCTTAATCAGCAGGCGTTTCGAATAAACAGCCAAGCGAATTGTATTATTGATTAGGGCTATTGCAATAAACAAAATAATCGCACTAATACTAAGTAGAATGAGGCTAATCCGACGTATATTGTCATCTATCAACTGCACCAAATTCGTTTGATAATATACCTCTTGAACGTCGCTGATTTCCAGCAATTGATCTGCCAAAGCTGCTATACTCTCGGGGTTTGCATATTCCGCTCTCAAACGTATTTCGATGGATGCCGACAATGGGTTATGTCCTATAAACGCAACAAAATCTTCGCCCAATTCTTCTGTAAGTATTCTAGCTGCTTCATCTCTGGATATAAACACGGAATTTTTTACAGCAGGCGTAAACTCCAACTGTCTTTGCAATCGTGCTATATCGGCTTCTTCGGCGTTGTCATTCAAAACAGCTGTAACTATGATATTTTCGAGAACATAACGCGACAATTTGTGTGCATGTATGAGGATTACACCCTGTATGCCCAATAAAAACAACACAAGCGTAATACTAATTACCGACGTGATGTACGACTTCCGCAGTCGTCTTTTTTGATATTTTTCTTCGTATGTACTCATTGCTTTTTAGTTCACAGCAACTATTTCGATATCGAAAATCAGCGTTGAAAATGCAGGAATCATACCCATAGCATGTCCTCCATAAGCCATATTCGACGGGATAATCAAGGTTGCTCTTGTTCCTGCTCTCATATCCACAAGGGCATTATCCATACCCGGAATCATTTGCCCTACTCCAACCGGAAACTCAAGTGGGTCGTACTGACGCATCGGCGTAAAAAGACCATGCTCTCGGGCAACATCTTCAAAACTTGTATCAAAAACTGTTCCATCAATCAAACGACCAACGTAATGCATTTGAATCATTCGTCCTGTGGTTGCTCGAGCACCAGTCCCTCTATTTGTAATAATTACGTAAACACCATCGTCATTAGGTTGTGCGGTGACTCCTTCTTCTTCAAGAAAAGCAGCCAACATCTCGGCTTCTATGGCTTCACCTATGATTTGCTCCATTTGCATTCTTAGCTCAAATTCTTCCGGCGAGTAAATACCTGTAACTTTGAAGGTGTAAAACATAATGTTGCCTTCCGGAATAAAAGGATTACGAGATTCACTATCCGCACCCCTCAACATATCAAGACAGATCGCAAACTTCACGCTGTCGCCAACTCCTATCATTTGAAAAGCCTCCATAACAAGGTTATACAGCAAATCATCGCTATGTGGGAGTTCTACCTGAGCCAAAACATCCGGATTACCTGCGTTCGTGACGTTCAACTCTTCATCTATATGGACCCACATTTCACCAACAATAATATCTCCAATTTGTGCTCTCGGACTATCGGATTTTACGTAAAATCTGTAATGCAAACCGGTTTCAGTTCGGTTGAAGCCTCTCAATTCGCTTCTTCCGCAAGAAGTGAAAACGCTGGCTATCAAAAGCAAGGTAGCTGCTGTAATTAGGATTTTTTTCATGGTTTTGTTGATTTTGTTGTTTTGTTATTTTCGGAGATGCACAACTGTGCGTCTCTAGTTTAGTTGTTTTAACTCCGGCAGTAATTTTTCAAATTTTTGAATGGTTTCTTCCATAGTTTCGAACGAATCTCCTCCCGAAGCATTGTGGTGTCCTCCACCATTGAAGAAGGTTCTGGCAAATTCATTGCAATCAACTTCGCCTTTCGAACGGAACGAGATACGAATACGTTTCTCTCGTTCTGTAAAGAATGCAGCAAATTTTATTCCCTTTATGGCAAGTGCATAATTCACGATACCTTCCGTATCGCCCGGAGTTTCGCGGAATCTGTATAGATCTTCCTTGGCGAGGTACATATAAGCGGTTGAAAATTCGGGTAGAACTTTCAGTCGGTTCGTCAAACAATGACCTAGCATTCTCATTCTATTTTCTGAAAATGTGCTGTAAACTTCTTGATAAATTCGGCAGGTATCAATTCCCAAATCAATCAATTCTGCTACAATTTCAAACGTTTTTTTATGGCCACTCGAAAAACTGAACGACCCCGTATCCGTCATAATTCCTACGTAAATCGCTTCCGCAATAGTTTTACTTACTGGCTCTTCGGGAGTTAGTTGCGTAATTATTTCGAAGACTACTTCTGCTGTCGATGAGCTTTCTATGTTTGAAAAAACCAAATCAAATTGCTCAATTTCCGGATCAACGTGATGATCAACCAAAACTTTTTTTGCTCTCGATTTCAGAGATATTTCCTCCAATTTACCCACTCTCGAAAACGACTGAAAATCGTTACAAACTATCAAATCTGCATAAGCAATCAACGCTTCGGCTTTTTTCATTTCTTTGGTAGCAATTACAGCTGTTTCCGAGCCTTTGATCCACTTGAGATTTTGTGGAAAGTCATTAGGAAGTACAATTTGTGAGCTTTTTCCCAAACTTAGGAAGAAGTCGTGCCATGCTGCACACGAACCTATTGCATCTCCGTCGGGATTGTAGTGCGTCAAAATTACGATATTTTCCGATTTCTCAATCAGTTCCCTAAATTTTGATATATACTCAAAAGTATTCATGAAAAATGTTAACTTTGTTGTGCCTGTACTGCTGTTTAGCTTCGATTATGCAAAGGTACGGAAAAAATCAGACATGAACAAATAATTTCAATAATTTATTTAACAAGTCCGTTTTTTCTTCGTTATTCTTGCGAATATAGGCTTGTTGAATAAACCATAGCCAACGGCGTGCAATGTCCACATTTGAGCAAGGCGTGATGTCGGCGATATTCAGTTCTACACCTGCACTTGCAAAGAATTCTTGTAAATTCGGACGTGAAAATTTCGCTGCATTTTTGTAAGGCACTGCATGGACTTTGTACGGGTTTAAATAAAACCAAACATCATCAATGGCTTTGTTTTGAGAAGAATCGGTATAAGCTAAAATAAAATTCGACAACAATTTCACGCCCCAAAACGAAATATTCTGAGATTGTGCTAAATACAAATACAACAAGCCCAGGGTTGTATCGTTTCCTTTTTTGTTTTTCAAAAGGCTTGAAATAAAATAATTCGGCAGTTCGTAAGGCTCTCGTTCGTCGGCTTCAAAGTTGTGTTTTTCGTAAAAAATTCGGTCAATAATTTTGACTTGTTCCAAAATTGTTCGCTCTTCGCTCAACTCAATCCAAATGTCGAACTTGATTTGAGCAATCGGCTTAATGATGTCTTCTTCCGAAACATTGAAATCGCGAATTTGTTCAATCAAAATCATCAATCCGAGCAAATCTTGCTCCTCACTTTTTAACCATTGTTCGAAATTTTGACATAGGTTTTCAGTTTGAAATTCGTTCAAAATTTCGTTAATTCGTTCGATGGAATTTCCATCCGATGTGGAAACCAAAGCATTTTCCAAATCCGGAATAATGATCGAACCCATCGACAAGATTTCATTTTTGATTTGCCAAAAAATCTGCTCGTCAGGGTCGTCAATCAGTTTGATTAGTGCGGAAATTTTATTCATGGTTTTCCGAAATAATTGTTTTTTGGTGGTAGTAGGGGCAAATAATTATTTGCCCCTACAGGCGTTACACAGCGATGTTCAAGATTCGGTCTAACAGCATTTCGATACTACTTTCCATCGTTTGTTTGTAATTCTCCGAGAATTTTCCGGTAACTCGGTTTGCTACAACCAAGCAGGCTGTCATTGTTTTGTGTCCGAGCGATTGTCCCAATCCGTAAAGTGCCGATGTTTCCATTTCGAGGTTGGTAATTTTCCAACTGTTGTGTTCAAACGATTTCATCACGTCGTGCATTTGCGGAAACGCCAACGGCAAACGTACTACACGACCTTGCGGACCATAAAATCCTTGTGCTGTTCCGGTAATTCCACGATACATGTCGTTTTTTGCAATACGCTCGATGAGTTCGTTCGATGCTTTGACGAAGTACGGTCTTGGCCACGTTGCAGGCCACTTTGAGTGATCCATAAACGCTTGCTCCATCGCACGGTCGCACACATCATTTTCGGGCTTGTAGAAATTCATCAACCCGTCAATACCAAATCCATAGGCAGAAGCAATAAATTTGTTTACTTCGATGTCTTCTTGCAACGAACCACAAGTGCCTATTCTCACAAGGTTTAGCGAAGTTTTTTCGGACTTGATTTCACGAGTTTTTAGATCGATGTTGACCAATGCGTCCAATTCATTGACAACAATATCCAAGTTGTCCGTTCCCATTCCTGTGGACATAATGGTTAGCGTTTTTCCTTTGTAAACGCCTGTGTGTGTAACGATTTCACGGTTCTGCTGTTTATGGTCGATACGCTCCATATATTTTGAAAATATCGGAACACGTCCCGGATCGCCAAGTAGGATAACGGTTTCAGCCAATTGTTCGGGGTGCAAATGCAAGTGATATACACTGCCGTCTGCGTTTTGCGGAAATTCTGATGCTGGAATCATAACTTTTTAGTTTTATAGTTTATAGTTCGATAGTTTCTTGTCGTCATTGCGAGCGTAGCGAAGCAATCTATTTTCTGGATTGCTTCGGTCGTACCTCCCTCGCAATGACGCTACTCCCGCATCCCAGCGGGATGCATCGCTCGGTAGAAAAACGGTGTCCACAATCCATTCAGCATTCCGTAGGAATGCAACCATTGTCGAATTCGGTCGCAGACCCTTCGACAGGCTCAGGGCATCGCCTAACGGTATGCGGAACCGGCGGTGTATTCCTCTTGCTACCGAGCGTATCATTCCTAACGGAATGATGGGACGTAGTGGCAAATTGTATGTTGTTTTCATTGTTCTACCAAATTTTTCACCATAATATAATCTTCGTGTCCTGCGTGGTCTAATTTTTCAATCGTGATTTCATAGCCAAGTCGTTTGTAAAATCGGACGGCAGGATTGTTTTGTTGAACAGACAACGATGTTCGTTTGTAGCCACACTTGCGAAGTTGTTCAAACAAGTCATTCATCAGCATTGTTCCGATGCCTTGTCCGCGATAATCGGGCAATGTTGATATGGCAAGTTCGGGAGTGTTTTCATCAAGATGCCCATAAGCAGGAATAATTCGAGTCCAAGTAATTCCAACAATATCGCCAGATTCCGAACATTCAGCAACAACTCCGCAATCGGAATTCAATCCGAAATTTTCTACGTAAATGTATATTTTCGGGTCAAAAACAATTTCATACGGCGGGTAATCTTTGCCTTCGGGAATATATATTGCGTGATAAAGAAAATTTTCGAGAAGCGGGTAATCTTTCGGCTCGATTGGACGTGTATGTATCGTGTTTTTCATTGTTTTGATGCTTTTTCCGTAGCAAGGGGATTCCTCGACTTCGCACACTACGTGTGCTTTGCTCGGAATGACGGTTGGAGGCTCTTGATGGAGGAGAAGTTATCGGCGGCAGAGCCGCCGATAACTTCTCCTTTTCCCCCTACACGATAAGCCGTCATGTCGAGCGGAGCATAGCGGAGTCGAGACATCTGCTTGCTATTTATTTTTTCGTTCATTTTTTTACCTTTTAACCATTCGTAGTAAAAACGCAAACTCCAAAGCAGTCTCTTTAAGCGATTCAAACCGTCCCGAAGCACCGCCGTGCCCAAAGTTCATTTCGGTTTTGAATAGCAAAAGATTGTTGTCGGTTTTCGTGGCACGGAGTTTGGCTACCCATTTTGCGGGCTCCCAGTATTGCACTTGCGAATCGTGATAACCCGTTGTTATCAACATATTTGGGTAGTTTTGTGCTTTCACATTATCGTAAGGCGAATAGGATAGCATATAGTCGAAATACGTTTTTTCGTTGGGATTTCCCCATTCTTCGTATTCGCCTGTGGTTAGCGGAATATCTTCGTCGAGCATCGTCGTAACTACATCTACAAAAGGCACTTGTGCGATGAGTGTGTGAAACAAATCCGGTCGCATATTTGCAACTGCTCCAATCAGCAATCCGCCTGCACTTCCGCCCATTCCTGAAAGTTTTTGAGGTGTCGTAAATCCCTCTTTAAGAAGTGTTTCCGCACAAGCGATGAAATCCAAAAACGTATTTTTTTTCTTTAAAAATTTCGCATTTTCATACCATTTTCTACCCATTTCCTCGCCTCCGCGAATGTGTGCAATCGCATACACAAACCCTCTGTCTAAAAGGCTCAACCTCGCCGAACTAAAATTAGGGTCGAGCGAAATCCCGTACGAACCATAGCCGTACAACAAGGTCGGATTTTGTCCGTCAAGAGAAAGTCCTTTTCTGTAAACCATCGAAATCGGCACCCGTTCGCCATCGTGCGAAACAGCCCACAAACGCTTGCTTTCGTAGTTTTCGGGTTTGAAATTTTTATCTAAAACTTGCTGTTGTTTGAGCATCACAATTTTGCGAGTTTTCAGATTGTATTCATACGATGTTCGTGGCGTGGTCATTGATGTGTAGCCGTATCTCAACGTTGTGGCATAAAAATCGGGATTGTAGCCAATGCCTGTATTATAGACCTCTTCCGACATTTCGAGATAATAATCCTCGCTGTTTTTCAAACTGATAATTCGAATGTGATTGAGTGCATTTTTTCGCTCTTGCAAAACCAAATAGTCGGAAAAAACCTCAAAATCTTCCAATTTTACATCGTCTCGGTGCGGAATAATATCTTTCCAATTCTCTTTTTCGGTCGCATTCAGTGGCGTTTTCATCAATTTGAAATTGGTTGCATCCCAATTCGTCATCACGAAAAAATGGTCTTCAAAATGTTCGATGGAATATTCCAAATCTTTTTCTCTGCGTTGAAAAATCTGAAATTCCGCTTCGGGTTGATTTGCCGGAATTGTGCGGTATTCCGCCGATGTGGAACTTCCCGAAAACAAAAAAACATAGTCGTCCGATTTCGTTCGTCCAACACCGACATTAAACTGTGCATCTTTTTCAAAAAAGATTTCTTGTTCTTTTTCGGGATTTCCAAGCACGTATCTTAGCACACGGCACGAGCGTAGTTGGCGGTTTTGCTTCACATAAAACAAGGTTTTATTATCGCCCGTCCACGTGAAATTTCCCGAAGTTTTTTCGATTTTTTCATTCAAAATTTCGCCCGTTTCCAGATTTTTAAACCAAATATCATAAATTCTACGACTGACAAAATCTACGGCAAACGCCAACATTTTATTGTCATCGCTAATTGCGATTTCGCCAATAGCACAAAATGCGTGACCTTTGGCAAGTTGGTTCACATCTAAAATAATTTCTTCCGGATTGTCTTGTGTTTGGAATTTTCGACAATAAATCGGGTATTCTCTACCTGTTTCGTAACGTGTGTAATACCAGTATTCCTTGCGAAAAAACGGAACACTTTGATCGTCCTCTTTGATACGCGATTTGATTTCGTCAAAGAGTTGTTTTTGCAAGTCTTCCGTGTCTTTCATCATTGCGTCGCAGTACGCATTTTCGGCGTTCAGATAATCCAAAACATCTTGATCATCGCGTTTGTTCAACCAAAAATAATCGTCTTGCCGAACGACATCGTGGGTCGTTAGTATTTTTGCTTCTTTCTTTGCTATGGGTGCATTTATCATAATGCAAAAATAGTCAAAAAAAGCAAAAAATCGCGTTTTTTTGCGAGAAGTTATTAACAAGTAGGGTTGAATTGTTTCATAATTTTTTCGTATCTTTGCAAAATGATTGTAAAACCACAAGTTCACAAACAATGGATTTCAGGCTTTTTGTTAGCCTTGTTTGCGGCGTTTTACTTCAACATTGGCTTCTTTTCGCACGTGCATATCATTGACGGTAAGAAAATTACGCACTCTCACTTTCACAACAGGTGCCATAATAATACTTGCGACTACTATTGTTGTGCAGAATCGGAAAGACCACCACTTTCAGGTGGACACTCTCAAGAAGAACTTATTTTCATTGCTCAAAAATCTGCATTAGAAACGTCGGGTATTGCCTTGCAAGTCTTTGTTTCAGAACTCGTAGCAACGGTTTGCGAGGATACAAAATTTTTCTTATCGGAGCATCCTGAAGTTGGCTTTTACACATCTTTTTTCTTAAGAGGACCTCCTTTGACGGTGTAAGCCTACCTCCCTTTTTTATTTAAGACATATTGCCCGATAAGGGCGGGATATGTCCCGTTTTCACAATAAAATCATATTCAAAATGAAAAAAATCATCATACTATCAGCACTTTTAATTTTGCAAACAACAATGTTTGCACAGACCAGACAATTCTCCGATGCCAACATCTTCGGACACGTTATTGATGCATCCACCGGAGAACACATGCCCTTTGTTTCCATAGGAATACAAGGAACAAATATAGGTAGAACGACCGACGCTACCGGACATTTTTTGATAACCAATGCGCCCGTTGGCGAACTCACGCTTGTGGCATCTTTCGTGGGTTATGGACGGGTAGAAAAAACAGTTTATAAGCATTCTGACCGAACAATTGAGGTTAATTTTGAACTTACTCCACAAGCCTTGGAATTGTCCGGCGTGGTGGTTACCGGTTCGCGAAACGAGATTGATCGTAGAGAGTCTGCAACGATTGTAGGCGTGTTATCTGCAAGAAGTTTTGAGGCTGCCGGAGCAACGCGCCTGTCCGAAGTACTCAGTTTTCAACCCGGACTTCGTCTCGAAAGTACGTGTATCGTTGATGGCACTCCCACCCTTCGCATCAACGGGTTAGGCGGTCAGTATACACAGATTTTGATTAATAGTCGCCCGATATTCAGTTCGCTTGCAAGTGTTTACGGACTTGAGCAGTTTCCTATTGGAATGATCGAGCGTGTAGAGGTTATTCGTGGCGGGGGGTCTGCTCTTTATGGCCCAAATGCTGTTGCCGGAGTGGTTAATATCATTACCAGAGAGCCCTTGAGAAACTCGTTTGCAATTTCTAATCAAACAGGAGTCTTTGGAAGAGGGTTGACCGATATAAGTACTGCGCTCAATGGCTCGTTTGTAACAGACGATTTCCAAACAGGTGCTTACTTGTTTGCCGTTGCCAACAATCGCAGTGCTTACGACCGTAGTGGTGACGGATTTTCCGAAGCACCTATGCTTCGTTCCGAAACATTAGGTTTCAAGGCTCATCACAACTTAACTAATCAATCGAGATTAATCTTGGAATATCATCGTATGCACGAGTTTCGACGTGGAGGGAACGAACTTTTCGAACCTCCGCACAAAGCCGATCTTACCGAACAACTCAGCCACAGAATCAATGGAGGAAGTTTGACGTACAATCTTTTTTCGAGAGATTACAGGCATCGTTTCAATGTTTTCGCTTCGGCACAACATATTCGTCGTGAAAGTTTTTTTGGTGCACGCGATGAAGATGATGATGACGATGAAGACCTCGAAGGCTACGGGCGAACCAATGATTTCACGTTTGTCGCAGGAGCACAATATACCTATTCCGTAGATAATTTTCTGTTTATGCCTGCACAAATTACAGCAGGAATGGAGTTTATCGGCAATAACCTCGAAGATTATACCTATCATCGTGCGATTCCTCTCGGACAACGTGCAAGATCGTTTGGTGGGTTCATTCAAAACGAATGGAGAAATGAACGATTCAGTTTGCAGGTCGGAGGGCGTTTAGATAGACATAACCTGATGGAGAATGTCATTTTTTCGCCACGTGCAAGCACACGTTTTGCACTAAATAATTACATAACTTTCCGTGCAAGTTATGCCGCCGGTTTTCGTCCACCACAAATTGAGGATGAAGACTTGCACATCCCTTTCGCAGATGGTATGCCTGTTTTGATTGAAATGGCAGAAGATTTGGAGCCCGAATTTTCAAACAGCTTCAACTTTTCAGTTGACCTGAATAGAGCATTTGGCAGAGTGAATACCAACTTTTTGATTGATGCGTTTCACACAAATATCCGGAATGTGTTTGCACTTGAACTTACCGATTCAAGGTATAACCCCGGTCAACAAGCCTTTCAGCGTGTAAACGAAGAAGGTGCTGTGGTACAAGGTCTTAACTTCGAACTGACTGTGGGCTTAACCTCTAGACTTATTGCAAATGTTGGTTTTACCCTTCAGAGCAGTCGCTACGCGGAAGACCATGAATGGGCGGAGGATGTTGAACCTATAAGAGAAATGTTGCGTGCACCTAATCAATATGGCTATATTGTATTGAGTTATACGCCTATAAGAAGGCTCACTATTTCTGCAACGGGAACTTACACAGGATCAATGCTTATTCCTCATTTGGAGGGATATGTCAGTCATAATGAATTGTTTCGAACGCCTTCGTTTTTCGATGCAGGAGTGAGAGTTGCTTACGAATTTCGACTGTCCAAACTATTGAGAATGCAAGCCAGTATTGGTATGAGAAATATCTTTGATCAATTTCAGTCAACAGCGTTAAATGCAGGGAGTTTGCGTGATTCCGGATTTGTTTACGGTCCTGCGATGCCGAGGAAGGTTTATTTTGGGGTGAGGTTTTTGATATAATTTGGTATAATATTGTTGTAGGGGCGAGGCATGCCTCGCCCCTACAATGTTATTTTTTTTTCGTATCTTTGCACCATGAATACAACTTCCATTCGAAAAGATTTTCCGGTTTTACACCAAAGTGTGAACGGAAGACCCTTGGTATATTTAGATAATACCGCTACAACACAAAAACCGCAAGCAGTCATAGACCGCATCTCGGATTATTATGAAACTATAAACAGCAACGCACATCGTGGCACACATACGCTCGGACGAATGGCTACGGAGGCTCTGGAAAGTGCAAGAACAACTGTTCAAAAGTTTATCAACGCCAAAGAACAGCACGAGATTATTTTCACGAAAGGCACTACCGAAGGTATCAATCTGGTCGCTCAAACGTTTGCTCAACAATTCTTGAATGAAGGCGACAGCGTGCTGATTTCGGCTATGGAACACCACGCCAATATCGTGCCTTGGCAACAAATGTGCAAACAGAAAAAAGCAAATTTATTAGTTATTCCTGTCTTGGAAAACGGTGAGTTAGACTTGTCAGAGATTGATAATTTGCTTTCGCAAAACGTAAAAATTCTTGCTATTACGCATATTTCAAACGTTCTCGGCACAATCAATCCAATTGAAGTGTTGATTGAAAAAGCCCACAAAAAAAACATTCCTGTTTTGATAGATGCCGCACAAAGCGTGGCTCACGAAGTGATTGATGTGCAAAAATTAGATTGCGACTTCTTGGCATTTTCAGCACACAAAATGTACGCACCTATGGGAATTGGCGTGCTTTACGGAAAATCCGAATGGCTCAATAAACTTCCACCATACCAGTTCGGTGGCGAAATGATTTTGGAAGTACGCTTTGAAGAAAGCACCTTTAATGAATTGCCATTCAAGTTTGAAACCGGAACACCTAATGTTGATGGAATTTTAGCACTTGAGACTGCAATTCAATATATGCAAAAAATCGGACTCAAAGAAATTGCGAAATACGAAAACGAATTGCTGACTTACGCCACAGAAAAATTAAGTGAAATCGACGATATTATTTTCCACGGAACGAGCAAGCAAAAAACAGCCGTTTTGAGTTTCAATATCAAGAATGTTCACAATTCTGACGTTGGTGCAATTCTCGACCAGTTGGGTATTGCCGTAAGAACCGGAAACCATTGTGCACAACCGCTTATGGAGATTTTGGGCATTCCCGGAACAGTGCGTGCGAGTTTCGCATTTTACAACACGAAAGAGGAAATTGATGTTTTTATCGAGGGTGTGAAAACTGCGAAAAAAATGTTAATGTAAAGGTACAGTATAGTAGCAAGGAGATCCCTCAGTCGCACTGCTCCTTCGGGATGACAGTGCTGTTGAGGAGGAACAGGAGAGAGAGAATGGAGGCGTGGCTAAGCCACGCCTCCATTCTCTCTCCTTTATGCGATAGCCGTCATTCCGAGCGTAACGAAGTGGCGCGAGGGATCTCCTTGCTATTTTCACTGCCTATCGGTTTCGCAAACGTATCTCCGTCAATTTCCGTTTAGTCGAAAGCGAAAAATCCGCGTCCATCATCCATGAATAGTACGATGGCTCGTATGCAAAAACTTCGGAAACCAAGCGCCCCTTGTGTTTGCCGATGTTAAAGACCTCTTGACCTTTGTCGTTGTAAACCATTGTGCCTGCATAATCCACAAACTTTTTAGTGGTTGTAAATTCAGATAGTGCTTCGATATCATTAACAACAGGAAACGAAATTTGCCCTTTTTTATCTTCAAAAGGCACGTCTTTGTAGCGTTCCAACTGCGCTAACAAAATTTCGTACGTTGCCAAAGTATCTGCTTCAGCACTGTGTGCACCATCCAATTTTTTGTTGCAGTAAAATTTGTATGCAGCAACGAGTGTGCGTTGCTCCATTTGATGAAAAATGTTTTGTACATCAAGCAACCGACGATTTTTCATATCAAAATCAACTTCTGCACGCAAAAACTCTTCAACCAAAATCGGGACATCGAATTTATTGGAGTTATACCCTGCCAAATCACTGTTTCCGAAGAAAGCGTTGAGTTCGCCTGCAACGTCTTTGAATGTGGGGCAATCTACCACATCTTTGTCGTAGATACCGTGAACTATACTGGCTTCCACAGGAATTGGAACAGTCGGATTGAGGCGATATGTCTTGGTTTGTGTTGATTGATCCGGGTTGATTTTATGTATGCAAATTTCAACGATACGGTCTCTGTTTATGTTTATTCCGGTTGTTTCTAAATCGAAAAAACAAATGGATTTAGTTAAGTTTAGTGTCATGATAAAATTTATTTTTGAAACTAAAAACCCCGCCTTTTGCGGGGTTTTAGATGATTGTAAAGGAAGATTGTTAGCTACTGCAACAACCTTCATTTCCTCTTTTACAGCCTTCTCCGGCTGCTCTGCTGCAACCTCGTGCTGCTGCTTTTCTTCTTTGGCATTCCTCTTGGCTCAATCCCTCTTGACAGCAATTAGGACCGGCTTTTCTTCTTGCACATTCTTCTTGGCACAAGCCTTCTTGACAGCACGAAGGACCGGCTTTTCTTCTTGCACACTCTTCTTGGCTCAAACCTTCTTGACAGCACATAGGAACTACTACTGCTGCCGTCTGGCAACATCCTGAATGTTCAGCAGCTGTTCCTCGTTGTCCCGCATTTCCGCAAGCAACGGCAAAAGCAGCAACGGCGAGCACTAACAATACTTTTTTCATGATTTTATTTGTTTTAATTTGGTTAATAATGGTGCAAAGTTACGACTTTTTTTTGAAAAATGCAAATTTTTTCGTAGATTATCTTTGTTTTATCATTTTTTTTTCGTAATTTTGCAGCGAAAATTCAAATCCGAGTCAATCGGATTGGTGAAAAAAATCAAGTTTAACTCAATTGAATCAGAAAAATGAAGAACAAATACAAAGACCTAATCGAACAGACATTTGATTTCCCGCAGGCTGAATTCGAGGTCAAGGATGATGAGTTGTACTTTAACAATGTGCCGTTAATGGACATTATTAAACAATATGGAACGCCCCTAAAAATTACATATTTGCCTAAGATAAGTTCTCAAATTCAGCGTGCTAAGCGACTGTTTAATGTGGCTATGGCTAAGGTAGATTATCAGGGTGAATACAATTATTGCTACTGTACAAAGAGTTCGCATTTCTCATTTGTACTGGAGGAAGTGTTAAAAAATGATACACATTTGGAAACTTCGTCTGCGTTCGATATCAATTTAATCAACGAACTTTACGAGCAAGGAAAAATCACAAACAAAGATATTTATATCATTTGCAACGGTTTCAAACGCCCTCAATACATTGAAAATATCGCCGAACTCATCAATAAAGGTTTTCACAACACCATTCCGATTATTGACAATAAGGAAGAGATGGATTTACTGGAAGCTAACGTACAACAAAAATGCAAAATCGGTATTCGCATTGCTACGGAAGAAGAGCCTGTGTTTGATTTCTATACATCACGATTAGGCTTGCGCATCAACGACATTGTTGATTTTTACATCAAGCGTATCAAGCGTAGTAAGTTTGAAGTCAAAATGTTGCACTTCTTTATCAACACCGGGGTTAAAGACACTGCACACTACTGGAATGAACTTTCCAAGGCTGTAAATGTCTATTGTGAGTTGAAGAAAGTGTGTCCGTCCTTAACTTCTTTGAACATCGGAGGGGGGTTCCCATTCAAAAGCTCGTTGGATTTCGACTACGATTATGAATACATTGCAGAGGAAATTATTGCACAAATTCAGCAAACTTGTAACTCACATGGTGTAGTTGAACCGGATATATTTACTGAGTTTGGATCATTTACAGTGAACGAATCCGGTGCGGTTTTGTACTCTATTGTGAATCAGAAGCAACAAAACGACCGGGAATTATGGTACATGATTGACAGTTCGTTTATTACTACATTGCCCGATGTCTGGGGTAACGATCAACGCTTTATCATGTTGCCAATAAACAATTGGGATGCCGAATATCGGCGTGTTTTCCTCGGAGGTTTGACTTGCGACGGTAAGGATTTTTACAATTCGGAACGCCATTCAAACGCTGTGTTTTTGCCAAAATTACAATCGGAGATTCCTCAATACATCGGATTTTTTCATACAGGTGCCTATCAGGAGTCACTCGGCGGATATGGCGGTATTCAACATTGTTTAATACCTGCACCAAAACATATTCTCATTGATGTGGACGAAGATGGCGAATATTTTACAAAACTATTTGCCAAAGAACAAAGCCATAAATCCATGCTGAAAATTTTGGGATATTAACGGTAGGGGCGGGGTTCGCCCGCCCTTGCCGATGTAGCAAAAATAACGGACAATAGCAAGGAGATCCCTCGTTGCTACGCTCCTTTTTTACTCCTCCTCTATTAAAATCGCCGTCATTCCGAGCGAAGCGAGGAATCTACTTGCTACTGACCGTTACTCGTTAATGGCTATCGCCGTGTCCTTGTTCCCGGTGCGGCGGGTGGATCGCCTAAAACAGGCTGCTGGTGACGAACGCCGGCGTATGGTCTGTAAAATTTCAGAGCTTCCGGAATATGTCTGTTGATTTCGTTAATACGTCTTGCGTTTGAGGGGTGGGTCGAAAGGAAATCAGATGCGGACGGATTGCCGGAAAGATCCATCATTCGTTGCCAAAATCTGGGTGCTTCGTGCACATCGTATCCTGCCATTGCCATAAAAATCAAACCCAACCTGTCGGCTTCCAATTCGTTTCGACGGCTGTGCGGTAGAGCACTAAATAGCTCCGTACTTACTCCAAAGACCGACAAAGCCAACGCCTGGGTCATTTGCGGCTGTTCGTTCAAAGCTACCGAAAGTGCAACGCCGCCTAATTGCGTAATCAATGCTCGACTCATTCGTTCGGCAGCATGATTAGCAACGGCATGTGCGATTTCGTGTGCCATTATTACGGCTACACCATCCTCGTTAGCAGCAACGGGTAGAATCCCCGTATAGAATGCAACTCTGGCTCCCGGCATAACCCACGCATTTATGGCCGGATTGTCGATCAGAATAAACTCCCAAACAAAATCTTGGGTTAGGTGCGATAAATTTTCTGTTGCTAAGAAATCTTCTACCGCCACACGGATACGATTTCCAACACGCTCAATCATTTGAGTTTGTTCAACATTTGTTGAAAGTCGGCTTGTATTAACCACTTCAGTGAATGAAGTTAGTGCTAACGAATTCATGTAAAATGCAGGAATTGCTACAAACTGTCTGCGTCCGGTTATAGGCACAGTTCTACAACTATTCAATACGGCAAGGAAGAGGATAAAGAAGATAATTTTTTTCATGTGATTTTTTTCCTGCAAAGATACAAAAAAAAACGAAATACACAAAGTATTTCGTTTTTGTTTTGCAAAGATAATCACTCATCATTCATGAAATCCTCGGATTGCTAAAAGGTTGTCTAAACGCTCGAATAGTTCTTGGCTTTCTTCTTCAAATCCTTGCAGCAGGTGACGTAAGTGCATAAATACTGTGAGAGATTCTTGTATATGAGACTCTAAAAACCTACGGTGTCTTGGTGGAAAACTCTCAAAGTAAAGCAAATTTCTTTCATAGATACCTATCAATTTATTGGCTAATTCTAAGCCTTTTTGGGTTTCGCCTGTTCGGAAATAAGACTGAACAAAGAAAATCATCGACGGATCAAAATCAATGTTGCGATGCGGGAAAAGATACAATGCTCTATCTAAAACTCTAACTGCATCTTCCATTCTTCCATCAACAATCAAAGCCTGTGCGAGAAAACCAAATTGATGTCGTTGGTTTTGTGCCGTACGGCGAGTATCAAAACAAATTCTAACTCTTGGGTGATTGACATTTCCCCATGATGTGAATACGTTCATAAACAAGTCATAGGTTCTGTCCGTTGCAATGCCGTTCGCCCCTGCGTTAGTGAGACCTCTGTTCGGATTATGAAACGGCACAAAGCGATGAAGAGTTCCTTCCATTTGTGCAAATTGTGTAATAGGCCAAATGTGGCGTTGTGCCCACGGGCTAGTTACATAAATCGGGCGTTCCCAATTGTTGCTCGCCAAAATATCCAAAAATGCTAAATCCGAACGATGGATCCTGTTCCATCTGCCCACATCAATATCATGTTCCATTTGCGTAACCGTGAACATGTGCTGCTCTTCGGTAATGATGCCTCTTGCCAAAAGATCGTCACGGTCAATCGTCAAAACGTATTGTGTGGTTGGCAAAAAGTTTGTAGCTTCGCCACTGGCCAATGTAAGTTGAGTGTTTGGATTATCACTGCCAACGAACCTAATCAGCTCTATCAATTCACGACGACCAACATTTCTGTCTTGAATAAAAACAGCATCATTAGTTCCTTGCTGATAATCTGCTCTGGTTAATGTAAGGTTCAGCGGTGCAGATTGGTAAACGGTGTTAAATAGTGGCAGAATATGCCAATGACTTCCAGCCAAAGCGGAATTGATAATCCGTACATCAGGTCGCAAACCTTCCACATTTTGGGCAAACCAAAGTGGGAATGTATCGTTGTCTCCGTTGCAAATTATAATCGCATTCGGTTCGGTGGATTTGAGCATATTTCGTGCAGCATCTCGTGCGGCAAATAATTGAGAGCGGTCGTGATCGTCCCAATTTTGTTGAGCCATCAACGTTGGAACTGCCAAAAATGTTACCACCGTGGCAACTCCTGCGGCGAGTTTGCCGCTGAGTTTGGCTTTTCTTTGCAGAAAATCGGCAATTGCCATTACACCAAGTCCGATCCATATAGCGAAAGCGTAGAACGAGCCAACAACGGAGTAATCTCGCTCGCGAGGCTCGGTAGAAGGCTGATTGAGGTAGATTACAATCGCAATTCCGGTCATGAAAAATAGCAAAAACGTAACAAACGAATTATTTTTGTCTTTTCGGTATTGATAGAATAATCCTATCAATCCTAAAATCAATGGCAAGAAGAAGTAGGTGTTTCGCCCTTGATTATATTTTAGAAAATCCGGCAAGTTGGTTTGAGGTCCGAGGCGAGCCTCATCAATAAATCGTATTCCGCTAATCCAATTTCCGTGGAATACATCTCTATTCCCTTGCACATCGAAGCCCCTTCCCGGTATATCGTTTTGTCGTCCGACAAAATTCCACATGAAATATCGCATGTATTGCCAGCCGAGGTGATAACGAATGAAAAATCGCATATTTTCTGCAAAGGTTGGCTTCATTTGTCGCTGTTCGCCTGTTCTCGGGCAGGTGTAAAATCTCGGTGTTATTCTGCCAAAGAAATGGTAAAAATCTATATTCGGACGACCTGGCTCGTTAGACATAGCATGCATACGCGGAAACAATCCGGTGTGTGTAGGATCCCAAACAACTCGCATATTCGCACCAACTCTATCGTATCGTCTGGTTTCGTAGTTGCGTGTATATCTTGGCGAACGCTCTTCAATACGAAGAGCACTTCCTGTGAAAGAACTGCCGTAAACCAACGGACGGGTACCGTATTGTTCGCGATTCAAATAATCCAACAAAGCGAACGTGTTTTTTGGTGCTCCAAAATTGAGAGGAGTTTCGGCAGTTGCACGGATAATCACGATAAAATACGTTGAATATCCGACTAAAAGAAACGTCAAACAAAGCAATGCCGTGTTCAAAATCACTTTGCCTTTTTTGATAGAATAATGGATTCCCCAAGTAATTCCTCCGATAAGTAATGCGAACCAAAAAATAGCCCCTGAGTTGAATGGCAAGCCGAAACCATTTACAAAAAGTAATTCAAATCGTCCTGCAAAGTGAACGATATAAGGAATTACCCCCCACAAAATCCCACCGAGCAAAACAACAGAAGTTGCAAGTGCAACCCAGAAACGCTTGCGTGTTGGTTGAAACTTTCTGTAATAAACGATGAATACAATCGCCGGAATCACCAGTAAATTCAAGAGGTGGACACCAATAGACAAGCCAACTAAATATGCGATTAGAATAATCCACCGCAAACTATGCGGTTTGTCGGCTTCTTCGTCCCATTTCAATATCGCCCAAAATGTTACTGCAGTGAAAAACACTGAGAGTGCATAAACTTCACCTTCTACAGCCGAAAACCAAAAAGCATCGGAAAAGCAGAAAGCCATTGCTCCGACTAATCCGCTACCGAAGATTGCCCACATTTTTGTGTCTGTAATTTCACCATACTTTGAGGCTAATTTTTTACCAAGTATTGTAATTGTCCAAAACAAAAACATGATTGAAAGTCCGCTTGCGACAGCCGACAGTACATTAACCATGAAGCCAGCCAACATTGGGTCTCGTCCCACGAGTAGGGTAAAAAGATTTCCTAATAGTTGGAATGTTGGAGCTCCGGGAGGGTGTCCCACTTGAAGTTTGAATGCTGTTGCGAGGAATTGTCCGCAATCCCACCAGCTTGCACTGCGTTCGGCAGTCATGATGTAAACCGTACATGCAACGACTCCAATGATTAAGCCGATGATAAGGTTAAGACGTTTGTAGTTCTTCATAATATTTGAAATGATTTAACTCACAAAGATACAAAAAAAAATGCAAACGGCAAAAAAATACAGAAAAATTTTGTTATTTCGGAAAAAATCCGTATCTTTGCACCCCGATTGACCTATGGTGTAATGGCAGCACGACAGATTTTGGTTCTGTTCGTCTAGGTTCGAATCCTGGTAGGTCAACTACGACAAAGCAACAAATACAGTAAAACATTGTAAATGTTGCTTTTCAAAAAAGTGTCGTTCAAGAAATATCCCCCCTTTTTGTAGTTTTTAGTTGAAATCTAAGCCAGAAAAAAGCCACAAATTTCAACTTATGAAACATTCTCCAACGAAGTTTATCGTACGAAAAGATTACGCTTCAAAAACAGGACAAACAACCGTCTATTTACGGACAAATTTTAACAATCGTCAGCACCGATTTGCCTTGCCATTACTGGTGAATCCGAAAAACTGGGACGATGGAAAACAACGTGTCAATAAGCACGAATTTGAACATTGGGATAAGAACAAAATGCTCGATTTTTACGATGCTCAGACAAAGGCTTATACCGCCGACTGCCAAATCAAAAAAAAGCCACAAACTCTCGAAGGTTTGAAAATGGCTCTCTTCGGAAGAACTACATCGGACAACTATTTTAAATTTGCAAAGGCTGAAATTGAGGAAGATATCACGCTTTCCAAAGAAACAAAACGCACTTATTTGGCAAAACTCACAAAGTTGGAGCGTTTTCGTAGTAACCTCAAATTATCGGATATCGATTACAAATTTCTGATGGATTATAAGAAATGGATGATCGTGTCAGGGAACGAGACAAACACTTGGAACAAAGATTTAAGCATCATCAGATCGTTTTTGAATCGAGCAATAAACAAGGGGCTGTTAGATAGCCACGATTTCGATAAGGTAAAAATCAAGAGTGTTGAGGGCAAGCGTGAATTTCTCACGATGGACGAACTGCAAACCTTTCGAAAACTTTATTCGGGCGACTTGATTATAGACAGAAGATTGAAAAAAATCTTGCATTTGTTTTTATTCACTTGCTACACTGGATTGCGATATCAAGATTTGAAAGGGCTGAAATTCGAAAACATCAAAGACGATTTTATTGTTTTGACGATGCACAAAACCAATAAGCCCGTTAATATTCCTTTGATAAACGAAGCCAAAAAAATGTTGCCGGATAAAGGAAAAAAGAGCGACAACGAAGCCGTCTTTTCTGTGCCGACCAATCAAGTTTTTAATCGTTACTTGAAAGAACTTGCGAAAATCGCCGATATCAAGAAGGCGATAACGCTCCATTGTGCTCGGCACACTTTTGCTACACTGGCACTTGATAGTGGAATGAAACTCGAAGTGATTAGTAAAATTCTCGGACATTCCTCGTTGAAAGTTACGTTGATTTACGCCAAGATTCTGCAAAGTCAGAAAGTCGAATCTATGAATGCATTTAATCAGGCGATTGCCGGATTGTAATTTATTAACCTTAAATATCTAAAATTATGAAAACATGGAAAATTACCAAAGACATGAAAGAGCCTATTCCGGGCTATCGTGAGTACGTATTTTTTAACGACGACGAAAACGGAAAACCAATTGACCAGGAATGGTTTAGACATTGCTATGAATTAATGGAAAAGCAATCATCGAAAAACGTGCGACAGCCTGTTAATAAGGCGTTTTTCGAACATTTAATAACCTAAAAAACATTTGAAATCATGGAAGTAACACAAAAAGGAAAATACGGCTATCTGACAATAGCCGGCGACGACGGAAAAGTTTTTGCTATATCAGACTTGCATCTTGGTCATGCCAACATTATCAAGCATTGCAACCATCGTCCGTTTGCATCGGTAGAAGACATGAATGAAATCATCATCGCAAATTGGAATTCTGTTGTTGGCGAAAACGATATTGTTATCAATTTGGGCGATTTTATATGGAAAGGTTGGGATTGGCAAAAAATCCTTGCTCGGCTCAATGGCAAACAGATATTTATCATCGGAAATCACGACCGCCGTATCGATGTGGAAAAAGCGGAAAGAAAATCCGACAAGTTTTTATTTGTTGGCGATATGGCAGAAATACGCTACAATGGTTATCATTTTTTGGCGTGTCATTACCCGCTTGCGAGTTGGTCAGGAAACTATAATAACCTTTACCATATCTACGGACACACGCACGATAACGAACAAACAATTGAAGCGATAGGCAGTCCCAAAAAATATAACTGCTGTGTTGAACTCAACGATTATACACCGCAACTATTGATGGACATCAAAGAGCGGATTGATGAAAAGGTGAGAATGAGTAAAAAAAGGATCGTTATTTTACCTTAGAAAGAAGTTTCTCGAATTCGCCCAATGATTTTTCGGTGCTGGATTGCAGTTTTTGTAGCGTGCTTGACATCTTCTTCGTTTTTTCAAGGCTTTTTCTTAAATCGGCTTCCAGTTTGTTTTTTTTGACAGAAATGGAAGTAACTTTGTTTGCCTCTAATGCCGTGCCACGAAATTTGGAGCCACTACCAAATAAAAACCAATCCGGCGACATATCGCGATAGTAACCAAGAATCATAACAACGACATCTGCTCCGAAGACCCCCTCCCCTCTTTTTGGAGCAGAGAAATAAGCCGAAGACAATTGTAATTCCTGTGTCAGTTCATTAAATGTTTGACCTTTGAGATGTATAAATTCTTCCAAACGTTTAATCATTTGATGGCACATTTGTAGGCGTTCTTCTCGGTTTTTTGATTGGTATTTCATGCGTAAGTATTTTTGATTGCTTTGTGTTTCGCTTTATATTATTTTGCAAAGTTACGATTTTTTTTGATGAAATTTGTGATTTTTTATCAACTTGTGTGATTTTGTGCGTCTTATCATATTATTTTACAAACATTGATGAGATTGTGAATAAAAATTAAATTTCACATAAAACTTCTTTGAAATGCTTAATTATGCTGGCAATATGCATTATTACGAAAGCACATTCTTTCAAAATAATTTAACAAAAGACTTGTTTTGTCGGCTTCTATTCCGTAACTTTGCAAAATAATTTAACCAAAAACGATAAAAACAGTATTATTATGAGCAAACAAAACAATGTAGCCGTGATTGTTCCGGGCGAACAACTGGCAGAACTGATTTCTGATGCCGTTAGAAAAGGTATTGATGAAACAGAGAAAAGAAAAAGTGAAGTTGAAAAACTTTACACAATCAACGAAGTTGCAAAACGACTTGGCAAGGCTCATCGCACCATAAAATCTATGGTTTCGAGTGGGGCGATTAAATCAACGAAAACCGGATTGATTTCAGAATTCGCAATTAAAGAATATTTAAACACTTAAAAAAGGAGGTTCAACTAAAAATTACAAAAAAAACAACGGCACTGGGAAGCCCTGTGGGGACAGGGCTTCCCATTATCTACACAAGCAATACAGACAATACAACATACACAGGCAATACAAACAGTGCATTATATACAGACAATACAAACATTGCAGACAGTCAAAAGCCGAAATATCAATTCATTAAATTGAAAAAATAGCCAAAATATAAAAAACAAAACAAACAGCCCAACCCAAACTCCAAAACAAAAAAACAACTCACAAACTATCTAAAACAAGAATGCCACTCACCGCAAATCCAACCCTGCATCTTTTAGACTTGGAAAAGAAAAAACAATACCATACCAACAAAAAAATAATCGCATCGGCGATTGGCAAGGTGTACTTTTGTGGGACACGCCCCACAAAAGACCTTGCCTCTGCGAGGATGAAAATCCTCCAAAGTCGGATTTTCTAACAACTTAAAAATATAAAATTATGACACAAAAAACAAAAAAAGAAACGGAAAACAGAACTGTAAATCTAAAAATTCGACTCACTCCCAAGGAACACGCTTTGTTCTTGGAAAACATAGCCAAACACGGTTATGGAAACCAATCAAGTTACATTCGGCACTGCCTGTTCAAGAAAGAATTTACCCTAACAACCTACGATAAAACAGCCCGAAAAACCAACATTGCAATCAACGATTTCACAACACACGTTAAAATCGTCTGTACAAATTTCAATCAAATAACACGCTTTATTCAAGCAAGCCACATCTACGAAGATGCCGAAATCTTGCTTGAAAAAGGCAACAAGCAGATGGACGAAATTCTGAAATACACGACAGAAGTCTATAAAATTTTGGCGAAAGTTGAGCAGTATTATGACAGCAAAAACCAGCCGAATGGTGGCAATACAGAGCCGAGCAAGCCGACAATGCCACAATGGTTGGTGAACGCCAATAACCAAATGAATAATCCCATAACCGTTGGCAACAAAACACTCAATTTAGAGCAAATCGAGCGACTCAGACAAGGCAAAGAAGTAGTGGTTGAAGATGTGCTTCATAATGGCGGAAAATGCAGAGCAATCGTGAGCATTGAAGGCGGGCAAATCAAGAAGAAGTTTGTATATGGTGCGACTTCGAAATAACCCAGATAGTCAAACATTTTTTTGTTGAAAACTTATTTTGTATAACTCGGGAAAAATGAGTATCTTTGCAGAACACTTATAGCTCAACAACGCTATGCAAACCAAAGAAAAAGCATTAAAAATAATCAAGTCCCTTGTTCAACGTTTCGATGAGCAGAAGGAGTTCTATCAAAATAAGGACTACAACGAAATGCAAACAAGACAGGATTTCATTAATCCGTTCTGGAAAGCACTCGGCTGGGACATTGACAACGAGCAAGGTTATGCGGAGAGTTATCGAGAAGTTATTCACGAAGACCGCATAAAAATTGGCGGAGCAACCAAGGCACCTGACTATTCGTTTCGACTTCCGGGCGGAAAGCGATTGTTTTTTCTTGAAGCGAAAAAACCAAGCGTAGCAATCAAAAACGAAATCGAACCAGCGTATCAAATTCGTCGTTACGGTTGGAGTGCAAAAATGCCGATTAGCGTCATTACCAACTTTGAAGAACTTGCAATTTATGATTGTTCTAATAAGCCCAAGCCAACCGACAAAGCGAGTGTCGCACGAATAAAATATCTGACCTATTCCGATTACATCGCCGAATTTGATTTTATTTGGGACACGTTTAGCAAAGAGCGTGTGCTGAAAGGCAGTTTTGACAAATATATTCAGAGCGACAGAAACAAAAAAGGAACAACAACCGTTGATCATGATTTTCTGTGTTCGCTTGATAAATGGCGTGTTGAACTTGCGAAAAACATTGCACTTCGTAATAATGTGGATGAGGAGCAGTTGAATTTTTTGGTGCAAACCATCATTGATCGCATTATTTTTCTGCGTATCGCCGAAGATAGAGGCGTTGAGCCTTACGAAAATTTAAAAATCTCCATTCAGTCGGGAGAATACTACGAAAACCTACTTCAAGATTTTCATAGTGCCGACAACAAGTATAATTCAGGACTTTTCGATTTTAGCAAAGATAAATTAAGTCCTGAAATTGCCGTTGATAACAAGGTTATCAAGAGTATTATTGAAGAATTATATTATCCAAAATGTCCGTATGAATTTTCGGTTTTATCGGTAGAGATTTTGGGAAGTGCTTACGAACAATTTTTGGGCAAACAAATCACACTATCGAAAGTCGGTGGGCGTCCAACAATTGAACACAAACCCGAAGTTCGTAAGGCAGGCGGAGTTTATTACACTCCACAATACATCGTTGATTACATCGTAGAACATACTGTCGGAAAATTAATAAAAGGTAAAACTCCGAAAGAAGTCAGCAAAATCAAAATTGTTGATCCGTCTTGTGGAAGTGGAAGTTTTTTGATTGGTGCCTACCAATATCTGTTGAATTGGCACAAAGACTTTTATTCCGAAAACGGCAAACCAAGCAAAGGCGGTAAAAATAACCCATTGACACCAATGGGCGAATTGACTACCGCCAAAAAGAAAGAAATTTTGCTAAACAATATTTTTGGTGTGGATTTGGACAGCAATGCCGTTGAGGTTACGAAACTTTCGCTGTTGCTCAAATGCATGGAGGGCGAGACCAAAGAGAGTATCGAGGCACAAACCAAAATGTTTCACGACCGCATTTTACCAACTTTGGACGACAATATCAAAAGCGGAAACAGTTTGATTGACCTTGATTATTATGATGGCGAATTGGATTTTGGCGACGACCGAAAAGTAAAGCCGTTTTCGTGGCAAAAGAATTTCCCCGAAGTATTTGCACAAGGCGGTTTTGATTGTGTGATTGGGAATCCGCCGTATCGTACACTACAACTTGGCAAAAAACAAGAGTCACAGGAAAAAGCGATTTTAGATTATTACCAAATTCGTTACAAAGCGGGATTTGAATATAAAGTAAATTTATTCGCATTATTCATAGAAAAAAGTCTTTCTCTTGTGGCGGACAAGGGATATTTTTCTTTTATCGTTCCAAATTCGTTGTATAACACTATTTCGTTCAAGCCAATCAGAAAACTAATGCTTGACTCTGGACGATTCGACATCATTATGGATTTACGATATAAAGTTTTTGGAGATGCGGAAATAGGCGGTAATGCCGTGTTCGTCCATTCTAAAACAAATAAGCGAAAGGATGCAAATATCATAGCTATAGATTCCTTTGAAGATTTTAAAAATCCTACAATAAATAAAGTTCCGCAAAAAGATTTTTTGAGTTCCTCTGATTTTAATTTAACAATGAATAAAGGGGTTTCAAAAATTCTCGGAAACATATGTCGACAAAAGAATGTAGTAGAGCTTGGCTCAATAGTGAAAGTTTATCAAGGAATAATTACGGGCGACAACAAAAGGTTTCTTTCAGACAAAGCAAAAACGAAGCAATGGAAACCAATTTTGAAAGGTAGGGATATTAACCGTTATTCCACATCATTTAACGACACTTATGTTTATTATTCGCCAAAAGATTTATGGAGCAATACAGATGAAAAAATGTTTAATGTTCCTGCAAAAATTATTAGTCGGCAAACAAGCGACAAAATTGTAGCTACGCTTGACAGAGAAGGTTATTTTTCACTTGATAGCACACACGTTTTACATTTACTGACAGATCAAATTGACATCAAGTATTTTTTGGGTATTTACAATAGCAAACTACTAAATTTCTTGTATCAAAGTAAAGTTCAAGAAAGCGGACGAGTATTTGCCCAAGTAAAAACAGTTAATTTAAAGCCTCTTCCGATAAAATTAATTGACTTAAAAAATAAGTTAGAAATCCAAGCACAGAACGAAATTGTAAAAAACGTAGATTTACTTTTACAACTGAATGAAAAACTACAATCTGCAACTGTTCCAAATCGCATTGAGCAGATAAAATCACGGATTGAATACAGCGAAGATAAAATCAATGAGATTGTTTATGGGTTGTATGGACTGACGGCAGAAGAAATCAAGATAGCTGAGGGGGGTCGAGTATGAGAACAATCCTTGAATTATCGCATACAGACGCGCGAGAGTTTTTTCTGAAACAGGAAAGTTATAGTAGTGTTGATTTGCCGAAATACTTTGACTTTCAGCCATTGTTAAATGCCCTTTCACGAAACGGAAATATTGGAAATATTGCTTTGAAAAATGCTAAGAAATTAGATGATGTCAATTACAAATTTCTAACAAATAAAGATGGGAAATTTGCGTGGCGACCAATACAACTTATCAATCCAGCAATATATGTAAATCTTGTGAATAAAATTACAAAAGAAGAAAATTGGAAACATATTGCAAGTCAGTTTAAAAAATTTCAAGCAAATGAAAAAATAAAATGTAGTAGTATCCCAATTATTGCGATAGGAGGCGAAAAACCGAATAAAGCAAAAACAATAACAAATTGGTGGCAACAAGTAGAGCAACAATCATTAGAACTTGCATTAAATTATGATTGTTTTATGAATACTGACATAACAGATTGTTACGGCTCTATCTATACTCATACTATTCCGTGGGCGTTACACGGAAAAGAAAAAGTGAAAAAAGACATCTTGGCAGGTATCAAGAGGAAAGAAATAGGAGATAATATTGACACTACTATTCAAAGTATGCAACATTCTCAAACTAATGGAATACCACAAGGAAGTGCCTTAATGGATTTTATTGCCGAAATGGTTTTAGGTTACGCAGACAGAATACTCTCTTGTAAAATTTATTATTACAATCGTAGAGAAGAAAAATACAAAATTGAGGATTATCAGATATTGAGGTATCGTGACGATTATAGGATTTTTGCTACAAACCAAGAAACGGTAGTAAAAATTGCAAAATTACTGACAGAAACATTGATTGATTTGAATCTCAAACTTAATTCGCAAAAAACATTTATTTCAGACAATATAGTTAGAGATGTTATCAAACCCGATAAATTGTATTGGAACGAAGCAACGCAAGAACGTAAATCTCTACAAAAACAGCTATTTCTCATTCATTCTTTGGCAGAAAAACACCCAAATTCAGGGAGTTTGGCTACGGCTTTGACGAGGTTTTTAGAAGAAAAAATCTATCCATTGAGATTATTCCAAGAATCTGAAAATTCAAAGATTTTGGTAAGCATTTTGGCTGATATTGCTTACAGAAATCCAAGAACATATCCTGTAATAACGGCTATTTTGAGTAAAATTCTTTCTTTGGAAACCAATCCCGAAACAGTGGCAGAAATATTAGATTCTATTGAAAAAAAATTTGATAAAATTCCAAATGTAGGTCATTTGCAAGTTTGGTTACAACGTTTGACAATAAAAACAGAACGAAAAAAAGACTACACAGAAAAACTTTGCCAAAAGGTCATAGATAGAGATGTTGATATTTGGAATATTGACTGGATACAACAGCAACCAATCAGAGAAGAATTCGCAAATAATTCAATTGTGAATGAAGACCAAATTGAAGCGATACCACAAGTAGTCGAACCTGATGAAATAAAAATATTTGGGTATTAAAACAAGAACGAATAACCTATGAAAACCACAAAAACAGAATGGATAGAATAAAGAAGCGCATAGAATCAATAAAAAAATTCTTCGTCAATAGATGGCAGAAGTTTGCTTGCAAACCCCAAGCCATAGAAGATAACCTTTTTCATTCTCTCTCTCCTACGGACAGAATAGAGAATGGGAAAAACTATTTTGAAGCATTAAGTTGGGCATTAAGTAGCCGAAAAAGAAAAAACATTAAAAACATAGCTTTGACAGGCACTTATGGGTCAGGGAAAAGTAGTATTCTGCAAGCATTTCAAAAAGAAAACACCAATAAGGACTTACACTTCTTGAATATATCATTAGCGACATTTAGCGAGGAAAAAGAAATTAAAAATAAAACAGAGGGCGAAAACTTGTTACGTTTGATAGAATTAAGTATCATTCAACAATTATTTTATAAAGAAAAAAATCAAAAATTACCAGACTCAAGGTTAAAAAAAATAAAAAAGCACACAGGATGGCATTTATTGCTAAAAGCCTCAGGTTATATCCTTTTTGCTTTAGCATTCGTTTTGTTGATTAAACCAACTGTGTTTCTACACATTTTCCCATCATCAATAAGCGAGTTGTCAATTGTTCAAAAAGTCGTACTCCATTACAGTTCTTTGTCCATAGTATTAATAGGTGTTGTTCTTTTCTTACGTAAAATTATTCGCATTTTACACAATCTGAAAATAAGCAAATTGAAAATAAGTGATGCCGAAATACAGATCAATCCTGATATAAATAAATCAATCTTGAATCATAATTTAGAAGAGATTTTATATTTCTTTGAAGCCACAGACTACAATGTTGTCATTATTGAAGACCTGGATCGTTTCAAACAAACTGAAATTTTCACAAAATTACGAGAAATCAATTTACTTATCAACAATTCAAAAAAAATTAGGAGAGATGTTGTTTTCATTTATGCTATTCGAGATGATATATTTGTAAATAAGGATCGTACCAAATTTTTTGATTTTATTATACCGGTTATACCATTTCTGAATCATTCTAACTCAAAAGAAATACTTCGACAGTCTATCGAAAAAATAACAACCGATGTTTCTAAAAATTTGATTAGTGATATTGCTCTGTTTATAGATGAAATGAGACTGCTCTACAACATAATCAATGAATTCAAAATATATGACAATATGCTTACAGTAGACTGTGAGGAATTTCATAATAAGCTGCTTGCAATGATTGTCTACAAAAATATCTGTCCGAATGATTTTGCAAAGCTTACTAACAATGATGGATTTTTATATCAAACAATTAATAAAAAACAAAATTACGTTAAGCTAGAAAGCGAGAAGATAGAAAAAGAGGTCGCTGGATATAAAGGAGAAATAAAACAATTAGAATTGCTAAAAATAAAAGATGTAAAAGAATTACAAGCTTTATATGTTCTTCAATACGTCAAAAAAATAAACGAAAAAAGTTCTTATGGATTTACGTTCGTTATTCTGAATGACACAAACTATACTCTTGATCAGATACTTGATGATGAGATCTTCTCTCATTTAATTGCAAGCAACACCTTATATTTTGGAAATAGAAGCCACAGAATAGATCATATACAATTAGAATTTTCTGATATTGAGAAAGCGGTTGATGAAAGCCTATCTTATGAAGATAGGAAAGCACAAATTGATGCTTGGAATAAAAATAGAATTTCTGAATTGAATTCAAAAATTTGGCAATTAGAACGAAAAAGAGAAAATTTACAACATGAGCCTCTAAAAAATTTGATGATCTCAAATCACGTAGAAATCCATAGTGAAGATGATATAAAAGAATCCGACCAAAAAAAATCAATAGAAAAGCAAAAAGAGCTGATTAACTTGTTGTTGAGAAAGGGGTATATTGACGAAGAATACTCACGCTATATATCGCTTTTCTACGAAGGAGAGTTGTCTCAAAATGACAATACTTTTTTGATAAATGTAAAATCTCAAAGTAAACTGAATTTTGATTTTCAAATTGACAATGTTGAGAATTTAATAGAGGAACTTGATGTGAATGATTTTAGACAAGAATCCATATTAAATTTTAAATTAGTGAATTTTATTCTGAATCACTTAGATTCCAATGATCTTTTCGGCACGAAACTACATAGCTATAAACTCGAACTATTTGGTTTATTGAGCAACGAATCTGAAAATTCCATACAATTTATCAATGTATATCTAGATTCGGGATACAATGTAGAGAAATTTATAAAGGAACTATGTAGTCGTTGGCGATGGAGTAACAACATTTGGAAATATGTACATTCATCGTCAATGCCGGAAGAAATAAAAGACAAGTACTTTCTGCTTATTATCAAATATGCTGAAATTTCAGATATAAAGGAAATCTCAAAGAATTCTAATTTAAAACAAATTATCTCCGACAGATCTGATTTTTGTAGTCTGTACAAAGAAGATAAAATTAAAGAGATATTAAATACACTTGATATTAAATTTTCTGACATAGATACAGATGTGATTTCGGGTGAAATGTTCGATTATGTATATACAAACAACCATTATCAAATAAATAAGATAATGCTTAGGAAAATTATTCAAACAAAAAGCAAGTTTAATCAAGTCGATTTCGACACACAAAACTACCACGCAATTAAAAATTCTAATTGTGATATTTTAGTAGATTACATTGACGAAAATATAAAAAATTATATTACGAATACTTATCTCAAAATAGAGGCAAATACAAACGAAAGCGAAAAATATCTAGCAGGATTACTAAACAGCAAAAAACTCGATGAGAAAGACAAAATCGCAATTATTAAAAAAGTGAAAACAAGAATCCTTTATTTAGAAAAAATAGAGACCATAGAAATAAGAAATTTATTAATACAAAACACTAAAATCCAGCCTACCTGGGAAAATGTCATCAATAACTATTGCGATAATGAACAAGAACTGAAGGAACATATTTTGGACTTTTTGAATAATGAAGAAAATGCAAAGGCGTTGTCAAACTTCAAAATTGACACGGAAAGCCCTGATGAAGGGACAGTTAAAAAGTTCTTGGAAGCAATAATTTTAAGCAAGGAAATATATGCGAAATCATACGACCTATTGTTAAAATCTGTCCCATATTATTATAATTCTTTAAGTTTTGAAAATTTATCCGATGAAAATATAAGGCTGTTAATTAAAAATAATAAGCTAGGTCTGAATAAAGAAAATTACAGCAAATTAAAAGAAAAAGAATCCGCTTTACACATCAAATTGATAGAAGTAAGGAAGCACGAATTGTCGGAAAAATTATCTGAGTTATCAATAAATAATAAAGATGTTATTTCATTATTAAAGTCACGAGTTTTATCACAAAAAGATAAATTAGAAATTATCAATACGTACGACGAAGGAAGCATTATAGAAAGTGCTGAAATACTGGAGTTGGTGGGAAATATATTAATTGCAAATAAAGAACCTTATGATATTAGCAAAGGTATATTAAAGGCAGTGCTTAAAAATTTTGATAAAACCAATAGGGCAGTTATCGCGTTATTTAACAAATCAAGTCATAAATTTGACAATGATGATATTTCAGATATTTTTTCACATTTCTCCGAGCCGTATTCTAGTATGTCCCAAAATGAAGAGGCGTTCTTCATTCCAAAAAATCCAACCACCCTCAAATTTGTAAATATTTTAAGACAACAGCAATACATTACTAGTTTCAAGGTTGTAGGAGATAGGATTGAGATTTCTAAATAAATACAAATGATGCTTGTGCATAAGAAAAGTCCAAAATAACTCCGTACCTTTGCAAAAAAACATCCTATGACATCTCACGAAATAAAAGAAAAACTTCACGAATTGTTAGCTTTAGAAGCCGAAACGGAAGTTGTCGAATTTAAGGAAGCCAAAAATCAATACGACTTCACAAAGTTGGGAAAGTATTTTTCGGCGTTGAGCAACGAAGCAAATCTTAAAAACAAAACTTCGGCTTGGCTCGTGTTTGGTGTGAACAAAAAGCATCAAGTTGTGGGTTCACAGTTTCGCAAAGCACGAAAAGATTTGGATCATCTAAAAGGCGAAATCGCCAACAAAATGACCAATCGAATTACGTTCATCGAGATTTACGAAGTAAATCATCCAAACGGCAGGGTTGTTCTGCTTGAAATTCCACCAGCTCCAAAGGGTATTCCTATTGCCTTTGAAGGACACTATTATGGCAGAGACGGCGAAGAGTTAGTGCCGTTGAACATAGAAGAAATCGAGCGAATCAGAAAACAAGATATTGTTGAAGATTGGACGGCAAAAATCATTCCAAACGCTTCGCTCAACGATTTAGATAGTGAAGCTATTTCAAAAGCACGAAAACAATTTAAGCAAAAATACCCTAAATTGGCTGACGACGTTGACAAATGGGACGATATTACATTCTTAAATAGGGCAAAAATCACGATTGACGGAAAAATAACTCGAACAGCGATTTTGCTTTTAGGCAAGCCGGAATCCACACATTACTTGCTTCCGTCGGTTGCAGAGATCACGTGGAAATTGGATGCCGAAGAAAAAGCATACGAACATTTTACTGTTCCGTTCCTTCTAACGACAACACAAGTGATGCAACGAATCCGAAATGTACAAGTTCGGTTTTACCCCGACTTCGAACTACTTGCTACAACTGTCAATAAATACGACACAAAAAGTATTTTAGAGGCTATTCATAATTGCGTGGCACATCAAGATTATTCACTTCGATCAAGGATTATTGTTACTGAAAAAGTTGATAAGTTGATTTTTTCCAACGCCGGAAGTTTTTTTGAGGGAAAACCTGAAGAATACAGTCTCGGCGACAAAACACCCAATCGTTACCGCAATCCGTGGCTTGTTCACGCAATGTTCAATTTGGGTATGATTGACCGCTTGGGATACGGTATTCACACGTTGTATGTGTCGCAACGCAATCGCTTTTTTCCATTACCCGATTATATTTTGACCGATCCGCAAATGGTCGTCATGTATATGTACGGACAAGCAATTGATGAAAATTATTCAAAAACACTTATTGAAAAGCGTAGCGATTTGGATTTAAGTGAGGTTGTTCTTTTAGATAGAGTTCAAAAGCATTTAGAAATAACTGACAAAGCCGTCGAAGAACTGAAAAAGAAGAAGCTTATCGAGGGGCGGAAACCAAACTATTTCATTGGTGCAAAAATATCGCAATCAACGGGGCGAAAAGCGGAGTATTCTAGAAACAAGGCATTCGAAAAACAGCAGTATGTTGATTGGGTTTTGAAATCCATAAAAGAACACGGATGTCTAAATCGGCAAGATATAAACAAATTGCTTTGGAATATGTTGCCGGAATGGATGAGCGAGAAACAGAAGAAGAACAAAGTTAAGAATCTGATCACAGAATTAAGAGTGTCAAATAAAATCCGAAATACAGGCTCAAAAAAAGAGCCAGTATGGATTTTAGAAATAAGAAACTAAATTTTAGAAATAAAACAAGGGATAGAGATTTTCGTATTGTGCTTGTTATCAAAACATTTCTTTTTCTAAGTTAGAGTTCATTAATAAAAATTTAGTAATAGAAAAGGTATTTTGCCCTTCACGCCCAGCGACATCACGAGGTAATCATTTGCAAACAACTTTATCAAAATTTCAAAAAACGTGAAGTTTTGACAAGTAAATCGCAAACAACTTAATATCACGGAAATATGAGCGGTTTGTTTTTCTCAAAAAAATGTCGTAACTTTGTGCTGTGGATTTGAAAAAATTAAGCCTGAAGGACTCGAAACTAACCAAATCTAAGCCACAACTCGAAAAGCAAAAACATAACAAATTAACAATCAATTAAAAACTCAAAAGGTTAAGTAACCTGGTAGGTCAACGTTTTGAAACTTCAATGGCGTGTTTTGTGAAGTGTTGGGGTTTTTTATTGAGCATTGAGTCAAACAAAATAAATTTATGAAAATCAAAAAAGCAACAGAATTTGACGACAGCGTTCGTGAAAAAGTTAGCGAAGTTTTTGTTGAGGCGTTCTTGATGGATCATTTGGGGCAAATCGTTAAGAATGATGATGACAAAAAAGCATTAATCACGGCAAGTGCACATATGTTTAATCTTGAACACGTTTATTTTGCTATGATTGATGGCGAAATTGCCGGAATGATTGGTTGTATGCCCAAAAACGATGTTTTCATAAGACCTCGCAAAAAGGAGTTTATGAAACATTTTGGAACTGTGAAAGGTTTTATTATTGGCTTTATGTTTGGGCATTATCTTAAAGCAACCATAAAAAAGTGTCCGTCTGTGAAAACAACCGAAAACACAGCAACTGTAGAAATGGTGGCAACACATCCAAAACATACCGGAAAAGGCGTTGCAACAGCGTTGCTAAATCACGTACACGCATTTCCAAACTATGACACATTTTTACTGGAAGTGGTAGATACAAACGAAAATGCGGTTAGGCTGTACAAAAAATTTGGCTACGAAGAAGCACATCGCCGAAAAGCACGTGGAGGCGAACAAAAATCCGGAATTAATAATTTTTTGTACTTGAAATACTCGAAAAATCAATAAAAATATGTATCTATACGAAACCCACTTTCATACTGCACCCGTAAGTGCTTGTGCCATAGATACGCCGGAGGCGATGGTTCGTGCGTACAAACAACTTGGGTATGCGGGGGTTATTGTTACTGATCATTTTTTTAATGGGAATTTTGGAGGGTATCGTAAGATGACTTGGGACGAGAAAGTGGCGTTCCTTTTATCGGGGTATGAGGCGGCAAAACTGGAGGGGGATGCTATTGGCTTGGATGTGTTTTTGGGTTGGGAGTACAATGTGCGAGGAGCGGAATTTTTGACTTATGGGTTGGATGAGGCGTTTTTGTACGCACATCCGGGGATGGATGCTTTAAGTGTGGCAGAGTATAGTGCATTGGTACGCAGGCACGGTGGGTACTTGGCACAAGCACATCCGTTTCGTGAAGGCTCTTGGATAATGCGACCTAAGCCTGTGGATCCGGCATTAATGGATGGTATCGAAGCCTACAATGGAGAGCGGTCAGAGGCGGTTAATTTGAAGGCATACGCATTTGCAAAGAAGCATGGGTTGCCTATGCAATCGGGCAGTGATGCACACAGTGTAAAACAATGCGGCTCGGGCGGTATTATGCTGTACGAGAAAGCCCGTGATATTCATGATATCATCGCAGGTATAAAGACTGGTAAGGCAGAAATGATTTCGCCTTATGTATAAAAATATGAGAAAAAAAATCGAATATGGCATAGAAAAAATCGTAAAATTTGGCTAAAATGTGTCATTCTACAGTCATAAAATTGGAAAAAATGTGCGAAAAGCTTGTTTTTAACTGCAAAAAAATGTATTTTTGCAACGGATTTAAGTGCAAAAAAATGTCATTTTACGAATAAACAAACTGCAAAAACATGTATAGAAGTAAGATTAAATCACTATTAGAGTGGAAATTAAATAGAAATAGAAAACCGCTTGTGCTTTTGGGAGCAAGGCAGGTGGGTAAAACTTATCTGCTTCAAGAATTCGGAAAGTCCGAATACAAGCAAATGGTATATATCAATTTTGAACGGGCTGACGAAATGAAAGATATATTTCAGAACGACCTCGACCCCAAACGGCTGATTATGGCATTTGAATTTTATTCGGGATTAAAAATCACACCCGAAGACACTTTGATTGTTTTAGACGAGATTCAAGCCGTAGAACGAGGCATTACTTCGCTAAAGTATTTTTGTGAAGAAGCAAGAGAATATCAAATCATTGCTGCCGGTTCTCTTTTGGGAACTAATATCCATCCTAATGAATCCTTCCCTGTTGGGAAGATTGATATGATGACACTTTATCCAATGTCATTCTACGAATTTCTACTTGCAATGGGCGAAGAAAACGGCTTGGCAAGAATTCTAAGAGAAAAATTATTTGACATCCCATTATTTTCTAAGAAATTTATTGAACTCTTGCGATACTATTTTTATGTAGGAGGAATGCCCGAAGCGGTTGTCGCATTTGCTGAAAATCGAGATTGGAAAAAGGCTCGACAAATTCAGAATAAGATTATCGAAAACTACCAAAGCGATTTCTCAAAACACGCACCAAAAGAAATTTTGCCACGAATAAATATGGTTTGGAGCAGTATTCCTGCACAATTGGCGAAAGAAAACAAAAAATTTATTTATGGTGTATTGAAAGAAGGTGCGAGGGCAAAGGATTTTGAACTGGCAATTCAATGGCTAACAGACGCCGGATTATTGCATAAAATTCACGCTGTTACAAAGCCTGCTCTACCGCTTATTGCTTATCAAGATTTTTCTGCGTTTAAGTTATATCACAACGACATCGGACTACTTGGAGCGATGTCGAAATTAAATGCAAAAACACTCGTCAATGGAAATGAAGTTTTTGAAGAATTTAAAGGTGCATTAACCGAGCAATATGTTTTTCAGCAACTTTTGCTCAATGAAGAATCTTCACTCAATTATTATCCTTTTGAAAACGGAAGATACGAACTTGATTTTATTGTTCAAAATGAGGATGATGAACTGATACCGATTGAAGTAAAAGCAGGCGAAATCTTAAGAGCTAAAAGCTTCAAGTATTTTTGCGAGAAGCACAAACCTACAAAAGCAATTCGTACTTCGCTTACCGACTACAAAGAAGAAGATTGGATGACAAATGTACCCTTATATCTCATCGGAGATTACTTCAAAAATCCCGAATAAAAAGTATTGTTTTTCTCAAAAAATGCTGTAATTTTGTGGTGTGGTATTTGAAAAATTGAACCAAGAAAGATTCGGAATGATCCAAATCTATGCCATAACTCGAAAGGTCTGAGTGTTCCTGGTAGGCAGCAGCAATGAAGCAACAAATACACGGCGTTTTGTTGCTTTTTTTACGTCATCACATAAGCCACCTCAATAGCACCGTTATAGCCAATAGAGCCGAGAACAGGCGATACTTGCGTGATGTATTCTACCTTTTTTCCGCAAATTTGATACATACGTTCCGCAACTTCCTCTGCCTTGTGTATTTCAGCCTGATCGGTATAGCATATACAGTATCTGTCAATGCCAAATTCTTCGTGATCTTTACGGAAAATTTCCAAATTATGACGAATCATTTTTTCTTGACCTTTGAAGTTGCCGATTTTATCACCTGTACCTTCCTTCGTCATCGTAATCAACGGACGAAGTCCCAGCAAATTAGCAATTATACTTTTACTTTTAGAAATGCGCCCACTGCGAATAAATCCTTCAATAGACTTAGTGTTCACAAAAACTTTAGATTTTGGAATCCATTGGTTGATTTTGCCTAAAATTTCTTCGTGAGAAAATCCTTCTTCGATTGCTTCTGCAGCCAAAACTGCAAGCAACCCCTCTGTACCTGAACACAGTTTAGTATCAATTGCAGAAATTCGCTTACCAGTATTAATAGCCACGCGCCCTGCAGAATCTGCACTGTTTTGATAAGTTCCGCTCAATTTTGACGAAACGCTCAAACTTATTACCGAGTCGTAAAGCGATGCCATAAAATTGTATTTATCGAGAAAATCTTTTTTCGAAGGCTGAGACGTTGATATTTTTTCTTTTTCATCGCCTTTACGCAATAAGCGATAAAATTGATTCGGTGTGATAGAAATACGGTCTAAATACTGGCTTTTTCCGATATGCAAATTCAATGAAATCAAATGCATTTGGTGCTGTTCACGGACTGATTTCGGCATATCTGCACAACTGTCAATGAGTAGTCCAATTTTGTTTTTGGGTCCTTTAGTCAGCAATTCGTGTTGAAATTCCATATCGTCGACTTTCTGAAAATCTATGTTTCCATAGCGAGACAAAATGGCAAATACTTTTGCAGGTGTGTCGGTATGAATATGTACACGCAAACGCATACTACTACCTGCAACCACAATAGAATCGCCTAATCGAGAAAGTTGATGTCGTAGATTTTTTAAATCCACATCATTAACCAAAGTCATCATGCCTTCGGTGCAATATCTGAATTTGATTTCTTCATGGTCGATGTGTGCTTCTTCAATTTCTGCGATAGTTTGCGAGCGTGTTCCTGCTAAATCTTTCAGCGTTCCTGTTGTCAGAAATTCCAATGCACCTTGAACAAAAAACACGAAGGCTTGGGCTCCGGAATCAACGACTTTGGCTTTTGCCAATTTTGGAAGAAGTTTTTTGGTCTCCTTCAAAGCCTCCTCCAAAGCGGGGTAGGCGAGAGTCAACAATTCGACAAAATCTTTTGCTTTCGTTTTAGACTCATCCATAACTTCTGCCCATCGTCGCAAAAGCGTGATAATTGTACCTTCAACAGGATTTGAAATTGATTCGTAAGCAGCTTTAACACCTGCTTTTACACTTTCGATAAACTCTTCAATGGAGATAGTTTCTGAGTTTGGCGAATCAGAGGCAGTTCCGAATAAAAATTGTGCAAAAATAATTCCGGAATTTCCTCGTGCCCCTATCAATGCGGCATCGGCGACAGACATAGCTGTTTCTTTGTAACCGGTATGAATTTTGGTGTTGTCAATAATGGCTTGAACGGTCGAAGCCATATTTGTTCCCGTATCTCCGTCCGGAACAGGAAAAACGTTAATTTTATTGAGGTATTGCTGTTCTTCCAAGATGCGCTTGGCTCCCGCCAAAAACGCGTAATAAAGATGTTTGCCACTGATGCGTGTAATCATATCCTGTGTAAGTTTTTCGAATAACATAATGCAAAGATACAAAAAAAAATGGAAATAAAAGTAGGGGTCGAAAATTTTCGACCCCTACAAACATTATTTTGTTTCCTCTTCCACTTCCTCAAAATCGGCATCCGTAACAGTTTCGTCTTGAGTTGGAGCATTTGTCGTGTCAGTGGTGTTTCCTGCAAACGGATCTGCATTTCCGAATGGATTTGGAGCACCGCCTTGTGCGTCATTCATAGCTTTGTAAAGCTCCTCAGAAGCAGCTGTCCATGCGGTATTGAGCTTTTCGAGAGCGGGTTCGATTTTGGATATATCTTTTGTGCTTTCGGCTTCTTTCAGTTCCGTCAAGGCTTCTTCGATTGGCATGCGTTTTTCTTCTGAAATTTTCTCGCCATACTCTTTGAGTTGTTTTTCTGTTTGAAAAATCATAGTACTTGCAGCGTTCAATTTGTCGGCTTCTTCTTTCAGTTTTTTGTCGGCTTCGGCGTTGGCTTCGGCTTCTTCTTTCATGCGTTTGATTTCTTCATCCGAGAGTCCTGACGATGCTTCGATACGAATTTGTTGGGATTTTCCGGTACCTTTATCCAATGCCGACACGCTCAAAATTCCGTTTGCATCAATATCAAAAGTCACTTCGATTTGCGGCATCCCGCGTGGTGCCGAAGGAATGCCGTCCAAGTGGAAGCGTCCAATCGTTTTATTGTTTGTTGCCATTGGGCGCTCGCCTTGCAACACGTGGATTTCAACAGAGGGTTGATTGTCTGCTGCAGTCGAAAAAGTTTCCGATTTTTTGGTCGGAATGGTCGTGTTTGAGTCGATGAGCTTAGTCATCACACCGCCCATCGTTTCAATTCCCAACGAAAGCGGAGTTACATCCAACAACAACACGTCTTTCACTTCACCGGTCAAAACAGCACCTTGGATCGCGGCACCCAAAGCCACAACTTCGTCCGGATTTACACCTTTTGACGGCGTTTTTCCAAAGATTTTTTCAACCAACGCTTGGATTGCAGGAATACGTGTTGAGCCTCCAACCAAAATCACTTCGTCAATTTCCGATGCCTTTAACCCTGCGTCCGACAATGCTTTTTCGCAAGGTGCAACGCAACGTTGAATCAAACTATCGTTGATTTTTTCAAATTCAGCACGCGTCAACGTTTTTACCAAGTGCTGCGGAATCCCTTCTACCGGCATGATGTACGGCAGATTGATTTCCGTAGAGGTCGAACTTGACAACTCGACCTTTGCTTTTTCTGCAGCTTCTTTCAAACGCTGCAAAGCCATTGGGTCTTTACGCAAGTCGATACCTTTGTCTTTTAGGAAGTCGTCTGCCAACCAGTTAATGATGTTTTGGTCGAAATCATCACCACCCAAATGTGTGTCGCCGTTGGTTGATTTTACTTCGAACACGCCGTCGCCAAGTTCGAGAATTGAGATGTCAAATGTTCCGCCACCAAAGTCGAATACAGCAATTTTACTGTCTTGATGTTTCTTGTCGATACCATAAGCCAAAGCCGCTGCGGTTGGCTCGTTGATGATACGGTGTACTTTCAAACCGGCGATTTCTCCGGCTTCCTTTGTCGCTTGACGTTGCGAATCGCTGAAATATGCAGGTACGGTAATAACTGCTCCGGATACAGTTTGTCCGAGATAATCCTCGGCTGTTTTCTTCATTTTCTGAAGAATCATTGCCGAAATTTCTTGTGGTGTGTAGGCTTTTCCATCGATACCGATGGTTGCCATGTTGTTTTTTCCGGCTTCGATAGTGTATGGTACACGCGAAATTTCATTTTTCACTTGTTCCATGGTTTCACCCATAAAACGTTTGATTGAAAAAACAGTTTTTTGAGGATTTGTGATTGCCTGACGTTTGGCAGGATCACCAACTTTTCGTTCGCCACCATCAACGAACGCCACCACAGAAGGTGTTGTTCTGCGGCCTTCGTTGTTTGTGATCACAACGGGTTCGTTACCTTCGACTACTGCTACGCAGGAGTTAGATGTTCCGAGGTCAATTCCAATAATTTTTGCCATAGTATTTTGTCCTTTTTTGTTTTTTGCGAATGTTTTTCAACTCACATCAAACAAAAGTCGTTCCAAATAAAAAATTATGACAAAATGACAGAAAGAATAGCCCGTACTTTTTAGAATATATCATCAAACCCACCTTCAGGATCCTCTTGTTCGGTTTCTTCACAATTGAAATTATAGTTGATTCCCGGAGGAGTCGCAAAAGGACCTCGATAGAGATTGATTGATTCGTTGCGGTACACCCTTTGCATAAAGCGTGCCCAAATCGGCAAAGCCATGTTTGCACCTTGTCCGTAGGTGATATTTGGGAAGTGAATTGAGCGTACTTCGCCACCAACCCAAACAGTTGTGGCTAATTGCGGAGTTATGCCAACCCACCAACCATCGGAGTTATTTTGGGTTGTTCCTGTTTTTCCGGCGATAGGCATATTAAAACCATATCTGGTTCGCAAACGCACTCCTGTACCGAATTCTGTAACACCTTGCATAAGCCTTAAAGTCAGATAAGCCGTTCGTTCGCTCATGGCTTCATTTTGTTCCGGTACGGGACGATAGATAACAACTCCGTTGCGATCTACAATACTTGTGATGAATGACGGTCGAATAAAAACTCCTCTATTGGCATAAGTTGCCATTGCTCCTGCCATTTCAAATACGGATATATCGGAAACTCCCAAGGCAATTGACGGTACCGGCTCTATAGGGGCTTCGATGCCCATTTTTCGAACTAAATTGATTACGGATTGCGGTGGGAATCGTCTAATCAAATAAGCAGAAACAAAGTTTACAGAGCGTGCTAAAGCCCATTGCATAGTGACCATCTCTCCTTCTCTTAGAGTTGAGGAATTTCTCGGGCACCAATCATCCTGCCGTCCGGGTAGTTCTATACACACTTGCACATTCGGAATTTTATCGCAAGGCAAATAGCCATCCGCCATAGCCATTGTATAAATAAATGGCTTGAATACCGAGCCAATTTGCCTGCGGCCTCCGGTTACATTGTCAAACTGGAAAAAATCGTAGTTAATTCCGCCAACGTAAGCCTTTATATGCCCTGTTTGCGGCTCAACAGCCATTAAGCCTGCATGCAAAAACCATTTGTGATAAAGCAGCGAATCCCACGGAGACATCACAGTGTCTAATGTGCCTTGCCAGGAAAAAACCCGCATTCTTACAGGTGTATGGAATGCTTCTTCGATTTCTGAATTTGATGCTCCGGCACGCCTCATTTGACGGTAGCGATCTGACCTTCTCATGGATTGAGTCACTATCCGTCGAGCATCATCAGACGAGATATTATTGCTAAACGGCGGATTTCTCAAATGCCTCAACTGTCTGAAAAACGCCGGTTGCAGATTGTTTGACAAGTGTTCGGCAACGGCTTCTTCGGCATAACGCTGCATCCGAGAATCTATCGTGGTATAAATTCTTAATCCGTCTCTGTAAAGGTTGTGCCTTGTTCCATCGGGTCTTGGGTTATTCGCGATCCAATCTCTCACATACATGCGCAGAAACTCACGAAAATATGGTGCCAAACCGGCTCTGTGATCTTGCTGTCTGAATCTTGACATATCCAACGGGACTTGACGAATGCTGTCGTGTTCTTCTCTTGTCAGGTATCCTGCCCTAAGCATTTGGCCAAGCACTACATCACGACGACGTGTAGCCCGTTCGGGATGTCGTACCGGACTAAAAAATGATGGAGCCTGTAATATCCCGACTAATAATGCGGCTTCTTCAACTTTCAAATTTTCTTGATTCACACCAAAATACGTGTTGGCGGCGGTTTGAACACCGAACGAATTGTTGCCGAAATCTACCGTGTTGAAATACATTGCGATGATTTCCTCTTTGGTATAACTGCGTTCGAGCCTTACGGCAATAACCCATTCCCTAAATTTTTGCATCACTAAACCAAGTGTGTTTCTATGCTCTCTTGGAAACAAATTTTTTGCCAATTGTTGAGAGATTGTGCTACCGCCTCCTTGTCCGCCTTGTTGCAACATTACGGTTCTCACAACCACACGCATCAATGCACGGGCATCTATACCTGAATGCTGATGAAATCGTTCATCTTCCGTAGCAACCAACGCCTGAATCAAGTATGGCGAAAGTTGCGAATAGTCAACATTTACACGGTTTTCGATGAAAAATGTACCCAACACAACTCCGTCAGAAGAAATAATTTCCGTTGCTAAATTGGTTCGAGGGTTTTCTAACTCTTCAAATGTGGGCATAAATCCGAACCAACCGAGCGAAATACCGACAAAAAGCATGATTACAGAAGTCCAAAGTCCTGCGAAAATCAGCCATAATTTTTTTGTTAAACTCATTTTTTTTCTTTGTTGGGTCATCTTTACATTAATTTCTTGCCGGCACAATTTTCATGCCTAAATCCATGATATTTTGTAGATTTTCCGTACGCATGCCATGGGTAAACACAAATTGATAACGTCCTTTTTGCGGAAATCTTACATTTCTTTGTAAAAGCATCACATTATTTCTCACAGAAGAGGTACCTCTTCCAAACCAGCGTCCTGTCTCGTCTGCTAAGAAACACTCTAGTGTGTCACGCGAAAACTCCAAACAGGGATAAAACGTTTTCAAAAACAAAAACAAATTCATCCATTGGTAATCTGTGTTGTGTCGCAAGGTGATGTAAATGTCGTAAAGCTGCGTTGTATCTGTAATTTCCACCGTAAACCGTACCGGATTGTCAATCGTCCAACCTGCTTCCGGAATCGCCACAGATTCGTACAAGATGGCGTTACTCGATGGCGAACAGGACACCAAATACGCACACAACAGCAGAAAAATTAATTTACGCATCCGGATTGTTTTTGGGTTTTAAAATCGGTTTTTGGATTTGTCGAACAGGTCGCTGAATGGGCTTTTCCGAACGTTGTTCAGGATTGTTTGGGCGTGGCTTTGCTTCGTTAGATTCGCCTTTCGCATTGCGGTGGTTTTCTCGCGGTTGACGTGGCGGACGCGAATTTTGAGGACGAGATTTTTTCTTGTCAAAACGTGTCAAATCATCTTGTCCGACAACATTATCGAAGAACTCGGCACCTTCACTCGGCAATGTTTTAATTTTGCCTTTTTTTGTGAACTGCTCCAAGCCTTCCGGAAAATCTTTCTCTTGATTCAGTTTGATAATTTCATGAACAGATTCAACCGGAAGCCCCATCAATTCACCTTGATTGTTGGCGTAGGCATAATACATTGTTCGTGCAAACACATCGGTTTTCTGCCAAATAGCCTTGCCCTTTCTGAAAAACAACGGAATTTCGGGATCGGGAAAATCTTTCGCTGCTTCTTTGTACATTTCGTATTCGTAGTTCAGGCAACACTTCAGTTTTCCGCATTGCCCGGCTAATTTTTGAGGATTTAGCGATAGTTGTTGCACACGTGCCGTATGTGTCGAAACCGTGTGAAAATTGCTCAAAAATGTGACACAACACAACTCTCTTCCGCACGAACCAATCCCGCCGAGGTGCATCGCTTCTTGGCGTGCACCGATTTGCCGCATTTCAATTCGAATACGAAATTCCTCGGCATAAACCTTGATCAGTTGTCGAAAATCCACGCGATCATCGGCAGTGTAGAAAAACGTGGCTTTACTACCATCGCCTTGATATTCGACATCGTTAATTTTCATTTTGAGCCCCATATCGTTGGCGATTCTTCGGGCTCTGATTTGAGTTTCTTTTTCCAAATCGATGGTTTTATTCCACTTGTCAACATCGTTTTGGCGTGCTTTTCGAAGCACTTTTCGTAATTCCTCAACAGGCAAAACATTCTGACGTTTGCGGTATTGCAGATGAGCTGCAGAGCCCGTCAGTGTGATAACTCCAACATCGTGTCCGGTCGGTGCTTCTACAACAACAATTTCGCCAACTGCCAAAACCGTTGTTGCGTCAACATTTCGATAAAAGTCTTTGTGCGAATTTTTAAAACGAACTTCGATTACATTGTACTTGGAAGTATCATCGGCACCGGTTAATCCTTTTGTCCAGTCGAACGTTGCCAACTTGGCACAGCAACACATTTGTTGTGCGCGAGTTGGGTCTTCCAGAGTAGGTTTGCGACAACAGCCTCGTGTGTTATATTTGTTATCCTCTTTGATGATTGGGCGTTCATCGAGCGTGTTATATTCGGGTTGTTCTGTATCTTGAGCAATATTTGTAGTGTCGGTCATTTTTGGGCATAATTTTTTACAAAGGTACGAAAAAAAAATGATATTTTTTCACCAAGCTTATTAACAATTTCAGAAAGTTATCAACATTTTAACATTTTTTAAGGAATTTTTTATACGAAAAACGACTTTTTTGCGTTATATAGGGTATGGAACTACTTTACAACATCGGATTAACGCTTTTGCCCGGGATTGGCGATAAGCTCGGGAAAAGCCTTGTGAATTTTTGCGGAAGTGCGGAAGCCGTTTTCAAAGAGAAAAAGCGAAACTTGGAAAAAATTCCGGAAATCGGACGAATCACCGCACAAAAAATTGTGTCGCAAAATGTATTGAAACGTGCAGAAGAAGAGCTTTTGTTCATCGAAAAACATCAAATTCAAACGTTTTTTTTCAAAGATGAAAATTATCCGCGACGGCTTTCTCATTGTTCGGATAGCCCGCTGATGCTCTATTTCAAAGGAAATGCAGATTTGAATGCCGAAAAAATTGTGAGTATAGTTGGTACGCGAAAATGTACGGATTACGGACGACAAACGATTGCCGACGTACTCTCGGATTTGAAAAACGACAATGTTTTAGTGATTAGTGGCTTGGCATACGGAATCGATACTTTGGCGCATCAAATAGCGTTAGACAATCAGTTGGCAACTGTGGGAGTTTTAGGCCATGGTTTGGATCGAATTTATCCACATCAGAATCGAAATTTAGCAAAAAAAATGCTTAAAAACGGAGGTTTGTTGACTGATTTTTTATCCAAAACCAATCCCGACGCAGTGAATTTTCCTTCGAGGAATCGCATTATTGCAGGACTTTCTGATGCCACGATTGTGGTTGAAGCGGCACGACACGGCGGAGCTCTCATTACTGCAGATATCGCCAACAGTTACAATCGTGATGTGTTTGCGGTTCCCGGACGATTGAATGATGAACGTTCGGCCGGGTGTAATTTTCTCATTAAAACCAATAAAGCGGCATTGATTGAAAGTGCACGAGATGTTCGCTATTTGCTCAACTGGGACTTGGAGAAAAATCAAGGGGCTTCCTCGACTTCGCTCGGAATGACGAGACAAATTCAGAAAAAACTATTTATCGAACTTCCCGATGATCAACGTGTTGTTTTCGAGGCTTTACAAAACCACCCTGAAGCCATTGTTGATGAACTTTGCGACTTGTTAAAACTGCCGTTATCGAAACTTTCTGCAACTTTATTGCAATTAGAAATTGCCGGAATAGTTGAGGTTTTACCCGGAAAGCGTTGGCGGATTTTGTGATACATAAATGAACGCAAAAACAAATTATCTACTAAAAATAAAACACGACATGAAAAAGAAAACAACAGCAGGTAGCTCTCGAATTGAATATCAAAGGCAGTATAGAAAAATCGGTCGCTTACGCAGCCCTATTGCTAGAGCAATCGGTAAAACCCCAGCAGACATCTACATTGACGACAGTCACATTAAACACATCTTTAATCGACACAAAGACGAATTAGCAAAACTTGGACTAACTCCGCTAATGTTCGTTGATTTGGTAATAGATAAATTTAATCGGATTTATAAGCAGGAAGGTCGACAATCATTTTTTTTAGTACATTGGAACTGTGTTCCAAAAGTAACAGTTATAGAGTTAAATTTTGCTTTTAAAGCAGGTTTTTATGAGATAAAAACAGCGTTTACAAGGGACAAAAAATACTTCAAAAACGAAAATTTACTTTGGAAAAAAGACTGAAAGGAACTTGTTCAGAGCAAAAGGGCCACCAACCTTCTGGAGTCAATTTTCGACGCTTTGACCGTCCTCTTAGTGTTAGTCACAGTGAAAATTCGTCGTCTGTGCTAATCGCGGGTAAACTTAAAACAAGTTCCTTTCAGCCCCACAAAGTTACAACATTTTTTTGAATTTAGCAAATTTATCTTTAGGTTTTTTGATTAAAAAATGTTCACCTCCGGTGCTAATTCTATGCCAAATTTTGATTTTACGGAATCTATGATTTGATGAGCGAGGTTCAAAATCTCGGCACCTGTTGCTTTTCCGTAATTGACGAGCACCAACGCCTGTTGTGTATGCACACCCGCATCGCCCTTGCGAAACCCTTTCCAGCCGGCATGTTCGATAAGCCAGCCTGCGGCTAATTTCATAGCAGATCCTTCGCTTTGCTCAGGATGACAGGGGTATGCAACAATATCCGGATACTGTGTTTTTAAGGACTGAAAAATATCTTGCGATACTGTCGGATTCTTGAAAAAACTCCCTGCACTGCCGATTTTCGAAGTTTCCGGAAGTTTGGATTTGCGGATAGTTGTGATGGCTTCGGCAATCGTTTTCGCAGATAATTCGGACACGTTCATGCGTTTCAGCTCATCGTTTACTGCTGTGTAGTTTGTGTCGAATTTAGGTTGTTTTGATAAACGAAAAGTTACCGAGCAAATCACGTATCTTCCTTTGTATTCGTGCTTGAACACGCTTTCGCGATAATCAAATTTGCAATCTATGTTTGAAAAAATATCAATCTGTTTTGTTTCAAAATTAAATGCTTCAAGCGAATCCAACACGTCTTTAATTTCAACGCCGTATGCTCCGATATTTTGAATGGGCGATGCACCGACATTCCCCGGAATATAAGCTAAATTTTCGAGTCCGTTCCAGTTTTTTTCGCAACAGTACATCACAAAATCATGCCAAATTTCGCCGGAATATGCTTTGATGAAAATTTCGTTTTCGGTTTCACGAACAACTTCAATGCCTTTAAAATTGGGCTTTATCACTAACCCGTCGAAGGATTTTGTAAACAAGATGTTTGAACCTCCGCCCAAAATTAAGTAGGAATTATTTTGAAAAATGTCGGAGGAAACGAGCGTTTTCAATTCGTCTATTGTTGATATTTCTACGAAATACCGAGCGTTTACGTCAATGCCGAACGTATTGTGTTTTCTTAGCGGTATGTTTTGTTCGATTTTCATTTTGTTGGAGCAAGAACCGGTATCTGTCCTTTGGGGGTTGGGCGAACACATTTCGACTGCGCTCAATGCAAGCGTGGGTTCGCCCTTACGGGGGTACTTAGTTTTCGATTCTGTCTATCGAGTATGCGATTGCTTCTAATTGCAACAACAAATCGCGTTTGTTCCGTCCCGGAGCATGTACAAAGCCATCAATCATGATCATTTGATTTCTTTCTTCATCAAAAAACACATAATTGACAAAGGGACCACCCATGAAATCACCAATTAGTCGCCATAATCCGCGAGTTTCAATGGCAAATCGTCCATTGAAATTTACCTCTCTACTTATTGGAGGCACGCGGTATTCGGTAGTCATAAACGAGCCTTCGATCGGACCGAAAATATAACGTTGTGAAATTTCGTTGCGAACACGAATGATGTCTTCTTGCGTGAAACTGTTAGCAGTAAAAGGGTAGGAGTGAACCATAATATTTTGCCCGAAATGCCTTGTTTCTCTGTTAATCGAAACAAAATTCGGATTACTTGTACGGACCCTAAATTGATCAGGAGCAACAAGTCTAAAGCCGAATGTGCTTCGCAAACGGTCTGAAATAATAAAACTTTCCGTAGCTCGAAATGTGCTGATCATGCGTGCATGCTCTCTGTGGAAAAACGTTTGCTCCATCAATGCTTGATTTTCTCTGAATAGCGTAAAAAAAGTTTCTCTATCCGGAACATTGAACTGAAACACGACTTGATTATTTGCCCAAACATCTCGTCTGACCATAAACGGCCGCAGATTTTCCTGAGTAAAATTAATTATAATGATACTCCGCATACGTTGAAACATATCGGCTCTTTCGAATGCACTCATAGCTACATTCGCTAACGTAAACATCGGTTCGGCCTGATTTAACGACGGATTGGGTCTCATAAGAGCTGCACGTAATGTGTCGCCCACCTCGCCTTCGAAATCGCTTCTGCTGCAAACCACTAAAACTTCGAGAGTTCTACCACCCGAATTAGGTTGAACATTTCTTTCAAGATTGCATGCAGTCAGCAAAAATGCGGAGATTACAGTTAGAAATAATGGTCTCATGTTTTTTTTCGACAAAGATACGAAAAAAAAACAATAATACCAAACAATTCCTGGTCTAAATATAGCATGTTTTGCTTGGTCATTATTGTTTGTTTCGCTGTAGCAGGGGGATTCTTCGACTTCGCACACTACGTGTGCTTCGCTCGGAATGACGGGTGTTTCGTTATGAAATGGAGTGAGAGGATTTGGCGGCGAAGCCGCCAAATCCTCTCACTCCATTTTCCCCTCTTTTTGTAATGCCGTCATGTCGAGCGGAGCGAAGCGAAGTCGAGACATCTGCTTGCTATTTGCCCCTTTTGCTATGCAGAAACCGCACCTCTTGCCTGACTACATACAAATTTTGAAAACTCCTTTTTTTTTCGTATCTTTGCATGGCAAAAAATCTATATACTCAAAACCATATGGAAAATAAACTTCAACAACTCACGGAAAAGTTGTACAACGAGGGGCTTTCAAAAGGTAAATCCGAAGCAGAACACTTGGTTCAGCATGCACATCAACAAGCTGAGAAGATTATCGAAGATGCTAAGAAACAGGCTGCGGATATCATAGAAAAAGCGGAAAAATCAGCCGTTGAAGCCAAACGAAATGCTGAAGCGGAAATTGATTTGGCATCGCGTCAAACCATTGCACGTGTAAAGCAAACGGTGGAAGATTTGGTTGTTGCTAAAACCATTGAAACACCTGTGACAAAAGCATTCGATGATGTTGTGTTTGTAAAAGATTTGATCAAAATGGTGATCGGAGATATGCAAAAAACAGACAATTTAACTGTGATTTTGCCGGCAAACAAAGAAGCAGAGTTTTTGAATATGCTCCAAAACAATATGCAAAACGCATTCGGACAAGGTGTAGATGTGAAATTTGAACGCAATATAAAGTCCGGATTCCGTATCAATACTAGAGCCGGCGGTTATCAACTTACGTTTACGGATGCCGATTTTGCGGAACTTTTCAAAACACATATTCGCTCGAAATTGGTTGAACTTTTGTTTGGAAGACAATAGCCATGTTCAAGCGGGAATATCATTATTTGGTAGCCGGATTGCCGGATTTTGTGCTCGAACGAGATGTGAAAGATTTTGATTTAAGAGCTCTTGTCGATGAAATTTACGGACAAATCAAAGATTGCGATCGTGAGCTTATACGACAATTTCTTATGCCTTACGATCATCTGAATCTTCATCATTTGATGCGAGGGAGAGAAGATTTGTTCGACAATAAAGGGTATTATAGTTTAGATTTTCTAAAAACCCAATTAGAAAAACCGGACGACATGCCGGAATATATGATTGATTTCGTTCAAAAATTCAAATATGGACACGAAAGTAGCGGTCTTCATGAAGAGTATCGCAAGAGATCGTACTATATTTGGTTGCAATTTTATCAAAAGATTGCAGAAAAATCGAAAAACAGATTTATTCGTTTGTGGTGGGAATTTGATCATATTTTGCGTAACATTCAAGCTGCTTGGATGTGTAGGAAATTAGGAGAGCCTATGCAAAAACAATTGATAGGTTGGGACGAAGAGATTGATTATTTTGTTAAAAATAATTTGCCAGACTTCGGACTTCGACGTGAGATTCCGTTTGGAGAGCAAATTTTTAATTTACTCGACGAAGAAATTGATCTTTTGGAACGTGAATTTCGTTTCGATCAAATCCGTTGGCAATTGGCGGACGAATTGACAACGTTTAATTATTTCGACATGGACAAAATTCTTGCTTTTTTGGTAAAAGCAGATATTTTGGATCGTTGGTTGAAACTGGATAAAGAACGCGGAGCCGTGCTATTCGACGGTTTTGTGAAAACATTGGTAGAGCAAAAAAATATAGACCTATGAAAAATACAATTGGTAAAGTAACGAGTATTATTTCTAACCTTGTGGCAGTTCAAGTGGATGGACCTGTGGCACAAAACGAGATCTGTATGATCGAGTGTGAAGACACAAAGTTGATGGCGGAGGTTATCAAAATCGTCGGTAGTAAAGCTTATACGCAGGTCTTTGAGAGTACACGCGGTTTAAAAATCGGTAGTCATGTTGAATTTCAAGGGCACATGCTCGAACTAACTTTGGGACCGGGTCTGCTTTCGCGAAACTTTGACGGATTGCAAAATGATCTCGAAAAAATGGATGGTGTTTTTCTCAAACGTGGTGAATATACACAGCCGTTAGACACAGAAAAAACATGGCATTTCATACCAACTGCAAAAGAGGGTGATACGGTGGAAGCCGCATCATGGCTTGGCGAAGTAAAAGAAGGGTGGTTGCCTCATCGCATCATGGTGCCGTTCAAAAGCAAGGGTAGTTATACACTTAAGTGGCTCGCAGGAATAGGGGATTACACAATTAATGATCATATCGCAACAATTGTGGACTCGGATGGAAACGAGGAAAAACTGACCATGAGCCAAAAATGGCCTGTAAAAGTCGCAATCACAGCCTACGATAACAAGCCACGTCCGTTCAAAATTATGGAAACAGGTGTTCGTGCGATTGATACATTTAATCCGATTGCAGAAGGCGGTACAGGCTTTATTCCGGGTCCGTTCGGTGCAGGTAAAACAGTATTGCAACACGGAATTTCCAAGCAAGCCGAAGCCGATGTAATTATTATTGCTGCTTGCGGAGAGCGTGCTAACGAGGTTGTAGAAATTTTTACGGAGTTTCCGCATTTGGAAGACCCTCGTAGCGGTCGGAAATTGATGGAACGTACGACGATTATCTGTAACACGTCAAACATGCCTGTTGCAGCTCGTGAGGCATCGGTTTATACCGGAATGACAATTGCCGAATACTACCGTTCAATGGGTTTAAAGGTTTTATTGTTGGCAGATTCGACATCTCGATGGGCACAGGCTTTGCGTGAAATGTCGAACCGTTTGGAAGAACTTCCGGGAGCGGATGCTTTCCCGATGGATTTGCCTGCGATTATCTCGAATTATTACGCACGTGCTGGTTTCGTGTATTTGAACAACGGACAAACCGGCTCAATTACATTCTTGGGAACGGTTTCGCCGGCAGGAGGAAACTTGAAAGAGCCTGTAACGGAGGCGACCAAAAAAACCGCACGCTGTTTCTATGCACTTGCTCAATCGCGGGCAGACAGCAAGCGTTATCCGGCGATTGATCCGGTGGATAGCTATTCTAAATATTTGGAATATCCGGAAATTGTGGAATATCTGGACGAACGTATTGAAAAAGGTTGGGTTGAAAAAGTGTATAAAGGTAAAACTGTCGTACAACGTGGAAAAGAAGTGAACGACCAAATCAACATTTTGGGTGATGATGGCGTTCCGGTAGAATTTCACGACAGATTTTGGAAGTCGGAATTGATAGATTTTGTAATTTTACAGCAAGATGCGTTTGACAAAATTGACGCGAACTGTCCGCTTGAGCGACAAAAATTCATGTACAATAAAATTCTCGATATTTGCGATATGACTTTCGACTTCAAGAATTTTGAGGAATGTGCGACATTCTATAAACGCATTATTAACATTTGCAAGCAGATGAATTATTCGGAATATGAAAGCGAAGAGTATGATCGCTATGTTGGGGAGTTGGCGGAAGCTATTGAAGAGCGGAAAGTCGCTTGATAGTGCAAAAAAAAACACCAATTATGCCAAGAATAAGTGAATTTTACGGACTAATCATTTTGATGAACTTCAAGGATCATAACCCTCCGCATTTTCATGTGTGGTATGGTGAATATAAAATGTTAGTCTATATTGAAAACGGCACAGTGGTTGGCGAAATGCCACAAAGGGCGTTGAAAATGGTTTTTGATTGGTTGGAAATTCACAGAGTGGAATTGTTAGAATTATGGAATAAAGCACAAAATGGTGAACCTATTGGTAAAATTGCACCTTTAGTATAGAATGATGAAAGCAGTTAAAAATACAACGTTTCTTGAGGTTACAGATGTCAGGCATTTGGACGACTACAAATTGTGGCTGCAGTTTAACACAGGGGAAACGAGAATTGTTGATTTGAAAAATGAATTGATTGGTGAAGTGTATGCTCCACTAAAAAATATAGACTATTTCAAACAGTGCAGAATAACATATAATACGATAGAATGGTCTAATGGTGCAGATTTCGCTCCTGAGTATCTGTATGAATTGGGAAGTGGTAATGATGTTGAGCTGAATATTGCTGCCGATTTGGGATTTGAGTATAAGACGAAAAAACAATGACAAGAACCTCTTTGATAATTTTGGATAGTATAAAATTTAACTCATTAATGAAAAGAGCTGGAAATAATAGCAAGCAGATCCCTCACTGCGTTCGGGATGACAATCCTTTCAATGTGGTGGGGGTAGGAGGTTGCAGTGGCGAGGCATGCCTCGCCACTGCAACCTCCCCTTTCCTTATGTGAAACGCGGTCATTCCGAAGGAGCGTAGCGACTGAGGAATCTGCCGGCTATCAAAGGAAACACCAAAACAAGCATACTCACAGAACTAAGCAAGAAAATACAAAGACCATGAATACAAAACCTTTCCAAAAAATCTACACCAAGTTAGAAGGTGTGACCAAAGCAACCGTTACGATTAAGGCGGAAAATGTGATGAATGATGAACTCGCTATGGTTGGCGACCGTTTGGCACAAGTTGTGAAAATCAACGGCGACCAAGTTGTTTTGCAGATATTTGCGGGAACAGAAGGTATCAGTACGGCTACGGAAGTGACCTTTTTGGGTGAATCGCCAACTCTAAATGTGAGCGACGACCTTTCGGGACGATTTTTCAACGCTTACGGACAACCGATTGACGGTGGTCCGAAGGTTGATGGCGAAAAACGCGAAATCGGTGGACCATCGGTAAATCCGTTTCGCAGACAGCAGCCTTCGCAACTCATTCCTACGGGAATTGCAGGTATTGATTTGAACAACGCTTTGGTTTCCGGACAAAAAATTCCGTTTTTTGCCGATCCGGATCAACCTTATAATGAAGTTATGGCAATGGTTGCCCTTCGTGCAAAAGTTGACCGCATTATTTTGGCAGGCATGGGAATGAGTAACGATGACTATTTGTATTTCAAAAAAACATTCGAAAGTGCCGGTGCATTAGACAGAATTATCTGCTTTATGAATACCACGGAACAGCCACCGGTAGAGCGTTTGCTTATTCCGGATATGGCTCTTACTGCTGCGGAGTATTTTGCTGTGGATAAGAATGAAAGCGTACTCGTTTTGCTCACGGACATGACGCTTTATGCGGATGCATTGAGTATTGTTTCTAACCGTATGGATCAAATTCCGTCGAAAGATAGTATGCCCGGCTCGCTCTATTCCGATCTTGCGAAAATTTACGAAAAGGCGGTACAGTTGCCTGATGGTGGTTCAATTACGATTTTGTCGGTAACTACGTTGAGCGGTGGGGATATTACGCATGCTATTCCCGACAATACCGGATATATTACCGAAGGACAGTTGTTTTTACGTGCCGACAGCGACACAGGAAAAGTTATTATCGACCCGTTCCGTTCGTTATCACGCTTGAAGCAATTGGTAATAGGTAAGCAAACCCGTGAAGATCATCCGCAAGTGATGAACGCTTGTGTCCGTCTTTATGCCGATGCTGCCAACGCAAAAACCAAATTGGAAAACGGTTTTGATCTATCCGATTATGACAACCGTACACTCGCTTTTGCAAAGGATTATGCCGAAGGTTTACTCGCAATCGACGTAAATATCGATACCACTGAAATGCTTGATACAGCATGGAAATTCTTTGCGAAATACTTCTCGAAAGAGGAGGTTTCAATCAAGCAAGAATTTGTGGATAGATATTGGGGGTAGCAGGCGATATGCTTAAAACCGCCATTTTTTAAAATTTTCACAAAGTGTAAATCGGTGATTATTAGCATATTGTCGCTTACTGGTATTTATTTTTTGCTTAAAACCGCCTTCAAAGTTTGGTAGATTCATTTTTTTTTTGTATCTTTGCAGTCTTTATGTGTAATAAAATCATGCTACAAATTAATAAACTATCATAAACAATGAGAAAAACCTTTACTTTGCTATTCTTATTTTTAGCGAGCACACTTGTTTACTCCCAGTCTTCTGTTTTAGATTTGGGTTTTGGTTCTCAAGTAAGAAATTCCATTATTTTTGACAATCCGGGATCTCTTCCTGTT
>WQWI01000007.1 GCA_009785425.1 Bacteroidales bacterium | reverse complement strand
CGAGGAAAAAACAAACGAACTACTCAAAAAAGTCCGAAAAATCGAGATAAAAACCAAAGGATTGTCGCAACACATCTTTTCGGGGCAATATCATTCTGCATTCAAAGGGCGTGGAATGGCGTTCAGCGAGGTGCGTGAATATGCTTATGGCGATGATGTTCGTTCAATTGATTGGAATGTTACGGCTCGTTTCAACCATCCGTATATCAAGATTTTTGAGGAAGAGCGCGAGCTCACAGTAATGCTGCTAATTGATGTGAGCAGTTCGAATTTGTTCGGAACTCAAAAGCAGTTCAAACAGGATTTGATTACGGAAATATCAGCAGTTCTTGCATTTTCAGCCATTCAAAACAACGACAAAGTTGGTGTGGTTTTCTTTTCGGATCAGGTTGAAAAATATATTCCGCCAAAGAAAGGTCGCACACATATTCTGCGGATCATTCGCGAACTTTTGACGATAAGTCCGGTTAATAAACAAACAAATATCGGCGAAGCGATGCGTTTTCTGAACAATGTCATAAAGAAGCGTTGTACGGCTTTTATTTTGTCGGATTTTTTTGATAGTAACTACGAACAATCACTGAAAATCGTTAAGAAAAAGCACGATGTTGTTGCTTTGCGTGTGTACGATGAGCGTGAAACAGAACTTCCAAACGTAGGATTGATGCACATTATTGATCAAGAAACCAATCGTGAAATGACCATTGATACAAGCCTCAAAAAAAATCGAGAAGCCTACAAAAATCGCTGGTTGAAGCACGAAAAGCACACAGAGGATATGTTCAAAAAGTTTGCCATTCGTTCTACAAAAATCAATACGAATGAAGACTATGTTAGACCATTGACTAAATTATTTCAAAAAAAATGAAATCAAACCGTCATTCCCGCGAAGGCGGGAATCCCATAGCAAGGGGGATTGCGAATCAAGTCCGCAATGACGACAAAAGAAAAGATGATGCAGAAAATATCAACTATACTATTCGGGGTGCTATTAAGTTTTAGCCTGTTTGCTGAAACGCACGTTGCTACGCTGGAGTTAGATACCGATGAAATTCAAATCGGCGATCATATCAGACTTACGATTAGTTTACAAACTGACGAAAGCAATGCTATAATTTTCCCCGCATTGAGCGATACGATGCACAGCAGAATTGTGTTTTTATCCGTTGGAAATATCGACACCATTCAGGAAAGAAGAAGTCCTGTTCGAACTTTTTCTCGAACATTTACATTAACGATTTTCGAGCCGGGCGAATACTATTTTCCTCCACTTGCATTTTTGATACAAACGTCGGAAAACGAAGATTTTTTCGAAGTATTGACAAATTACACAGCAATTACTGTTACCGCACCCGAAGTGGATTTAGCCATCGGTATTCGTGACATCAGAACGATCTGGGGAATTCCGATTACATTCGGAGAAATTTTGCCGTTTCTGTTGATTATTTTACTGCTTCCCAGACTACTTACTGCCATAGGAATTTACCTGTATCGCAAGTGGAAAAAGCAAGAGCCGTTGCTTGTTTTTAAGCCAAAACCTGTTATTCCTGCACACGTGGAAGCATTGGAAAATCTGGAAAAATTGCGATTGAAACAACTTTGGCAAAATAGTTTAGTGAAAGAATTTTATACCGAATTGACCGACATTTTGAGGATTTATACCGAAAAAGGTCTGTACATCAATGCCATAGAAATGACATCGGACGAATTTATTGAGGCGGTAGAAAATTCTGGACTTGCGAACAAGTCGGAATTGCTCCAACTTCTTCGCAACACTTTACCAACAGCGGATTTGGTAAAATTTGCGAAAGCAGAGCCATTCGCAGATCAGCACGATCGTTGTTTCAAAAATGTTAGACAATTTGTTGAATTAACCATGCCCAAAGAAAAAGTTGAGGAGGAAAAGTCATGATAAGCGGCATCACATTTTATAACCCGGAATTTCTGTGGTTCTTGCTGGGTCTGCCATTGCTCGCTGCTTGGAAGTGGTGGCGACACAAACACATGGTTGCTAAAGTCAGTATTCCGAATATGGAGATGTTCGAAGGCATGAAAAGGAGCCTGCGACAACGTTTGGCGTTTCTACCTTTTGCTTTGCGACTTCTCACTTTGGCGGTCTTGATTGTTGCATTTGCACGTCCACAGTCAAGTTTTAGAGGGCATTCGGAAAATATCGAAGGTATAGATATCATGCTGGTTATAGACATTTCCGGGAGTATGATGGCTCGAGATTTTCAGCCAAATCGTCTGGAAGCTGCAAAGACTGTTGCGGCGGATTTTGTTCGTTCGCGAACGAATGATCGCATTGGTATTGTTGTGTTTGCCGGAGAAAGTTTTACACAAGCACCTTTAACGATTGATCGCAATATCCTACTTTCGCAAATTGATGTTATTCAAGAAGCACATAGAATGGGAATCTCGGATGGTACAGCGATTGGCGATGGTTTGGCAACAGCAGTAAATCGTTTGAGACATAGTCCTGCAGCAAGCAGAACAATCATTTTGCTCACCGATGGTATAAATAATATGGGCTCTATTGCACCGATTACAGCAGCAGAAATGGCGAGCCTTTTCGATATGCGCGTTTATACAATCGGCATTGGTACAATCGGAAAGGCGCCCTACCCTGTCCAAACGCCATTCGGCATACAGTATCAATATGTCGAAGTCCATCTTGATGAACCAATGTTGATAGAAATGGCTCAAATCACCGGTGGACAATACTTCCGTGCGACAGATGAAACAAAATTACAAGCCATTTTTGAGGAAATCGACCAAATGGAAACAACCAAGATTGAAGTCCTGAATTACGAACGAAGATCAGAGGAATTCAGATTTTTATTGTGGCTTGCATTAGGTTTGATTTTACTTGAAATTCTACTCGCCTACTCTATTTTAAGATTTATTCCGTAAAGTTATGCTTCGATTTGAAAACGATACATTATTGATTTGGTTGCTACTGATTCCTGCGTTATGTTTGGTGTTTGCAGCATTTATCTATATAAAAAAGCGGAATCTAAATAAGTTTGCACAATCGCCGATGATGGAACGTTTGGCTCCTTTGTATTCGCAAAGCAAGTATACCTTAAAATTTGTTTTGTTGATGTGTGCTTTGGCTTTGTTAATCATAACTATGGCGAATCCGCAAATTGGCTCGAGAGTTGAAATCGCACAGCGAAAAGGTGTGGATTTGATGATTGCTTTGGATATTTCAAACAGTATGAATGCCGAAGATATTCAGCCAAGTCGTTTGGAGCGTGCAAAACAATCCATTAACAGGTTATTGGATCGCCTGCATAACGATCGTATCGGCATTGTGGTTTTTGCTGGTTCGGCTCACATACAGTTGCCTTTGACCAGCGATTTTGCTGCTGCAAGAATGTTTGTTGATATGATTTCGACAAGCGACATACAAAATCAGGGAACGCTTATCGGTACTGCTATAGAGATGGCAGTAGATGCGTTTGGCGAAGATACCGATCGCCAAAATAGTAGAGCAATTATTGTAATTAGCGACGGCGAATGTCATGAAGATAATGCTATTGAGGCTGCAATGGTTGCAAGAGCACAAGGAATCGTTGTACATACAATTGGTATGGGGCTTCCGGAAGGTGCACCTATTCCGCGATACGCAAACAATCGTAGAGTGGGTTACATGCACGATCGACGAGGCAACCTGATTTTGACTAGACTCAATGAACAAATGTTGAGAGATATCGCAACTGCCGGAGGTGGTTATTATATAGGTGCAAACAACGTTTCAGCAGGTGTTGAAACGCTGTTTGCAAAAATCGAGCAAATGGATAGAGCAACCTTTGACGAACGCCATTTCTCGGACTACCAAACACGCTTTCAATACGTGTTGGCGTTTGTTTTACTTTTGCTTGTTTTGGAAATTTTCGTTTTCCAAAAGAGAAACAGAATTTTTAATCACGACAATTTTTTCGGAACAAAAAAATCATGAAGACGATATTAAGCATAGCAATTTTACTAAGTTTTTCAGTGGCTGCATTTGCACAAAATCCACTCGGAAATTTTCGCGACGGAAACCGACAATTCCGCGAAGGAAATTTTAATAATGCTGAAATCCTTTTTCGCAGAGGACTTGAGCATGAAAACGATATTCGCGGACGCTTCAATTTAGGAAACACATTGTATCGACAAGGTGAATTCGAACAATCCGCAGAAATTTTCGAAGAATTAGTATTCGACAACAGATTAAGCAGAAATCAACGTGCCGAAGCATTGCACAATTTGGGAAATTCACACGTGCAAACAGAAAATTTTGAGCAAGGCATTGAGGCTTACAAAGCAGCGATGAAACTGAATCCAAATGACGACACACGGCACAATTTGGCGTACGCTTTGGAAAGACTACAAATGCAACAACAAGAACAACAGCAAGACCAGGATCAGCAACAACAAAATCAAGATCAAAATCAACAGCAGCAAAGGCAGCAGCATCGACAAGACCAAGGCGATGATCAACGTGATCAACGGCAACACAACCAACCTCGTGAGTTGCAGCAAAGCGATGTCGAACGCATGCTGAATGCAATGGAAAGACAAGAGCGAAACACCTTGGATAGAAGAAGGCAACAAAATGTTCAACAAGCAAGAGGTCAGGAAAGGAATTGGTAATATGCGATATTTTTTAATTGGTATTCTCACATTTTTTTTCGCAAATATACAAGCGGAAAGCGACTATACATTTGAAGTGAGGTCGCCGACACAAGTCGCTGTTGGGCAGCCTTTCAACATTCAGTTTGTCGTTACATCTTCGAATGCGATTAACGCTTCAAACTTTCAAGCTCCCACATTTAGGGGACTTAATATTCATTCCGGTCCGTCGCAATCGCAATCTTCAAGCATGTCAATCATCAATGGCGTGCGAACGCAAACGGTTACTTTGACCTTAACTTACCGTGTTTCGGCAGTAGATGTAGGTGTGATTAATTTTGGACCTGCAAGCATTGATATCGGCGGAAGAACATTGCAAACAAGAGGAGCTTCAATCCAAGTTTCTCAAACAATACAAGCCCAACAACACCAAGGACAAGCGCCTCAAGCACCACCGGAACCAAGAGTTTTAACCGACGAGGATGTAAATCTCAGAGGCACTGTAAACCGAACTTCTGTTTATCAAGGCGAAGAAATTTTATTGACTTACACACTTTCTACAAACATCAACGTTCGACAATTCGGTATTCATAACAGGGCGCCCGGACAGGGATTTTGGTCGGAAAATATTCCTTTAGCGCTCAGACCTGTTCATCAAGATGGAAGCGTAAGTTTGAATTTGACCAAAGAGTTGATTTATCCGCAACGTAGTGGTAGATTAACGATTGACCCGTTAGAACTTGAAATTGTTGCACAGGTTGTCAATCGTCAAGCACGTGCACGAGACCCGTTTGCTGATTTTTTCAACGATCCGTTTGGCAGTTTTTTTGGAATGCAGCAAACTCAACAAATAACGAAAATCGTAAGGTCAAATCCTATCCATATAAACGTGCGACCCCTTCCTGAGCAAGGAAAACCGGAAAGTTTTAGAGGTGATGTCGGGCGATTTACATTTAATTATGAAATCGATAGAACGACTCTTCGGGCAAACGAAGCATTCACCATAACCCTGACCATAGGTGGTCGTGGAAATCTCAGACACATTCAACCTCCGGAAGTTCGGTTTCCGGCGGATTTCGAAGTTTTCACACCGACTATTACGGAAAACATTCGAGTTACTGAAAATGGAATGAGTGGAAATAAAACGTTCCAATTCCTTGCTATTCCAAGAACACAGGGCAGTTATATCATTCCGCCAATTGAATTTTCATTTTTTGATCCTACGCAAAGTCGTTATATTACACATCGAACAGAAGAATTCCAAATTACCGTGGAGAGAGGCGATGTTCGGTTTATGGCGGTGGCTACCGGTACTGCAACTGAAAGCAGATACCTCAATCGTGATATTGAATTTATCAAAATGCACACTTCGCCATTGAGAGGTATCAATCAAAAATTCTTATTTTCGACACTATTTTGGGTACTCTTCGCTCTTCCGTTTGTATTGCTAATTACGTTTTTGATTGTGAAAAAACAGTTAGAAATTCGTAATGCAGATATCGCCGGATTACGCAACAGACGTGCATTTAAAGAAGCCAAAAAGAATCTCCGCAAAGCTGAAAAGTTCATGAATGAAAATAATAAAGATGCATTTTATATTGAGATCTCGCAAGCACTTTGGGGTTTTTTGAGTAAAAAATTCAATATTCCCGTTGCGGAGCTTTCGATAGAAAATGTGCATCACGTTTTGTTAGGCAAAAAGATAGAATCCGAGCATATTGACCAATTCCTAAAAGCCCTTGAAAATTGTGAGTTTGCGAGATTTGCACCTAACGGCTCATCCGCGCAATCCATGAAAGAGGTTTATGATGAAGCGTTGCTGGTCATTAGAAACATTGTGAGGCATTTGAGTGAAAAATAAGAATAAAATTTGGTCATTTCAAAAATATTTTGTAAATTTGCACCACAAATTCATCTTTTAGTAGCAATGCTCGAACCTGCGGCGTAAATCTGAAAGATGTTTTTTTATACCATTGGCTCTATAGCGGAGATCGAATATTGAATTTTTTTGGCGTTTTTCTTTTGTTTGGTTATGCCAACCAACATTTTTACTTTGCTAAAATAAGGAAAGAACATAGGTGTTTCTGCCGTCATTATGACCATTTCTGCAAATTTTTCTTGTCGTTTAGACTTTGGTTTATCTGTTTCGATTTTTGTTGCATTTGCGAGAATAAAATCCAATTCAAAAACCGCCATTGTTGATTTATAGCTTCTTGCTGCTTTATTGACAGTCTCCTGCATTCCGTCAAAACGCAAATAGATAAAATCGTTCAAATCGATGTTTCTCTTTCTTTTTAGAGGATTAACCGAAAGCCATTTGCCGAGCATAGCCCAAACAATATTTTCTCGTGCTTTCAGGTCGGCTTTTTCCATTCCTTTTGGAATAGCGTAATCTTCAATATAAACATTGACGTCGCTTTCTGTTATTGTCATAGTTTTACATTTTTTAAGCTTCTACCTTATATAACGCAAAAAAATCGATTTTCGTATAAAATTGTTAGTAAACTGGCAGTTTTGTTGATAACTTTTTGGGAAGCCGGGACAGCGTGTACTCAATGATAAAAACTCTTGTTCGTCTCCAACCATCCTCCATTTTCAAAAATTTTCTTATCTTTGTAGAATGAAAAAACACATCTCTCCAATAATAGCTGTTTTCTTTGCAACGCAAACATTCGCCTCGTTCGAACAGGGGAATACATATTTCATTTCAGGGGAATACAGAGAGGCGATCGAATCTTACATGACAGTAGTAGAATCCGGATTGGTTTCGCCGGAATTGTATTTCAATTTGGGAAATGCGTTTTTCAGAACCGGCGATTTTCCAAGAGCAATTTTGTTCTACGAAAGAGCAAGACGACTATCGCCGAAAGACGATGATATATTGCTAAATCTCGGTATTGCTAACACGCGAATTACAGATCGATTTGAGGTTATGCCCGATGTGTTTTTTGTGCATTGGTGGAAAACATTCTCAGGGATTTCTTCTCGTGATGGGTGGGCGGTTATCTTTCTTGTGCTTGTTTTTATTAGTGTTTTGTGCCTGGCTTGGTATTTTTTGACATTTACATACGACAGAAAAAAACTGGCATTCTACACGTTTATTTTATTGTTCGTTTTTTCCGGAATCGCTTTGGGTAGTGCTATCCAACAACATCGTGAGCAAACTCGCCCAGCCGGTATCATCATGACACATAGAGTTGATGTTAGCAGTACACCACAGATTAGTCGTCCGCAGTTCACCATTCACGCCGGAACAAAAGTTGATATTTTGGATGAAATTGGAAATTATTACCGCATTCGCGTTCCGGATGGTAATACCGGGTGGATTTCAAAAAATGATTTGGAAGTGATATAATTTTTTCGTATCTTTGTGAAAAAATCAATAACCATGAAAGGAATTATCTTAGCTGGTGGTGCGGGAACTCGTTTGCACCCTCTCACACTTGCGATGAGCAAACAAATGATGCCAATCTACGACAAACCGATGATCTACTACCCTCTTTCGGTGTTGTTAATGGCAGGAATCCGTGAAGTTTTAATCATTTCCACTCCACAGGATTTGCCAAATTTTGAACGTTTGCTGGGCGACGGAACTTCGCTGGGCTGTAAATTTTCTTACGCTGAACAACAAATTCCGAACGGACTGGCACAAGCCTTCGTAATCGGCGAAGAATTTATTGGAGACGATAAGGTGGCTCTCGTTTTGGGCGACAATATTTTTTATGCGAGTGATCTTGAAAAATTGTTGCAAGAGAACAATAATCCCGATGGAGGTGTTGTCTTTGCTTACCATGTGTCCGACCCCGAACGCTACGGCGTAGTTGAATTTGACAAAGATATGAACGCCGTTTCCATTGAGGAAAAGCCGAAACAACCTAAATCGAATTACGCTGTTCCGGGTTTGTATTTTTACGATAATTCCGTTGTTGAAATCGCTAAAAACCTTAAGCCAAGCGCAAGAGGCGAATATGAAATTACCGATGTAAACAAAAAATATCTCGAAATGGGCAAACTCAAAGTGTGTACGCTCAGTCGTGGAACGGCTTGGCTTGATACAGGCACATTTGAATCCCTTTTACAAGCAAGTCAATTTGTTGAGGTTATTGAGCAACGCCAAGGCTTGAAGGTTTGCTGTATTGAGGAAATCGCATGGCGACAAAAATTTATCACAGATGCACAACTTGAAGAACTTGCCAAACCTTTACTGAAAAGTGGTTACGGTGAATATCTGATGAAACTTTTGAAGTAAGAGAGAGTGTGTATCGTCATTGCGGGTTTGACCCGCAATCCCCTTGCTATGGGGGATTCCCGCCTACGCGGGAATGACGGACAATTAGAAATGAAAACAAGCAATGAACACACATTATTTAGAAAAAATCCAACACGTCATCCAAACGGAAATTGTCTCGAAACAGCCGAATTTATTGTATGATCCAATTGTCTACAGTTTGTCGCAAGGTGGCAAGCGCATTCGTCCCCTGCTTACATTGATGGGTTGCGAGATGTTTGACGGCGATGTTGAAAAAGCCTTGTATCCGGCAGTTGGCGTGGAGGTTTTTCACAATTTCACACTGCTTCACGATGATATTATGGATAGGGCTCCCGTTCGTCGCGGACAGCCGACCGTTTACAAAAAATGGAACGAGACTACCGCCATTCTCTCTGGAGATGCCATGTTTGCACTAGCTTACAGCTTTATGGTTCGAACCGATTCAAGTCTTGTTCAGCGAGTCATTCAAACGTTTAATCGCATGGCAATCGGTGTTTGCGAAGGACAGCTATACGACATAAATTTCGAAACACAAGACCATGTAACCATTCCGGAGTACATCGAAATGATACGCTTGAAAACATCCGTACTCTTAGGCGGAGCTTTGGAAATCGGCGGAATCATTGGTGGTGCCGATGATCAGGATTTGGAGCACCTGTGTGCGTTTGGCGAGAATATCGGACTTGCCTTTCAGTTGCAAGACGATTGGTTGGATGTGTACAGCGAAGTGGAAAAATTCGGTAAAGTTCACGGCGGGGATATCGCTGTAAACAAAAAAACTTTTTTGTATTTGAAAGCATTGGAATTAGCCAATGACGAGCAATCCAAGCAATTGAAACATTATTTTTCCTCAACAAGTTTCGATGTAAAAGAAAAATTTGATGCCGTTTTGTCCATTTACAATGAGCTCAACATTGGCAAACACACAAAGTCTGAAATGCAAAAATACCAAGACCTTGCGATGACTGCGTTGTCGAAGATTTCTGTAAACTCACAGTCTAAAGAGCCGTTAAGAAATTTGGCAGAGACTTTGCTAACGAGACAGAATTGACTTGCCCAATTTCTACCTGTTCCCGAAGGCAAATAGGTTTCCTCTAGACGTTAGAACATAAAAATGCCCATTTATCACGGCAGGCGAAGCAAAAATTTGTTCTCCGATGTCGTAGTCCCACACCAATCTGCCGGTTTGAGCGTCGAGTATAGTAACAATTCCATTTCGAGTGTACACCAATAATCTATCGTTGGCAACCACAGGTGAACTTTCGCTGGTGTCGCCCCTCAAAAGATACGACCAAACAATTGAGCCATCACTCCGATTGATCGCATAAACATGCCTGTCATCTGAAAGGATATAAAGTATATTGTCAGTAACTGCCGGAACCGAAGTGTGTCTGCGATTGTCGTCTCTTGGCTCAAAAATTTTTCTGTGAGAAGCAATTTGCCCTCTGTTTAATCGGAGTTCAAAAACATTACCATCGTGATCTGCGATATACACAAAATTCCCAATCATAGCAGGCGAACCAGGAATGTACATACCCACATGTAAAGAATCGGTTTGTCTTCCGGAAGAGGCATCAATCACTCTAATCCAGCCATCACATCCACCGTAAACAAGAATATTGTTGTTTTGTGCCACCGCACCATTGATCCGATCACCGGATTCAAAACGCGCGATTTCCTCACCAGTTTTACTGTTAAGTACGTAAAGATAACTATCAAAACACCCTACGATAATTGCATCTTTTCCGTCAAAAATCATGCGATTTGGCGAGGCACCGATTTGCCCTTGTGCTTCGAAAGTCCACAATACCACTTGTTTTTCCAAGCATATTGCATATAAAAAACCGTCAATTCGTCCGATATACAACACGTTGTTATGCACCATCGGAATTGCGTCAACAGCAGTATTCATATTAAAATCAAAAACTTGCTCGCCGTTGATATCTACACCAAAAATCCGTCCGCGTCGATCACTCCAATATGCAACTTGATTGTACACAACCGGCGAAGACCTAGTGTTTGATCCGCTTTGAAATGTCCACAAAAGAACAGGATTATTAGGTAGCGACACATTTGTGTGTCCGGTAAGAGCCGGATTTCCCCGAAAAATAGACCAGTTAGTGGAATTATCTTCGTTATTGACTGATTGATTTCTACAAGACATCAAGAGAAAAAGTAAGATGCTGAACGTTATTAAATTTTTCACTTTCATTGTCATAATTTTTTTGCAAAGATACGAAAAAAATTGTATCTTTGTGGAACGAAATTAAAATTATGGACATACAAACCTATTTAGAACCGACCCTGTTTGCTATCGACGATGAATTACAAACACTGATGGTACAAGGTGTTCGTGTGTATTCCGAAGTGGACAATTTTCCGGAATTGGACGATACTGATATCGCAATTATCGGTGTTCCGGAATCTCGAAATGCTTGGAATAACGCCAAATGTGACGATGCTCCAGACATTATTCGCGAACATTTTTACTCTCTTCATCAAGGCGAATTCAAGCATAAAATTGCCGACCTTGGAAATCTAAAACTCGGGCAAACTCCTCAAGACACATATGCTGCATTAGCTGATATTGTTGGGGGTCTGATGGATGCGAATATCTTGCCGATCGTTCTCGGAGGCAGTCAGGATTTGACGATTGCGAGTTATAATGCATTTGCAAATCGTAAGCAAATTATTAATCTTTTTGCATTAGACAACCGTTTTGATTTGGGTGATCCTGAGCATGAAATTTCGTCACGTTCGTATCTCAGCAAAATTATCGTAAGTCAGCCGAATTATTTGTTTACATACTCCAATGCAGGTTTTCAAACTTATTTGGTGGATAAACATGCGGTACAATTGATGAAAAATTTGAATTTTGATGTGTACCGATTAGGAACTCTTCGTCAAGATGTTCAAGGAATCGAACCTGTTGTTCGCAATGCAGATATGATGAGTGTAGATATTTCCGCTGTGCGGAAAAGCGACGCACCGGGTAATTCGAACGCTGTTGTTGTCGGGCTTTTCGGCGAAGAAGCATCGCAAATTATGCGTTATGCCGGAATGAGCGAAAAGATGCGGACTGTCGGCTTTTACGAATATAATCCAAGTTTAGATATTGACGGACAAACCGCGCAGTTAATAGGAGTTATGATGTGGTGTTTTATTGAAGGATTTTATCAGCGTAAACACGAATATCCCTACAAAGACAAGGAAAAACTAACTAAGTTCATCGTTTACGTTGAAGAGCACGATCAAGAAATTGTATTTTATAAAAGCAAAAACACAAATCGCTGGTGGATGGAAATCCCCGGACATGAGGATAAAACCAAATTTCAATCGCACTACATGCTACCTTGCAGTTATGCCGACTACGAGCAGGCTATGCGTAACGAACTACCCGATCGATGGGTTGGAGCACTGGCAAGGTTTGTATAGACGTCATTCCCGCGAAGGCGGGAACCCCCCAAGAAGCAAGGGGAAATGATAATAACAAGGAGATTCCCGCCTTCGCGGGAATGACAATAAAAAACAAAAAGCAAAACTTATGAAAAAAACCTTATTCATTACAGGCGGAGCAGGATTTATCGGCTCGCATGTCGTTAGGTTATTCGCAACAAGGTATCCCGATTATCAGATCGTGAATGTTGATAAACTCACGTACGCAGGAAATCTGGAAAATCTGAAAGATGCAAAAGACCTTCCCAACTACAAATTTGAAAAGGTAGATATTGTTGATGGAGATGCTGTCCAAGCGTTATTTGAAAAATATCAACCTTTTGGTGTGATTCACTTGGCAGCCGAATCGCACGTGGATCGCTCGATTGCTAATCCAATGGAATTTATCATGACCAATATCGTTGGAACGGTAAATCTGCTGAACGCCGCTCGTCATGCGTGGAAAGATAATTTTGACGACAAACGTTTTTATCACGTTAGCACGGATGAGGTTTACGGCTCGTTGGAAAACGATGGCTCAATGTTTACGGAAGAAACATCGTATGACCCACGTAGTCCGTATTCTGCGTCAAAGGCGAGTTCCGACCATTTAGTGCGTGCATATTTTCACACGTATCATCTGCCGATTGTGATTTCAAATTGCTCGAACAATTACGGACCAAACCATTTTCCGGAAAAACTATTGCCATTGGCAATCAATAATATCAAAAACATGAAGCCGATTCCGATTTACGGAAAAGGCGAAAATGTTCGCGATTGGCTCTATGTGCTCGATCACGCACATGCAATTGACATGATTTTTCACAGCGGAAAAATAGGAGATACTTACAATATCGGCGGTCTTAACGAGTGGACAAATATCGATTTAATTCATAAACTTTGCGAGATTATGGATCGCAAACTAAACCGTAATCCCGGAACTTCTGCAAAGTTGATTACATTCGTGCAAGACCGCGCCGGACACGACTTGCGTTATGCTATCGACTCCTCAAAATTAGTCAACGAATTAGGTTGGAAACCCTCGCTTCAATTCGAAGAAGGTATGGAAAAAACCGTGGACTGGTACCTCGAAAATGAAGAATGGCTCAACAATGTAACTTCGGGAGATTACCAAAAATACTATGAAACTATGTACTCGGGGCGATAGGGTGGACGTTTCGACTTCGCTCAACGTCCGATGGTAGGTGGTTGAGCGAAGTCGAAGCCTACCTCCTCCGTCCAAAATGATAGGCGATAAAAAAGTTAAAGAATAAAAAATTTCGATCAGGAACAAAGCGCCCGGGATCGTTCCTATCCGGCACCGCCATCATTGGAACAGGAATAGGAAAAAAATCAGCCATTACACCCACTTCAAGGGCACTGACACGCTCTTGATATCTACCAAAATCAAAATTAAAGGCGAACCTTGCGTAAACTCCGGGGTATGGACGAAGATTGAATAAACCTCTAAACATTGGTCCCATCCCGTTGATAAACTGCCACTCGGTGTGTCTGGGATTGTTTGGGTCAAACCTTTCTGTCCGAGCATAGAATTGCTGGTGCAACGGTAGTGTCGTATCTCTGTGAATAATACTCAAATATTGCGGAATCGCCAAACCCAAGACAGCCCCTATTGAAATGGTATAATCCACCTGAACACCTCCCCAATAGGGCTTTTCATTAAGTGTGCGTTGTACGCCAAAACCATATCTTAACGCAAATAACTGATTAATTCCTCCATAAATGTACCTGCGAGGCGTGCCGAATGCATTCCTTCCCGGATTTCTCTCGGCATGCCGATGCCTAAGCTGTAAAAATTCAGCCTCCTGAAAAGTGTATCTCTCAATAGATCGGATATTTCCCCAACGAAAGCCCAAGCCAAAACCACCACTATGAATGTGTCCGAAAAACGAGTGCTGCCTCCACACCTGTAGTTCCGGCTCTGGAATCAAGTTTTCCAACACCTCTACCTGCGAAAATGCGAATTTTGCAGAGAAAAGCAAAAATGTCAAACAAACATATCGAATTAATTTTCGCATTAGAAAGGTAAACGTTCAAAATTATTGGTTCGCGTAACATGAGTTGCACAAGCAGGCTTTCTTGATGAAGCACAAGACGCTAAAATGCCGATAGCCAAAAGAAACAGTGCGATTTGACAAATTTTTTTCATGATTGATCAAAATATTTTCACAAAGTTACAAAAAAAATTGTAATTTTGCAAAAAAAAATCTTACTATGGCCGTTAACATCGAACTCTCTTGGCTCTCTGTTTTAGCTCCTGAATTTGAAAAAAATCACATGAGCTCTTTGCGCAACTTCTTGCAACACGAACAACGTCAACACACCACCTGCCCTCCGAACAAACTGATCTTCAATGCGTTTAATTTAACACCTTTTCACGATGTGAAAGTTGTGATTTTGGGGCAAGACCCGTATCACGGCATTGGACAAGCACATGGCTTGTGTTTTTCGGTACCCGATGGAATCGCCTTTCCACCGTCGTTGCGAAATATTTTTCAAGAAATTTCAAACGATTTGAACATCTCTGTTCCAACTTCCGGAAATTTGGAGCGTTGGGCAAAGCAAGGCGTATTTTTGTTAAACACAACCTTAACGGTTCGTGCACACAGTCCCTTATCTCACCAAAATCAAGGGTGGGAGCAGTTTACCGATGTTGTAATTCAAAAACTTTCGATCGAACGTGAGCATTTGGTTTTCATGCTTTGGGGTAGTCATGCACAATCGAAAGAAAAATTGATTGATACCTCGAAACACTTCATTCTAAAAACCGTCCATCCGTCTCCCCTTTCTGCTCATCGTGGCTTTTTCGGAAGCGGGCATTTTTCTAAATGTAACGAGTATTTGCAAAAAAATGGGATTGATCCGATTGTTTGGGTGTGAAAAGTTTGATATTTTTTAATCGAAATTAAAAATAATTTTCAGTTTCCATTCTCAGTTCTCATTTTTTTCGTATCTTTGTGGTTTGTAATTTTTATGAAAGATGAGAGAAAGTATCCAGCAATTTGTTGAAAGTTGGCTTCCTTACGAGCGAAACTTGTTTTTTTTGCTTAATGGTAGCGATTCCGCTATGCTTGACAGTCTTATGCATACCATAAGTCAAACACAAATATGGTTTCCGTTTTATTTGTTTGTCGTATTTGTAGTTTTTTTCAAAACACCGGTAAAGCAATCTATTCTTGTTACGCTTATATTTGTGTTGTTGGTTACTCTGACCGACCAACTTTCTGCAAGCGTAGCACGACCATTTTTCGAGCGTTATCGCCCGGGGCATCATCCGGATTTCAAAGATTATGTACAGTTAGTTAGCGGTAGAGGCGGACTTTATGGATTCTTTTCTTCACATGCTACCAATGTATTCGGATTTGCCACAATGCTTTGGCTTGTGTTCAGAAACAAATGGGCGACGCTTGTCGCCTTTACGTGGGCGACAGCAATTGCCTATTCAAGAATTTATCTTGGCAGGCATTTTGTTACAGATGTCATCGCCGGAATTATTGTAGGTATGTTAATTGCCGTGCTATTGTACTATTGTGCACTTCGACCTTTGTATAGAAAGTTACTCAAACTCAAAGAATCGCAAAAAATAAAACTTTATGCCGAACAAAACGGAAAGATATTGTGGATAGGCTTTACCTTGTATTTTGCCGGAGTTGTTATTTACAGTTTGCTTTTCTACGGCAGACTACTTTGAAAAATTAGGTCTTTAATAATTTAATTGCTATGTTTCTTTCTATTTTGTTTTTTGCTACTATATTTGTGCTGCTTTGTCTTCTACTTAAGCAAGCACATGAACAACATTTTCAAGTTTTTACACTGGCTTTTTTAATTATTCTTTTACCTTTGCGTGAAAGTTTGAACAGCTGGGGCATGCTAATTGTATCTGTGTTGATAGTAATAGCTTTTATCCTCAACAAGTCTCGTCAATTTACCTGGCAGCCTATATTTTATGCTGTCGTTGGTCTGTATCTTTTGAATTTTGTTTGGTTAGTAGGCATGGGCGATTTTACTTTTTCCAATAGAGGTGTTGATTCTGCCCTACCCATGATTCTGTTCCCTATTCTTTTTAGTATGGTGCAGTTGTCTAAACGAAATGTTATGCTACTTCTTCGCTTTTTTGTGTGGATGGTAATTGCGGTGTGTATATATGGTTTACTGTCGTACGCTTCTGCTGTGTACGAACTTTCGTGGAAAATGGTGTTGTTGGAAGGCAAGCAGTATGCACATTTTTTCACAATATGGCCCATAACGTGGCAGCCCTCGGCATTGAGCATCACGCTATTGATGGCCTTGCCAGTATCATTTTATTTGAGGTATCACAATAAAAGACAAATTACATTCCTCGAAATGTTGCTAGCAACTATATTACCAATACTCGTTACGTTTATGGTAGGGGCTCGTATTGGAGTGGCTGTTTTTCCTGTGTTGTTGGCTTTAGGCTATTTGTTTTACTGCAACTTCAAACCTATCCTCAAATGGGGCTTGGTAGCTGTTGGAGTAGTTGGTCTATGTCTTGCATTGTTTTTCATTCCCACAGAAATAAAAAGTCGCTATACAGACCAAATACGTGTAGATCTGCGAAATACCGCTATCTCTGCAATCAAAGAAAAGCCAATTCTGGGCTGGGGCACGTGGCAACAACGCCATTTGATTGTTGATGAAGATCGGGCGAAGAGTCTGGGAATCCAAGCACCCCACTCACAATGGCACTTTCACAATCTCTACCTTGATATTATGGTGCAATTTGGCATAGTTGGTATAGTAGTTCTGCTTGGTCTAATTTTTTGGACTTTTTGGATCGCCATACGCGAAAAGCACTTTCTGCTACTTTCGTTTATAATCATGTCCACTATGACATTTTATTTTGAAATTGTATTATATTCGTCTAGATGGGCTGTAACGTTTATGTTTTGGTTTTGTTTTTTGATTTCCTACTGCAAGTATTTGTCCGGACGGACTTCCTAATCACTTCATCCAAAATTCCAATACATTTATTTAGATTGAAATTCCTCCAAATATTTTCTTTACCTGCACTCCCCATTTTTTGAGCCTCTTGAGGATTATCCAAAATCCAAATCATATTTTTTGCCATTGCATCAATATCGCCTTCATTACTTAATAACCCCGTTTTGCGATCAATGATTACATCAGGAATTCCTGCGTGAAACGTTGAAACAATAGGTAGTCCGGATAAACTCGCTTCCGATATTGAGTTTGGCGTGCCCTCTTTATCTCCGTTTGGAGCGGTTATAGAATGCTGAACGAATGCCGTAGCCTCACTAAGCCATTGTGTTAACTGCTCTGGGGTAAACGCTCCCGGCAAATAAACCGAATTATTGAGATTATTTTGTTTTACCATTTTTTTACAATAGCTGAACAATTTTCCACCTCCTGCCAAAATCAACTTCGCATCGGGATGTTTCTCAAGCACTTTCATAAACGCGCGGATTGTGTTTTGCGGTGCTTTTTTTTGAACAAATCTTCCTGCGCCTACAAATAATTTCTTGTTGAATATCGGTTGAATGTGATAATATACGTCATTTGGTGCAGACGGATTGTAAACTATTTTCTCTCTCGGGCAACCCAAATTTACTAACCTATCTGCCATATCGTGCGAAACGACAATGACAAGCGAGGCATATTCGAATAACTCCAAGTATTTTTTTTCATATTTTCTAAGCATACTTTTTCTTGAGCTGTCGTATCCCCTAAAGTGAACAATCAAAGGGAGCTCAAGTGCTTTGCATACATTTAGAATTCGAGCCCCGTTGTTCCCGAATTGTGCATAAACAACATCTGTGTTTTCGCTCACAAAAGATGCTGCAATAAGAGTTTCACAATTACTCAAGCTATCTCTCTTCAATTCTTTCCAATAATTTGCAAAACGTGCGATATTATGAACACTTGCTAGCTTACTTTCATTTATGCATGTTGCCTGGATTCCACCTGTATAAAAATTTACTTTCGCATTAATTTTGTCTCTTTGTAAACGTATAAACGTTTGTGATGGTCTATCACCTTTATCACCGGTTAGCATAGCGACAATAGGCTTTGAGATTTGTGGTGCCTCACCAATCTGTGATCCATCTCTCAATTTTGTCGGCAACAACATTTCACATATTTTTGCTACATTTCTGCCAAAACGAGTTAATGCGATGTACTCATAAAAGAAATGTTCTACTGCTCTTCTCATATCCTACTCTCTTTTATATCGTTAAGATCGAACTGTTCAAAATAATCAAGCCCGCGCTGATTAACCGATCGGGCACTACCTCTTGCACGCTTTTCCAAAAACTCTTCATATGATTTCACAGCATAGTGGTTGATACGGATCACATCGTGTTGTGGCGAACGATCGTTGAAGCTTTTTGTTATCGGACTTCCGTGCGAATCTGCAGTTTTTCCACATATTCGAGATGCCTCATGACATCCAATAAAGTTAAAAATACAACGAGGGTTAACAATGGTTTTAACCTTTCTATTCAGCTCGTGTTCGGGTAATGAATGTTGCGTAAATCTTTCCATGACTGTTCCTGATTTTTTTTCTTTTGCTCCACCACTTCCGTAAACAAGCCAATTTATTTCTACTGCCGAAAAGCTCTCAAATCGTTTCAAAAAATCGGGAATAGTTTTGTCTTTTATTGGCACTATAAACTCATCTAAATCAATTACTGCAATCCAGTGTGCATCAAATCTGTGTTTTTCGAGGCAATCGTCGTATGCAGGTATCTGCCGTCTTTTACCGGGAAAAAAAATGTACTCTACCAACCCTGATTTTATGTACGGCTCAAGAACCTCTTTAGTGTTGTCAATGCTTTCATTGTCGTAGATATAGAATTTTTCAACACCCAAATCGTGATGCCATTTTATCCACTCGTCAAAATATGCTCCTTCGTTTTTTGCAATTGCACAAACCGTCAAATAATACTGTGGTTGCGATTTATCTTTTTTTAATCGGTGTTTTAGCCTCATCGCACGAAAAAGTCCGTAGCGTAAGATTCCTCGCCATCTATTTCGTGCCAGCTTGTTCGGAATAAATCCTGCAACTATTTCAGAAAATACTTTATTTACACGGAACCAACTCATTATTTCTCTGTCAATCAACAATTATTAATCCAAAATATCTTTCAAACGTTCAATATATTTGTCCATAGTATTGTCCAATACTTTGTTAATGTTTATTTCGTCAAAAGTTTTTCGGGTGTACTTCTTGTAATTGCCACTACCAACAGCTCCTCGGCTATACTTTTGAGAATATTCTTCCCAACTCTTTATTTGGTAGTGATTTATGCGTATCCTATCGATGGTAAATTTACCTTTTAATCTTCTACCCTTGCTCCATCGACTTGGTTTGATTACGTCTCCATTTTCGTCCACCGTTTCTCCGTTTATCATAATTGATTTATGAGAGCCTGCCACAGCAATATCTCGTGGATTAACAATGATTTTTCCACAAACAGAGGGTTCACCCCAATTATATTTAAACGCCTCTAAAACGAGTCCATCGTGTTTTTTTTCATGTCCGCTATCTCCGTAAACGAGCCATCCTATACACAATTGGGTGGCGGTAGGCGGTAGCCTTTTTAAGGTTTCCGGGATACTTTCGCAATCTATGGGTACTATAAACTCATCTAAGTCAATAAAAGCAATCCACTTTGTATCAAGTTTGTGCCGGTTGATGCAGTCTAAATATGCCGGTATCTGTTTCTTCTTGCCCGGAAAATATGTATATTCAACCAGTCCCTGTTCAATGTATGGACGCAAAATTTTGTAGGTGTCGTCTGTTGATTCGTTGTCATAGATATAAAATTTTTCTACTCCCACGAGCCTGTGATATTCAATCCATTCTATAAAATTGTGCCCCTCATTTTTGGCGATGCCAACCACAGACAAAAAATGTTTGAATTTTAACTGCGATTCCATTTTATACAATTGCCTATTACGAATCTTCAGCCATAAAATCTTAAAAGGCAGAAAGCAAGAGATGATTCTACGCCAAATCCATTTCATATTCTTCGTTTTTAATGATTTTTACTATCCGATTTAAAACTTAAATACCAATCAACTAATTTACTAACTCCTTCTTCGATCGAGGTATTTGGTCGAAAATTTGTTTTGCTTTCCAATTCCGACACATCAGCAAGGGTAGAAATCATATCACCTTGCTGCAGAGGAAGAAAATTTTTAATGGCTGTGGTGTTCAATTTTTTTTCTAATGTTTCTACAAAATCCATTAAATACACCGAATTGCTGTTTCCTATATTGTAAATTCTGTATAATTCGCCATCATCTTCTTCTGTCAGTTTATCAAGAAGCAATACGATAGATTGAATAATATCATCAATGTACGTGAAATCTCTGTACATCTTTCCTTCGTTATAGATATTTATCGGAGTCTGTTCTACGATTGCTTTTGTGAAAATGAACGGTGCCATATCCGGTCTGCCCCAGGGACCATAAACGGTAAAAAATCTTAAACCGATTGTAGGTACTCCGTACAGATGGCTGTAACTATGTGCCATCAATTCGTTCATTTTTTTTGTTGCTGCGTACAAACTAATCGGGCTATCAGTTTTTTGAAAAGTAGTGTAGGGTTGCTCTTGATTTAGCCCATAAACACTCGAACTGCTAGCATACAGCAACTGCTTAACGGTATAAAAACGGCAAGCCTCCAAAATATTGAGAAAACCTGTTATGTTAGACGGAATGTAAGCATTTGGATGGGTAAGACTGAAGCGCACTCCGGCTTGTGCTGCCATATTACAAACACAGTCAGGACGTTCAGAATCAAAAAGCGAAAAAACATCATCTTTGTTAGAAATATCCAATTTCATAAAACGATAATTCTGATATTTTTTGCTTTGAACCATCTTCAAATTTTCGATTTCATTTTTATCAATGCCACTTTCAGACAGTCGTGCAAATTTTAGATTTACATCATAATAATCATTGATATTATCAACACCAACGACTTGATGCCCTTTTTCAAGAAGTGTTTTCGCCAAGTAAAACCCAATAAATCCTGCAGTTCCTGTGATTAAAATTTTCATTTTGGTGTAACTTTGTTGCTATTCCTCTTTTATGTCGTTGAGGTCAAATTTGTCAAAATAATCTAATCGGCGTGTTTTGAGCGATCTCGAACGACCACGGGCTCTTTTTTCCAAAAACTCTTCGTACGACTTTACAGCATAATGATTTATCCGAATTACATCAAATTGTGGTTCTCTATCTGTGTACTTCTTTTTTATGATTTCCCCATGCGAATCGACTGTTTTTCCACAAATTCGAGCCACTTCATGAACACCGCTAAAATTGAAAACACGACGAGGGTTAACGATATTTTTGACAATTCTATTTAATTCGTGGTCAAACGGTGCATGGTGCTTGAAACGCTCCATGACAGCTCCTTCTTCTCGCTCTTTTGCACCACCACTACCATAAATGAGCCAATTTATTTCAATCGCCGAAAAATTTTCAAATTGCTTCAAAAAGTCAGGAATTGTCTTTTCTTTTATCGGAACGATAAACTCATCTATATCAATGAATGCGATCCAGTGTGCATCTAACCTGTGTTTTGCAAAGCAGTCATCGTAGATAGGGAGTTGCTTTCTTTTGCCTGCAAAAAAAGTATATTCTACCAAGCCCGATTTTATGTACGGTGCGAGAACCTCTTTTGTATTGTCAGTACTTTCATTATCATAGATGTAAAATTTTTCAACTCCTAAATCACGATGCCATTTTATCCACTCGTCAAAGTAAGAACTTTCATTTTTTGCCATTGTACAAACTGCTAAATAAATTTCAGGTGATGAAGTATCTCGTTTCAGTTTACGCTTAAGCCTTAGAGCTCTAAAAACCCCAAAACGTAAAATTCCACGCCATCTGTTTCGTGCCATTTTATGCGGAATGACAGAAGCTACAATCTCTGCAAATGTTTTATTTACTCTATACCAATCCATTTTCTTTATCGTTAAGCCTATTTTTTAGCGAATCAATGTGTTTGTCCATAGTATTGTCTGCAACTGTCTTGTCTGAATTTATTCTATCATACAATTCCCGTGTGTATCTTGGCTTACTTCTATTTACATCTCCTCGCTCATATTTTTTTGAATACTCCTCCCACGACTTTATTTGGTAATGATTGATTCTTATTTTTTGAATTGAATACCCTTTTTTCAGAACATCTCTGTCTAACTGCCAATCAAAACGTTTTATGGGCTTCATGTTTTCATCAATCGTAAACCCGCCGATCATCTTACATTTGTGGACATTAGGTTTGCAGACATCTCGTGGATTTACAATATATTTTCCATAATTTGCCGCTTTTCCCGACGTATGCTTAAACACTTCTATAACAAGTCCGTTTTGCTTGTCTTCAAATCCGCTATTTCCATAGTTGAACCATCCGATACAGAGTTGTGTCGCTGTTTTTGGAAGTTTCTCCAAAAATTGAGGGATTGTATCACAATCTAACGGCACAATAAATTCGTCGAGGTCAATAAAAGCAATCCACTTTGAGTCGTATTTATGTTTTTTGAGGCAGTCTCTGTATGCCGGTTTTTGTCTTTTCTTTCCGGGAAAATAGGTATATTCAACAATTCCTTGCTTGATGTATGGCTTCAAAATTTCACAGGTATCATCGGTAGATTCATTGTCATAAATGTAGAATTTGTCAATGCCTATGAGCCTATGATATTCAATCCACTCCTTAAAATATATTCCTTCATTTTTGACTATTGCTGCAATGGAAAGAAAGCTTTTGAATTGCACTTCTGACTCAAATTTTCCCCAAAGAACATTACGAATTTTGCTCTTGAAAAACCTTGTTGGTATTGCACTGCAAAGCAGTTTTGTCAAAAATGTTCTCATAATTTTTTACTTTTCAAAACTTGATTTTTCCGGCAAAATGTGTTCAAAAGCATTGTCAATATTTCGCATAACTTGCTGATAGTTACGAATGTGTACATTATCATTGAGGCAAATGAGTTTATACGATTGATTATATATCGCTTTCACAGCTTGCTTTGGCTTTATTAGGAGCGGAAACATTTTTGTGTCGTCATAAGTGTTGTAGGGTTCAAAGTCGCCTTTGCAAGCTTGCCACGTTCTGAAAAGTTCGGGCGTTAAATCAGTCGTTGATCGAAATCTGTTTGCTGATGCTGCAATTAACTCTTTTTCACAATTTTTCCATACATCTTCAAACGTGTTTTTCAAAAATGGCTGGGCATTATGTGGTGTACGCAGAACAAAAAATCTGTTAAAGTGCTTAAAAAGATAGTTCAATCGTGCCTTTTTTCCGTAAACTTTGTTGTGCCATTTATCCGAAAATTGCCTCATCACCTCTTTTTTGTCGAAATGCTGGTTGATAATGCGTATGTTATTTCTCAACATTTTGTTCCACTGTGACTCACCAAAATTTAACCTAAAAGCAGCAATATCGCAAGGTAAGCCATTCTTGAAAAAGCGCTCTTTCTCAACGGCGTTTATTATAAAAAAGTCGTCATTGAAGTACACAAAATGTTCGGTCAAATCAGGTATTTTGTGCAGGTAGTGTTCAAGTACATTGGAGTTGAATGTGGGTAGAAATTGCGTGGGAATATAGTCTTCGTGGTCTACAAGGTTAATCTTTGGATGATTTTCGTCAAGCCATTCGGGCTTTTGCCCACAAGTTACAAAATGGATTTTCCGCACCCAAGGTGCAAATTTCTCCACCCCTCGAAACCAGTATTTCAAAAAGCCGTAATCACGAAAACGCGCCACCGAAACGGAATTTTTCTCATTCTCTGTTCTGCCCGAATACTCGGCAAAAGTTTTTTTCCACTTCGGGTCATCCATGTCAACCCAAGTAACTACAAAGTCTATTTCTCCCATATTCTGGTTTGTGCTTTTTTGTGCACCTTTAAGTTTATCTTTGCAAAGTTACGCATAATTTTTGAGAATACAAAATCAAAAAACTTCAACTGCCAAATCATATCCCAACAATCCAAAACCGGCGATAACGCCTTTGCAATTCGGTGCTATCAACGATTTCTGACGAAACTCTTCGCGTGCATAAATGTTGGAAATGTGCACCTCAACAACCGGTGTTGTGATGGATTTCACAGCATCAGCAATGGATACAGAAGTGTGCGTATAACCAGCCGCATTGAGAATGATACCATCGAAATCGAAGCCAACCTCGTGAAGTTTGTTGATAATTTCGCCTTCAACATTGCTTTGAAAGTAAGTCAAATCAAGGTTTGGAAATTTCGTTTCAAGTTTCTCGAAATAACTTTCAAACGTTTGATTGCCGTAGATTTTGGGTTCTCTCGTGCCTAATAAATTCAAATTTGGTCCGTTGATGATGGCGATTTTTTTCATAGTTGGTCGAATGTTTTTCGCTTTTGTATGTAGTATTTCCAAACAATTGAATTTGGATAAAGTCCGGTATGAGACTTGCGAATTCCAAGCTGTTTTCTGCGTTTTTTTCGGATTTTTCGGAAATTTCTTATGAAATAAAATTGTGCTCTCAAAACGGCGAAAAAGTCTCCAAGTTTTCCACCTAATAAAAATTTCAGGGCTGCGATATCATCTAAAAACCAACGTACAAAAAACACAAAGAGCAGATTTTTGGTGTGTAGGTTTTTGTAAATTAAGCTCAAATTATTTCTGAAGTTCAAATACGTTTTTCGCGATGAAGATTTGGGCAAAGTTCCTCCGCCAACATGATAGACCACAGAATTCGGACAATACATCACTTTATAGCCTGCATTTTTTACTCGCCAACAAAAATCAATCTCTTCCATGTGAGCGAAAAAATCTTCGTCAAGTCCTCCAAACTCTTTGTAAATAGAGGCTTTTACGAACATTGCTGCACCAGTAGCCCAAAACACTTCGCAAGCATCATCGTATTGTCCTGTGTCAGTTTCAAGCGTTTCAAAAATTCGTCCTCGGCAAAACGGATAGCCGAATTTATCAATGAAACCGCCTGCTGCACCTGCGTACTCGAACTTTTCACGCTCGTGATAAGAGCGAATTTTGGGCTGACAAGCGGCGATTTTCGGGTCACTTTCCATTAAGTCAATCACAGGTTGAATCCAGTTTTTTGTGACTTCGATGTCAGAATTTAGCAGTACGAAATAATCTGCTTCGACATGTTTCAGTGCATCGTTGTAACCTTTTGAAAATCCGCCGTTCTCACTGTTCTCTATGAGTCGGATTTGCGGGAAATTTTTCTTCAAAAAATCAATGGAGTCATCGGTCGAAGCGTTGTCGGCAACAATCACCTCTCCCCCACCCACCGAATGTTCAATAACATTAGGCAGAAATTTTTCGAGAAACTTTTTTCCGTTCCAATTTAATATGACGACTGCTACTTTCATTTTAGTGGGTAGTGGTTAGTGGTTGTAGTCTTTGCGGGCTTGACCCGCAATCCCCTTAAGCAAGGGGATTCCCGCTTTCGCGGGAATGACGGCATCATTATCATTACTAATTCTCAATTCTTCTGTGTTTCCAGCGGCGGTGAGACCAAAGCCAGTATTGCGGTTTTTCGTTGATGGTTTGTTCTAAGATATTGATACATTTTTGTGTGATTTCGCCGTATTCGGTTTGGTTGGGATTTTCTGCAATCGGCGTCAAATCAAATTCGTAAAAACCTCGTTTAACTTTTTTCACATTGTAGTAAAACACCGGAAAATCGTACTTTTTAGCAAAGTATTCCGGGCCAAAAATAAAGCCGGTGTCTTGATTTAAAAACGTTGTCCAATAACTTTTTTTAGGACTTTTCGCTTGATCGAAAAGCATCATGTAGGCTGTCGGAAGTTGTTGGTTTTCGTAAGTTTCAAACGTTTCGCGAACATTCGATGCAAATACAACTTCGGTACCGTAGCGTTGGCGATAGCGATTTATAATGCGGTCGAACACTTTGTTTTTCTGCTGTCTCCCGACACCAACACCATGATGTTTGAATTGCATACCCATCGAAAGCACCATATATTCCCAGTTGTTATAGTGTGCTGAAACTAAAATAAGGGATTTTTTTTGCTCGAAATAAGGGAATAAAACCTCCGGATTTTTGCAGGCATAACGCTGCATGACTTGTTTTTTCGATAAAGAAAACATCTTGATGCCTTCTACAAGAATATCGGCAAAATGATCGTAAAATTGATTAGCAAGCGTTTTGATTTCGGCTTCACTGCGATCCGGAAACGAATTTTTAAGGTTTTGCATAACAATTTCTTTGCGATACTTCAGAACACGATTCAACGCAAACGACAATCCATTGGAAATGCCGTATATCAAAGCAAAAGGAAGCTTCGAAAGCGGAAGAATTACGATGTAAAACAGTATTCGCATGATGCAAAGATACGAAAAAAATTGAGAACGATGAAACCCTTAACGAGGTTAATTGAAAATTACACAACTATTGCTTGATAATTCTCACAAAGTGGTGCCCGACTCTTACAATATACATACCATTCGGCAAATGCGAAATATCAATTTCTGTTTCCGGGCGATTGACTGGACGTGTTAACACTAACTGCCCTGAAAGATTATAAATTTGTATAACAGCACTTTCGATATCGTCAGGAACTTCAACAACCAATATTCCATCAAATACAGGATTCGGAAAAACGCTCAATGCAACATTTCGCTCAAAGAAGGAAATGCTTGTTGTTTCATTCACGGTAAAACTCACGTTAAAATATTCCAAAATACCATTGTTGCCTGTAACTGTAACGGTCGCCGTATAAATTCCCGTGCTCAAGTTTGTATTGGGGACAACGAAAAAATTATCTATACCATCTACTGCAATGTTTGAAACATGCGTTTGCGAAAGTGTAAAACTGCTTGCATTTTCTCCGTTTAAGGCAAGAGCCAATGTGCCTGTTGGCTGATATCCTACATTTGTAATTGTTACCTCAAGCGGTATTAGTTCGTTGTCATCGTAGCCCAAAAAAACTTCCGTAAATATATACGTTCCTATTTGGTCTAACATGATACCGAAAGCCGGTACAGGGTTTACGGTAAAACTCACTTCAAAACTTTGGGAGACATCATTGTCACCGATAACTGTAACTGTTGCCGTGTAAGTTCCCGTATCAAGACCTATGTTGGGGACAATGGAAAAAATACCTGTACCATGTATTGCAATGCTCGGAACAGTTGTTTCTGAAAGAGTAAAGCTATTCGAGTTTTCACCGCTTAATTCGATGGTTAATTCTCCCGTTGGTCGATTTCCGGTGTTTGTAACGGTTACTTCAAGTGCTGTTTGTTCACTGTAGCCATAAAAAGCATGCCTAAATATGAACGTATCTGTTTGGCTTAACGCAATACCGTAGATTGGTGCTACTTTGGCAAGCACCATACGAATAGCGAGAGCACCAAACTCGCTGTTGGCTACTAAGTTATTCCCATTTCTGATGTGAAGAGCTCTACCATCTGCATCATCAGCGGCAACCGTGATATGTGTAGTATCAAGTTGGTTTACAGACACAAAATAGCGACCCGGATTTAGTCGAGTTTCCGGAACATTAACCGTGTAAAAACCGGTTGTCCTCCGAGTTGCCGGTTGCGTGAATAAAGGTGTAGGAGCGATGGTCGAGGCTCCGGTCATAGCAAATACGGAGACGCTGTAATTTAAGGTAGCTGCACTTCCAAATCCGACCTGAACACCTGTAATTAGCACAGTATCGGTTATTTCAAAGATATTTCCGAGGGTGATGGCTCCGGCTCTGGAACCGATGCCACTGGTAAAATCTGTTACATTGTCCACGGCAAGCACGCCATCTGTTCCTACAAATGTGAATGTGTCGGTATTCTTTGTGCCATGGTTAGCCTGTGTACCGCTTACTGTATAAACTATGGTGTTGTTCCCGGTAGAAATTATTCTTCGACTTGGCGTGAAGGTCATATTTGGTGATACTGCACCTGTTGCTATGGAACTTACCGGAGCGGATTGGCCTATTGAATTTCCGTTCAGCGTTGCCGAAAGTCTCACATTGGTTTGTGCTGCTGTCCCACTATTTACTGCTCTTGCCGAAAGTGAAGCCGGTAAGCGTAAAAAAGTTGGAATTTGTGTATATGGGAATGCATCTGCAATAATTTCAAGGCTGTTAGCAGTAGCATCAGCCATAAATGCGAACGAAATCGTTCTTGCACCTGCATTGTGTACAATATTGGTTACAGGACGATTTGTGAGTGCACCCACCCACGATCTTGCATTTGGTGTTGAGTTGTCTGTAAATGCCGTAAAACCTGCTCGTCCCCAAACATCGTTTGCCCGATTTCCGACACAGCCATTCGCTGTAGCACAACCGGCTTGCTTGATATAAAGCCTGCGACGATTGCAGTTAGTCAGAATGCGATTAGTACGCCAATCATTCAAAGCAGCACTTGTTCTGTCAACATGATAAATTAGCATACCACTTGCAGGAATAAAAGCGTCCCAACCAACTCTTTGTCGGTTTTCAAGCAAAAAATATTCGCCCGGTGTGGTTGTATTTATTCTGAATACGATACCTGTTTGCGTAGGATTTGGCATGGTAGCATTTTGTGGTGTTGACAGAGTTACTTCCTCAGCCCAACCTGCATCAACAACAAACCACGCAGAAGGTCTTGCCGGCGTCGAGCCCCCAGGATTCCCATTCCAAACACCGCCTGCCATCACACACCAAGTTCCTAAATCCACACAACGATTCTCCTGATTAGTCACAACAGAATAAGAATCGGGCCAACCCAATAGAGAATGACCTAACTCATGTACGATAACGCCAATAGTTCCAAGATCACCTGATGGATTATTATTAGAATTACCACGAAGTTCCGGAGAAGTAGAAAAAACACCAAGTGTAACACCGTTGCGCGTAATTGCTGGCTGAATACTCCAAGCGTGCGACCATATAGACTGACATCTTGGTGCACCTGCCTCTGTTCCATGACCGGCAAAAATAATATGTACAGTAGGAACAATGCCGCTCACAGCATAGTTCGCAAAATTTGCACCACCTTGGGAAATCGCCAAATCAATAGCCAAGCGAGCCATATCTTGAGAATTACCGCTATTATCGCAAAGCGTTGTACCACCTACTTCTGTGGTGTTGTTTGTAAATCTGCTTATCGGACCTGGCAAAATAAACGGACCAAAAACATCGGCTTGTAAATCCAATTGTCCGTGCGAAATATCGTAAAAATAATCACGCACACTTCCGGTAGCACCACCAACTGAAAAATTCGGTTGATTGAACATGTTCACAAAGTCTTGTTCCGATCTTGTGAATGGTTGGTCTGAAAACCCAACTAAAATAACCGGTATGCGTACAGAAGATCCCTGGGTTCTTTGCGCACTTTCTACTACATTTTCTATTACGAAATCGTTTGCTGTTCTGCGAAATTGAAGTTTGGCTTCGATTTGATAGTCACTAAACGTTAAACCTCTTTCCAAAGTATGCAAAAAATCTTGTTCGCCACGTGTTCGTCTTTGCATATCGTTTACACGAATACCCGACAGAGTTAGGTCGCCATGTTCGTTTAGCGTTGCATACTCAAAAAAGCCTTCCGAGTTTTGTAATAACGTAAAGCCGTCAAGTGTTTCAGCCCAATTTATCCACTCGCTGCCTCGCAGTTGAATCGTAATTTGCGAGCCATCGGGCAGCGTATAATTTATCGGGTGAGGATACGCCGGAACAGCAAAAATCTGCTGTATCGCAAGTGTTACGGTTGTGACAAAGATGAAAATTCGTTTCATATCCTTGGTTATGAGCTAGTGGTTTTCCTCGCTGATGAGGGTTAGGGGAACTTATGATTTTATTCCAAATGCCAAACAAATTCCTTACTGAGTTTATCGGAAAACTGTTTTAAGGTGAAATAGTAAAGAGCCGCCGCCAATATCGCACCTACGCCGTAAATCAATTCGTTTTCGAAAACGAACGACAGTCCAAACAAGACAATCATACACACAATAAACGGCATCACATAAGCCAAGAAAACGGCTTTTAATCCTAAGGATTCTTTCATCACAATATTCACAGATTGCCCGACAGCATAGTTTTCCGGATTGGAAGCAGCAACTTCGATGACTTTTTCTTTGCTTTCCGACATGCTGCACATATTTTTTGACTTGCAACTTGCACAAGCCGAAAGCGAAATAATCTCGACAAAGACAAGATTTTTGTCAATTTCTACAACAGTTCCGGGGTGTTTAGTTTTGTTCATGATTGAATTATTGTAGGGGCGAGACATGCCTCGCCCCTACTGATTTACATGCGGCGCAAACGAACTTCAACTCCCTCAATTGCATTGAGTTTTTCCATCAATTCATTCGTATCGGTGTCGCCGTAATGAATGGGGAAAAACACCTTTGGTTGCATCATTTTTACAGCATTAACGCATTGATCAATCGTCATGGTGTAAGGCTGATTTACAGGAAGGAAAACTACATCCAAACCTTTGTAATCTGCCAATTCCGGCATGTCTTCACAATCGCCCGGAATGTAGAATTTCAGACCGTCAATGGTCAATACATAACCATTATCTCTGCCTTTCGGATGAAACTGGGTTTGTGTGGTGTTGTAAGCCGGAACTGCCAAAACAGAAATTTCTGCAGCAGACGTGGAAACATCTGTTTCTTCGCCGTTTTTCAGAACTTTTACATGCTTCGCATCGCTGTCTTTCAAGGCAGTTTCAATTTCAAGAGTTCCGATAATTTCTGTTTTTTCGGTCAAAATATCCGATAACGCTTTTTTACAAAGATGATCGTAGTGATCATGCGTGTATAAAATCAAATCGGCTTTCGGAAGCGTTGAAAAATCAGTAGCTTCATCCACCGGATCGATGTAAATAACGTAGTTGTTCACTTCGAAAAACAAAGACGCATGTTTGATAAAATTTACGTTGACAATGCTGTTTTTTGGAGTTTGGAATTGGTCGATTTGCAAGTTTGTAGAGCTCATGGTAATAGGTGTTTTTATATTTTTGTTCCACAAAGATACAAAAAAAAAATGACATTGACAAACAGTAACCGTTGTACAGCCTTGTAGCAAGGAGATCCCTCACTACGTTCGGGATGACGGCGATTAAATAGGGAGAGAAAAGGGAGAGTGGGAGCAACTCCGTTGCCCCACTCTCCCTCTCCACGTATGCAGTCGTAGTCATTCCGAGCATAGCGACTGAGGAATCTGTTTGCTACTTGGTTGTTTCAAAAAAAAATCGTATCTTTGCAAGCTATGAATCTTGCTGATAAACTCACACACCCCATCTTTGATTTGGTTTCAAGAATTGCCGAAGAAAAACAAATCGAAACGTATGTAATTGGCGGTTTCGTGAGAGATTTGATGCTCAATCGTCCGTCAAAAGACATCGACATTATGACGATTGGATCGGGTGTAGAATTGGCGGAAACCGTAGGCAAAATTATCGGTGACAGTACAAAAATTTCGGTATTCAAAAATTTCGGAACAGCGATGCTGCATTATGAAGATTTTGAAATTGAGTTTGTCGGAGCTCGAAAAGAATCTTATGTCGAAAATTCTCGCAAACCGCATGTGGAGGATGGAACTTTGGAAGACGACCAAAATCGTCGAGATTTCACGATTAATGCTATGGCTCTTTCGCTGAACAAAGCTACCTTTGGCGAATTGATCGATCCTTTTTATGGCGTTGAAGATTTGCGTGATATGCTTATTCGTACGCCGTTAGACCCTGATATTACGTTTTCCGATGACCCGCTGCGAATGCTTCGTGCCGTACGATTTGCTTCCCAATTGTATTTCGATATTGATCCGGAAACTTTTGAAGCCATTCAGCGAAATCTACATCGTCTCGAAATCCTTTCGGAAGAACGAATTGCCGAAGAACTCAATAAAATCATAGGCTCTCCAAAACCCTCTTATGGCTTCAAACTCTTAGATGCGTCAGGAATTCTTGAAAAGATTTTGCCCGAAATCACGAATTTGAAAGGCATTGAAAAAGTCGGAACAAATGCTCACAAAGATAATTTTCTGCACACGTTAGAAGTGTTGGACAACACTGCAAAAGTCACGGATAATCTTTGGTTACGTTGGGCTGCACTACTACACGATATCGCAAAGCCACAAACCAAAAGATATGACCAAAAAGTCGGCTGGACGTTTCATGCTCATGAATTTATCGGAGCAAAAATGGTGCCGAAAATCTTTAAGCGCTTGCGTTTGCCGATGAACGAAAAAATGCGTTATGTCCAAAAGTTAGTGGAGTTGCATTTGCGTCCAATCGTGCTTGCAGAAGATGTTGTAACCGATTCCGCAGTTCGACGCTTGCTCTTTGAAGCCGGAGACGATATTGATGATTTGATGCTACTTTGCAAAGCAGACATCACATCGAAAAACCGTGAAAAAGTCTTGCGTTACAAAGGTAATTTCGAGTTAGTTGAGAAAAAATTGATTGAGCTGGAAGAAAAAGATCGTATTCGCAATTTCAAACTTCCGATTACAGGCGAAGAAATCATGGAGATGTTCAGCCTTCAGCCTTCGAAAACCGTAGGAATTATTAAAGATGCCGTGAAAGAAGCCATTTTGGAAGGCACGATTCCTAATGAACATGAGGCAGCCAAGCAGTTAGCGATTCAAACGTATAAAAAAATGCAAGCATAAAAATTTTCTGAAAAAACTTGTTTTTTTCATTTTTTCTTAGTAATTTTGTAGTGGTAGAAATATGTGCCAATGCAATTTATTTTCAAACATATTGTTACATGCATTACTTTGGTCTGCTTTCTCACAGCGACCAACGGATTGAATTTGATAGAACATTACTGTTCGGCAAAAAACAAAAGTTTTTTGTTTTTGATGGCTCAAAATGCGAATTGCGAGGGGCACAGTTGTTCGCCTGAAATGTGTTGTTCACACGAGCACACATCTGATTGTTGCCAAAACATTAGCCATTTCACGCAATTAGATGCTGATTTCTTTTCAACGCATCACGATCTAAAAATCGATAACTACCCGGTTTTTTATATCGCAGATTTCTTTAGTATAAAAAATGTTGTTTGTAAAAATTGCTGCTCGCTTCATTGCCATGTTTTTTTGAGCAATATAGGGCTTTCTATACAGTTATTGGCAAAGCAAACAACCGAATTTTTGTTGTGAAAAGTCTAAATTTTTAAACCTTTTTAGTTATCTTTAGACCTTTTTACTCTTAACAAAAAAACAAATTTATGAAACATATATTTTTCGGCCTATTCCTTTTGTGTTTAAGCCAACCTCTTTTTTCTCAAACTATTTCCGGAACGGTTGTTACTCGAGATGGTACTTCTTTGATAAACAGGACAGAACCACTTCCCGGAGCCACTGTGCATTGGCTAAAAACATATAGCGGAACAGTGGCGGACAGCCACGGGAGATTCGAACTTCGAAAAACTCCGGCAGACGGAAATCTTTTGGTTGTTAGGTTTCTCGGATGGATTAGCGACACAATAGAAGTGAGACCCAACGATAACAACATAAGAATTGTTCTTGTGCAAGACCCAAACCTTACGATTGAGGGAGTTGAAATTGTCGAACGTCAGCGCGGACATTTTATTGACCAATTAAATCCGCAACGGATGGACGTCATTACGATTGTCGGACTTTGTCAGTTGGCGTGTTGTAACCTTGCGGAAAGTTTTGAAAACAGTGCCACCGTTGACGTCAGTTTTGCCGATGCCATTACGGGAGCAAGGCAAATTCAGATGCTTGGATTGACGGGACTTCACACACAGTTGATGTTTGAAAATATGCCGTTTTTTCGTGGACTTTCGGCTCCTTTCGGAATGCTCTATGTGCCGGGTTCGTATATGCAGGCTATTCAAATTTCAAAAGGAACTGCCTCCGTTATCAATGGTTTTGAAGGATTGGCCGGACAAATCAATCTCGAATATCGTAGTCCGCAAACTGCCGATCCGTTATTCATAAACTTGTTTTACGACAGTCACCACCAATTGGAAGCCAATGTGATTCAAAACAACCAAATCAACGATAGACTCGGCATCACAGTTTTTGCACATTACTCACAATTTCAACAAGAGAAAGACCATATTGGCCATTGTCCGAGTGATCCCGACCATCACGGCGATGGTTTTATGGATAAACCTAAATCTCGGCAATTCAATATGGCCACTCGTTTTAGTTATGTTACCCCTACACGCACAAGCATTACGACAGCGATGTTTGTGTTTGACGATAGAGTTGGCGGACAAATGGGATTCAGACCGGGCGTAAATAATGACACGCATTGGGGCTTTACCAATCGCACCAATCGAGGGCAGATTTTTACAAGAAACGGTTTTCGACTCACCGAAACATCAAGCATTGGCACACAACTTTCGGCAACATATATGGACTTGCGAACACTGTATGGCCCAAGGTCTTATGATGCTACCGAATTCAATTTGTATGCCAATATCATTTATGACAACACGCTTTCCGATGGACATAATTTGAATTTAGGTGCAAGTTTTCAACACAACGATATTCGAGAGAATTTCGGTGGCGACATTCTCCGTATGGACACCGTTTGGGCAACGTTAGACAACCGTAGAAAAACAGAAAATATTCCCGGAATTTTCGGACAATATACTTTCGCAAATGATAGATTTACAGTTGTTGCCGGCTTGCGTTACGATTTCAACACGCTTTACGAGCATCACATGGTTACGCCACGTTTACATGGCAGATTGAGCGTTTCGGAACATGGTACCTTGCGTGGTTCTTTCGGACGAGCCTTTCGCTCCCCTATCCCGGTTGCCGAAAACATGAACCTGTTGGCAAGTTCTCGTATTTTTAATATTGGTGAAGAAATGGGCTTGGAAGATGCTTGGAATTTCGGTTTGAATTATCATCATATTTTTGCAATTGATGAAGAACGTACGATTTCTGTTGCGTTGGGTGCTTATCGAACAGTTTTTAACAATCAATTGCTTGTGAATGTAGACCGTAACCATCAAGAAGCACATTTTTATATGTCAAGAGATCGTTCGTTTTCGAACAATGCACAGTTGGAAATCCGAACAGATATTTTGCCGAACAGCAACTGGATACTCACATTGGCAGGACGTTACAACGATTCTCGACAAACGATTGACGGAGAATTACGTCAAAGTCCGTTTGTTGCACCGTGGAAATTTTTGATGGTTAATAATTTGACTAACAATCTAAACACGTGGCAGTTTGATGTTACTACACAATTTCACGGTAGTGTGCGTTTGCCGGATAATACGCACGGTTTGTGGGAAGAGCGTTCAAGTCCCTTTCCGATACTTCACGCACAAATCACACGGCGTTTCAGAAATCTCGATATCTATGCCGGTAGCGAAAATATCTTGAATTCCCTTCAAAGTAACCCAATCATAAACCCCGGCAATCCGTTCGGACCGAATTTTGATGCAAGCATCATTTATGGTTCGCTGATGGAGCGAAAGTTTTACATTGGAATCCGTTGGACGCCGTTTGGTAGAAATTAAAAACCATTGTAGGGGCGAGGCATGCCTCGCCCCTACAAACCAAAAAAATAAAACCATGAAAAAAATCATCCTCGCCATCTTCGCACTTGCATTAACCAGCACTGCAATGGCACAAAACAGAAACCAAACAGTTACATTTTTCTTGAACTACCATTGTAGTTCGTGTGTTAGAGTAATTGAGCGAAACCTACCTCACGAGAGAGGCGTGACAAACTACAGAATTGACATGCCCGGTAGAAGTATTGTAATTACCTACAACCCTCGCCGCACAAATCCAGACACCCTTCGCCAAACATTGATAAGGTTAGGTTTTGAAGTAAGAGATCGTCACGAAGATATCGTGAATGTAGCACCAAGAAGGTGTAGTTGAAACTGCTAAAAAAGATAAAAAATGAGCGACAAAATCAAATCCTTGGAAGAACTTCGAAACATGAAGGAGCAAGTGTATCACAAAATTGCCTTGCGTGAATACAGTGAAAACCCCGTTGCTTTCAGAAAAGCTAATCCCCAAGAAGCCGACAAAATCGAAAATTACCTCAAAAAAGGCAAATCGGAAAACTAGTTTACCTTGCACGTAGCGACATTTCTTGGATCAAATGTCTCGCACCTGCAAATTTGTCGATGATGAACAGCACGTAGCGAATATCTGCGTGGATAGCTCGTGCATTTTCTCCAAGGAAAATAGTACCACCTGTCGACTCCCGGTTTCCGCTGAAAACGAGACCGATAATTTCGCCATCGGCATTCAATAAGGAACTTCCTGAGTTTCCACCTATAATGTCATTGTTGGTAATGAAATTCACGATAATATTTCCATCTTCGGCATAAATTCCGAAATCTCTTGTTTCATAAAGTTCTCGCAACCTCGCAGGGACAACAAATTCGTGACAATCCGGATTTTCTTTTTCCATCACGCCTGTGAGCGTGGTTTTGTGACTGAAATGAACGCCGTCTTCCGGAGAATAACCCAATATCTGTCCATAAGTTAGACGCATAGTCGAATTTGCATTTGGTGCAATCAAACGATCGGGGTTCATTTCTCGATAACCTTGTACAAATAAACGATTGGCTCTGCGTAGTTTTTCGTTAGTTGGAACAAGCATTTCCGTGATTCCCTTTGAATGCCCGGCAAAAATTCGTGCCATTTTGAAGGCTTTGTCGTTTTCAAAAATAGTTTTATCCCAATTATTCAAAACTGCCAATGCCCCTTCCCTGCTCGCAAACACACTTCCGTGAAGTTCTTGTGCCATTCGTGCAAAATCATTTCTGTTTTGCTCAACCCAAGTAACAAATTCCTCGGGCTGCTGATTTCTCGGCACTCTTTCCGAATACAGTCTCAACATACTTTCAGTGTTTCTTAGCTCCACCCTCGGATAAGAGTTTCCAAAAATGCGTTCAACGGTATTTGTTATACGTTCGATCGCGTCTAATACTTCTTCTAAAGTATATTCATTTTCCTCTTCTTCATGCCTTTGCAATGCTGTTTGAAGACTTGCAAAGTGATTTGCAACCATAAAAGGCTCGATATTTCCGATTGCTTCGGCTTGAAAACGAATTGCATGTTCGTATTGATTGAACACTTGATAAGCACTCTCAATATCGGAGAGTACATCGGCAAATTGCGGATTTCGTCTGGCAAACTCTCGAAAATCGTTTTCAATTTGTACTTTTCTATCGACAATTCCATATTTTCTCAACTGCTCTGTTTGTGCAATGCTGTTTTTCCAAAGATTTGCAATACCTAAGTATCTGCCTGCATAAAGCCACCTGATATCAGGGTATGTTTCAGCAAACTCATCGATGATTCCTAATCTTTCGGTTCGAACCTCGATAACTGTCGGATGTCTGAAATCAAGCAAGTGGTTGAGCCTAAAAGATGTAGCAAAGCGGTCTGTTCTGCCCGGAAATCCCAAAATCATAGCAAAATCGCCATCGTTAATACCGTCGAGCGAAATTGGAAGATAGTGTCTCGATCTCATCGGAATATTTTCTTCTGCAAATGGTGCCGGACTTCCATCAGGAGCTGTATAAATTCTGAACAATGCCAAATCGCCGACATGTCGTGGCCAAGTCCAATTGTCGGTGCTCCCGCCAAACATTCCGATCGAATTTGGCGGTGCTCCCACCAAGCGAACATCTAAAAATGTTTCGAAAACTTGTAAAAAGAATTCATTACCCTCGAAAAAGGATGCAACCCTCGCATCGTAATGCGTTCCTTCAGTTGCTCTATTCTCAATTTCTGTCGAAATTCTGCGAATTTGTTCATCACGTTCGCTTTCGGACATTTCGTTGTTCAATGTTGCTAAAACCTCTTCGGTTACATCTTCCACACGAACCAGAAAACGTGCAAACAGCCCCGGATTGGGCAATTCCTCGTCTCTCGACATCGCCCAAAAACCGTCTTGCATAAGGTTGTTCTCTAATGTCGAATGTGCTTGAATTTGGCTACGTCCGCAGTGATGGTTAGTCAAAACTAAACCGTACGGAGAAATCAATGTACCGGTACAAAATCCACCAAAATGAACGACAGCATCTTTCAAACTTGTCTGATTTATACTGTAAATTTCTTCTGCAGTAAGCCTCAAGCCAAGGCGTTGCATGTTTTCCATGTTTTGATCCAACAACATTGGGATCCACTTGCCTTCGTTCGCGTACAGTTGCGAGGATAGTAAAATAAAGAACGCAACGAATAGTTTGAGTGTTTTTTTCATTTTTTTATGTATTAAATGTATTTCTCCCCTTTTTCAATGGCAACATCAGCCACATATTGGCGAATATTCTGTTCATCTTCTTTTCTGCAAATCAGCAGAATACCACTATCTTCGGCAACAATGTAATCCTCCAAACCTTGAATTACGGCAAGTTTATCTTTTGGAAAATTGATGATACAGTTTTTTGTGCCATACAGCAGTACATTTCGCCCAACAACAGCATTTTGGTTGTCGTCTTTCGGGAGATGTTCGTAGAGAGAGCCCCACGTTCCTAAATCCGACCAGCCAAATTCAGAGGCAAGCACATACACATTTTCGGCTTTTTCCATGATACCATAGTCGATGGAGATATTTTTAGACATTGGATAGGTTTTCTCAATGAAATCGCGTTCTTCGGGTGTGTTGTAATATGGAAGTCCCGATTGAAACAGCTCGTCTATTTCCGGCAAAAACTGCTTAAATGCTTTCATGGAATTCTTCAATTTCCAAATAAAAATTCCTGCATTCCAAAGGAAATCCCCGCTTTGAAGAAATTTCTTTGCCATCTCCAATTCGGGTTTTTCTGTAAACGTTTTCACTTTTTTCAAACGGTTGTCTTTAGCATAAACTTCGTTTTCGTCGAACTGAATGTAGCCATAGCCTGTATTCGGGCTACACGGCTGAATGCCCAATGTTATCAGCCAGTCATTGTGTGTTGCTGCATCCATTGCCGATAAGATCACATTCGAAAAATCGCTTTCTTTCGTGATAATATGGTCGGACGGAGCCACCACAATCGTAGCATCCAGATTGATCTGGTGAATTTTGTAATTTGCGTAAGCAATACATGGTGCAGTGTTTCTACGGCTCGGCTCACACAAAATCTGAGAATCGGTAATTTGAGGCAATTGTTGCTTAACCAAATCTCGATAAATCGAATTCGTTGCAATAAAAATATTTTCGGGCGGGCAAACTTTTAGAAAACGCTGAAAAGTGCGTTGCAAAAGACTTTCGCCTGTTCCGAGAATATCAATAAATTGCTTGGGTTGCGATGTGCGACTCATAGGCCAAAAACGGGCTCCTACCCCACCTGCCATGATTACACAGTAGTAGTTCTTATTCATTGTCCATAATTTTTTGCAAAGGTACAAAAAAAATCGTATCTTTGCAAAAAATAAAGCAAAACGATGGAAAAAACAGCACAAAAGCCAAAGCCAATTTTATTTGATGCACTTTTTGTACTAACCTTAGCCTTACTCTTTGTACCTTTTGCAATCTGCGAAACCATGTACGGTTGGTTTAAATTTGCCTCCGACAACTATGCTCTACCCATGGGTTTTGCAAAATTCGCCATACTCGCGACGATGGGCGAAATGCTCGGACTTCGCATTCGTAAAGGTGTTTACAACGAACCGGGTTTCGGAATTGCCTCGCGAGCCTTGATTTGGGGATTTCTTGGTGTGATAATTACTGCTGCACTTGCTATATTCAAGGTGGGCGTTCCTACGGCTCTTTATGGAGCAGATAGTGCTATAGTTGCTGCAATGTCCGGTAGTTTCAGTGGGTTGAAACTGCTCGGTGCATTTTCAATCAGCGTGATGCTGAACGCTATTTTTGCACCCGTTTTTATGGTTTTTCATAAAATTACCGATACACACATCGCACAAACCGGAGGGACGTTAAAAGGTTTTTTCACAAACAGACTCGATTTCTCAAACATTCTGCAAAACCTGAATTGGACAGTGCAATGGAAATTCGTATTCATGAAAACCATTCCGTTTTTTTGGATTCCTGCACACACCATAACGTTTATTCTTTTACCAGAGTTTCAAGTGTTGTTTGCTGCGATGTTAGGGATTGTTTTGGGAGTGATTATGTCGATTGCGGCAAATAAAAAATAAAAATCGTATCTTTGCGAAGCAAAATTGTATCCCAATGACATTAAAAAAAGAAGTTGACCTTTTTATACCTTGTTGCATCGACCGTTTGGTGCCAGAAGTAGCGTTCAATTTGCTGAAAATTCTTCGAAAATTGGATGTAAAGGTCAACTATAATCACAACCAAACGTGTTGCGGACAAATGGCATTCAAAAACGGTTTTTGGGATGAAGCTAAAGAAATCGGCGAAAAATTTATTCGTGATTTCTGCAACAAACGCTATGTTGTGGCTCCTTCAACAAAATGTGTGAGTTATGTCAAAAATTATTATACCAATCTGTTTCACAATACCGGACTACATTTAGAGAACAACGAACTTCACGACAATATCTTCGAAATTACGGATTTTTTAGTCAATATGATGCGAGTTACCGATATCGGTGCAACATTTAATCACTCCGTAACGTTTCACGATTGTTGCAGTGCGCTTCGTGAATACGGCATTAAAGAAGAACCACGAATTTTACTTAGCCATGTGAAAGGTTTGGAGTTGATAGAAATGAATAAAACTGAAGAATGTTGCGGATTCGGAGGTATGTTTAGCATGACTTTCGAGCCAATTTCCGTGGCAATGACACAAGAAAAAATCAATCATGCTTTGGCAACCGGTGCGGAGTATATCGTTTCTACGGATATGACCTGCTTGCTCAACATGGAGGCTTACATCAAAAAACAAGAGCTACCGATTAAGTGTATTCACATCGTGGATATTCTCGCTTCAGGATTAGAGTAAAAATGCCACATTGCAACATAACAACCTAATAACAATAAGTAACCACAACTAATCATTAACCACTAACCATTAAATCAAAATGAGAGGGATTTTTTTCAAAATAGTCGTTAACACGGTGTCTGTTTTCATCGTTGCATGGATGCTTTCGGGCATTCATTTGGAAAATGCGTTTACAGCAATTATGGTTGCCATTGTGTTGGCTTTGTTCAACACATTCCTGCGACCGCTATTGATTGCACTGACCCTTCAAATTACTGCTGTCACAATGGGGTTGTTTCTTTTGGTTATCAATGCAGGAATGGTCATGCTTGCCGGTGCTGTCACGCCCGGTTTTGAGGTAGCTTCGTTTTGGACGGCGTTTTGGTTTGGTATTTTGATGCCGATAATCAGTTTTCTTTTGGGATTGCCCGAAAAAATTCGTCAACAGCAAATCATTATCAAACGTACAATGATGAACTTCGACGATAATCCGATGTTCAAAGATATGCAGCAACAGCAACAATCTGAAAATTCACAGGATTTTCAAGATGCTGAAATTGTGGATGATGATAGCGAAAACAATAAACTGCACTAAATATCATTTTTTTTTCGTATCTTTGTAAGCAAAATAACGACTCATGAAAAAAACAATCAGTAGAAATATAGCAATCGTTTCGGCAATTTTTATGATTGCTTTTTCGGTTATGCTTGTAACCAATTATTTCAAAGTCAGTAACTCGGGTGCCTTGGAAATGATTGAGCGGTTGAAGCAGGCTAACGTGGAATTCGGCAATGATCCGCAATTACAGGAACAAATTCGCGAACTTGACTTGTTGGCAAGGAGAGCTTATTTTACCGGTATAGGTAGGCTTAGAGTCGGTGTAGCCATATTGTTGATCATGGTTGCTGTTTTTGTGGTTTCTTTGCGAATTTATTTTGAAAAAAGCAAAAATATTCCCGATAAAGATATTGATCCGATCGATGATTGGGCAATCCAAACCAAAACGAGAAAATCTATTGTTTGGATAGCAAGCGGACTTGTGATAAGCGGACTCATTTTTGCCTTGTTAGCTTCGCCATATCTGAGAAATTTAAGACCTGAACAAGCAGAGGAAACGGAATGGGTAGCTTTCTATCTTCCGGATTACGAAATGATGGGGTTAGAAACTACTTTGGCAACTACTGCCGAGATTGTAGAAACTGCAGAACAAGTTCAAGCCGTTGAAGAAGCAGGTACTCCAACTCCTGTTGCCCCTGTTGCCCAAGTATCAAACGTCACACACAATGCATTTCGAGGAAACAGTTCGCTTGGAATGAGTGCTGCACGAAATGTTCCAACATCCTGGAATCTTGCAACAGGAGAAAATATCTTATGGAGAGTTCCCATGCCTCGTCAAGCATTTAATTCGCCGATTATCAACGGAAATAGAATTTTCTTTACAGGTGCCGATCAAGATGTTCGAGAATTGTTTGCTTTTGAATTAAGTACGGGTAGATTGCTGTGGAGAGTTCCGGCGGTCAATATCCCGGGCTCGCCAAGTACTATGCCTGAAACAACTGACGATACAGGGCTTGGGGCATCAACGGCAGCAACCAACGGTAGAGTCGTGGCTGCAATGTTTGGCACAGGTGATGTGATTTGCGTTGATATGGATGGAAATTTAGTGTGGGCGAGAAACATCGGTGTGCCCGATATTTCTTACGGACTTTCGTCTTCGTTGCTCATTTTCGGAAATTTGTTGATTATACAATACGATACACGTAATTCGCCGAGGGTTATGGCTTTGGACTTAGATACCGGCAACGAAGTTTGGTCGAGAGCACGTCCGGAACGAAATTCATCGTGGGCAAGTCCGGCAATTATTAGCGTTGAAAATCGTCCGCAATTGATCGTGATTGGCAATCCGGGTGTTACATCTTACAATCCTATCAACGGTAATGTGAACTGGCGGGTGGAAGTGATGTCGGGCGAACCGGCTCCAGCTCCGGCATTTGCCAGTGGAGTTCTCGTAGTCGCCACCGAATATGCACAAATGACAGCTATCAATCCTGTTGATGGCTCCATACTTTGGCAAAATAATGATATTTTACCCGAAATCGCAAGCCCTGTGGCACTAAGAGATTTTGTGTTTGTTGCCACAGTCTACGGCGTGGTAGCAAGTTTCGACCTACATACCGGTGAGTTGATAAGGGAAATGGAATTGAACGCAGATTTCAATGCATCGCCAATGGTAGTCGAAGGTAGAATTTACTTGGTCTGTACACGCGGAAGGGTATTTATTCTCTCTGCACAACGCGAATTCGAACTGATCAATTCTTTCGATACCGGCGAGCAAACGTACGCAACTCCGGCGTTTATAGATAGACAAATTGTGATTCGAACGCAAAGCAGTTTGTATAGTGTAATGGTGCCGAATTAGGAGATTAGTCAAAGCTCTAATTTATGACACTGCGTTGAAAACTATCTGGAAAGTAGCAAATTTTGTAATACCAAATATATTTTGTAACTTTGCAAAAAATAGCGATATGAGATACAGATTAGTCGTAAAGTAGGAAAGTGTGAGCAATTAGCTAATATACCTGAAGCACAAAGGAATTTATGCAAATGAGAAAACAGCGTTATTATATAGACACATCAATTATTGGCGGTTTCTTTGATACGGAATTTTGCGAAGATGCCAAGATGTTGTTTGAGCAACTGGAACGAAAAGAGGTGTGTTTTGTATTGTCTGATGTGTTGGACTATGAGCTTGAAAGGGCACCTGAAAAAGTAAGAACGTTACTAAATAGATATTCGAAAGATAATTTTGAGAAAATTGTGATGTCGAAAGAAGCAGAGTGGTTGGCAGAGCAGTATATTGTTGAAAAAGTTGTAGGAGTAAGCTGTTTAATTGATTGTCGTCATATCGCAACAGCGACGTTGGCAAATGTAGACGTAATCGTAAGCTGGAATTTTAAACACATTGTTAATCTCGATAGAATAAAGCGATTTAATGCAGTAAACTTAAAAAACGGACTCCCGATGATTGAGATAAGAAGCCCGAGAGAATTAAACCGAAATAGCCATGAAGACTAAGGAAAAAGCATTTGATGCTGTAAAAATGATGCAAGACATTCGTAGCGAACTCTATGAGGCTACGAAAGACATGACCTTTGAGCAATTCAAAGCATTTATTGCTACCAAAAAAGCAAATACAACTCCTTATTCCTTTGATGTGGAGAAAAGTATTGCCGCTGAACCCAAAATAGACTATAAATGATTTTTTCATGAAATTAACAGACAAAAATACAGCAAAAAACCAAATACATTTCAGCAAGTGGTCGCGTAAAAATTACGCTATATACAACAGTTTGGGAAGGCAAATTAAAATTTGTGTTTTAACATTTTGTTGTTCTATTTTGATGCTGAACACATCTGTTTTCGCAAGTGTTTCGGATGTGCGAAAAGTACTCAACGATGATTCTGATTTTTACGAGGAACCACCAGACACTATTCTTTTAGAAACCACGGTTATTCAAGCAGTTTCACGACCAATGGTGTCGTCGCTTTCGCGAGTAGTCGTCAGTTTTGAGAGAGAGGATATACAGAGATTACCCGTTCGAGACATTCAACAATTGTTGTCGCATGTTGCCGGAATTGACTTGCGTCAGCGTGGCGGAAAGGGTGTTCAGGCGGATATCAACATTCGTGGAGGAAATTTCGATCAAGTCATGATTATGCTCAATGGCATCAATTTGACCGATCCGCAAACGGGACATCACAACTTGAACCTCCCGATAGATTTGAGCAGTGTTTACAGGATTGAAATCCTGCAAGGACCTGGTGCACGCGTTTTAGGTCCGAATGCATCGTCCGGTGCAATCAACATTATTACGATGACAGCCGACACCAATTTGCTTGGTGCAAGAATCGCTGTTGGCGATCATAATTTTTCCGATTTACACGCACGAGCAAATTTGGCTCGCCGAAATTTCAGAGTTCACGCATCTGCCGGACACTCAAGTTCTACAGGCTATACAGAGAATACAGATTTTGATATTACCAATCTGTTTCTACAAATACAAACCGGAAGTTTGGAACGTGGTGAATTTAATTTTCAATCCGGTTACCAACTAAAAGCCTTTGGGGCAAACATGTTTTACTCTGTTCAATTTCCGGAACAATTTGAACGACTTCGAACATTTATCAATGCGTTGAGCTATCGGCAAAATTTTGAGCGCATAAACCTGAATGCCAATGTGTATCATCGCCGTGTTTTTGACCGTTTTGAACTTTTCCGATTCGACGCACCTGCTTGGTACGCCGGACACAATTTTCATCAAACGGATGTTACAGGGCTAAATGTTCGCTCGGAAATCTCGTATTTTCCTTGGCGAACAACGGTTGGTGGAGAATTTCGAAGTGAACATATTTTTAGCAACGTGCTTGGTGAACCGATGTCGAACAGACGGCGTGTTCCGTTTGAGCGTGATACGGTATTTTTCACAAGGTCCAAACACCGAACGATCGCAAATTGGTTCATTGAGCAAAGTTTTTTCGCATCGAGATTCAGTGCTTCAATCGGTGCAATGGGCAGTTTTTCTAATGATTTCGGGCACCACACATGTTTAGGAGTTGATGCGAGTTATCAAATCTCTAACGACTTATCGGTGTTTGCTTCTGTTAATCAAGCACTGCGTTTGCCAACATTTACGGATCTATATTATAGCGATCCAACGAGTGTGGGCAATCCGTATTTGAGACCCGAGCGTTCAAACACCTTTGAAATAGGCAGCAGATTCAACCGTTCCGGATTTTCTGCGAATATGTCTGTTTTTTACCGTGAAGGTAGAAACACAATTGATTGGGTAAGAGCACCCGGCGATACAGTCTTTCGAAGTATGAATCACAGTGAAGTCAATACATTTGGAGTAGAAACCGATGTGATTTATCGCTTTGCGAACAGTCGGTTTTTACAATCCATTCGAGCATCATACGCATATCTGAATATGAGTATGGATAATCTCGGTGCGGAAACATCCGGAATGGGACGGCGATTAGACTACTTGCGACACAAGTTTGTTGCAAGTGCTCACGCAAGAATCTGGAAAAATTTATATACTTCGTTGAGCTGGAATCATCGGGCAAGAGTTGGCACTTACGTAAATTTAGCAGGCGAAACACGAAGACAGCAACCCATAAATTTGTTTGATGCCAGAGTCGAATGGCGAACGAAAAATTATCAAATTTTCATTGAAGCAAGTAATTTATTCGACAAGCAGTATTTCGATTTTGTCAATCTAATTCAAGCCGGACGCTGGGTAAAAACAGGTATCTCCCTGCAACTTAGTCGATAGAATTTTAGTCAACTTTTGTATCCAAAAAACTATTTTCGATCACGCGACCGTCCTCTGTAAGATTGTAGCGAGGTGCTTCAGATGCTGACGAATGTGCAGGTTCAACCATTTTCACATTGCGACGCATATAAGCAGGAACACGCTCAATTTCCTCCAAACCTTCAACAGTTTTTACCTTCGCACTCAATTCACGAAGTTGCTGAATACGGTCCGTGCTGTGTGCTTGAAAACGCTCGGTGTTCACAGCTGGGGCTTCAACCGTTCTTTCAGCACGCAAATACGGTTCGTCGTTGCGAGAAAGTTCGTTTACAACTTCAACTTTTGCAGGTGCAGAAATACGTTGTTCCATAAAATTCAAAGACGCTTCCAAACTATTCGTTTCCGCTGCCCTATCAGATATTGTGGACATCTCGAAAGATGGACGATCCTCAATTTCATCATCAAGAGTGAATGTCGGAATGGAAGGAGCAACTTCCGAATGCCCCAAAAATGGTTGCTTGACATCCTGTATTTGACCCTTTTCCAAATCAATTCTTGTCGGTTCTTTTTTCGTATAGAGTTCGCTTTCTGAAAACCCTGTTGCAATAAGGGTTATAGCGATTTTATTGCCAAGCGTTTCGTTATTTCCTGCACCCCAAATCACATCAACATTTGTGCCGGTTGTTCTTTGAACAAAGTCTGTAATTTCCTCAAATTCGCTCATTGTCACTTCATTTTCCGCAGACGACGAAATATAAAGCAACACATTTTTCGCACCGCTGATATTATTATCATTGAGAAGTGGCGATTCGATGGCTTGCATTACCGCTTTTGTCGCACGATCCTCGCCTTCCGCAGAGCCAAAGCCCATCAAGGCAACACCACTGTTTTGCATCACAGTATTCACATCACGGAAGTCAATCTGAACCGTCGAGCGAATGGTCATAATTTCGGAGATACCTTTTACTGCGGTATTCAAAATTTCGTTTGCCAAAGCAAAAGCTTGCCCCAACTTGAATTCGCCGTATTCTTTGAGTTTATCGTTGTTGATGATGAGAATAGCATCTACATGTTTACGAAGTTCGGCGATGCCGTCTTGTGCTTGTTGTATGCGTTTGCGACCTTCAATGCTGAATGGCGTTGTAACAACTGCAACAGTTAGAATACGCTTCACTTCCTCGTCTTCAAGTTCGATCTCTTTCAAAAGTTTTGCAACCACAGGTGCAGCACCCGTTCCCGTTCCACCACCCATTCCGGCAGTAATGAACACCATTTGCGTATTGTTTTCAAACAAGGCTTTGATTTCATCAGCTTTTTCCATAGCCGCTTTTTCCGCTACAGACGGCATATTTCCGGCACCAAGACCTTTTCCAAGCTGAATTTTATTCGGAACAGGACTTCCGTCCAGCGATGATGCATCAGTATTACAAATGATGAAATCGACACCTTCAATACCGTGCTCAAACATGTGATTTACTGCATTACTTCCGCCACCACCGACACCGATAACTTTGATGTAAGACGATTGGTTACGCGGAAATTCAAATTTCAAAATATCTTCCATATTGGTCATAGTTTTATTTGTGCAAAGTTAGCAAAAAAAAACAGAGATAGGTATAGTTGTTCAAGGATTTTATTCACTATGGGTTGTTAATTTCGTAGATGCATTCAAACATTTATGGAGTGTAACGACTGAACTGTTTTCCACTTTTGGTTATTTGTAGGGGCGAGGCATGCCTCGCCCCTACGGTTATACGCACCCTTTTGTAGGGGTTGGGCATACCCCTACAATTTTACAGCCGCCTCGTGTCAGCTACGCACGCCACGAGGCAATATCAAAATTCAAAAATCGAAGTTCCTAGCGGACACAACGCACGGGAGCACTGATGTCCTTGAGGCCCCAACTCTGAGGGCCGACGACACCATTCATGCCGAAGGTCAAGTTACGTCCGACCGTAGCATCGTGCTCTGACTGAGCCCAGTAGAGGCCCCAGACGCCCTGATGCCAAAGCGTACCGCCTGAACGGCTGAAGCCACCAAAACGACCACCCCAACGAGTAATGTAATTTGCATTAACAAAAGCCAAATCCGTTCGTGAATTTCCGTTACTACCCATAGCAATATCTAAATCACGGAAGTCTTGAGTAGTGGGAACACGCCAAGGATAAGGACAAAGTTGATCAGCAAAACGCACAACAGCACACCAAGAAAAGAAATCACCCGGAAGATCAGGATTTGAACGACAATCAGCATTGAAATTATCGGTTGTACCCCCTCTAAATTCAGTCGTTCTATTAACACAAGCCGTAGCAGTTACAGCATCAGACCAAATTTGAGAAATCCCATGCCCCTCAATAATCCACTCCTGTGTACCACGAGTTACAGTGCCAAGGCTCTCGCCCCAACCAGGAGTGTTAGAATTACAAGAAAATGCTCCAACAGTTACAACAGCGGTATCAGTAAAATTACCATCTTGAGTAGTAGCAATAATGTTTGTTATACCGGCTGTTACAGAGGTTACAGTACCATTAGAAACAGTAGCAACAGCAGGGTCAGTACTTGACCAAGTTACAGTTTTGTTAGTAGTATTTTCAGGCAAAACAATAGCGTTCAAACGAACCGTATTACCCAAAAACAAAGTGGCTGAATCCTGTAGAGTTACGCCTGTAGCAGAAACAGAATCGTTGTTGTTATTGTTGCAAGAAGCAACGGTTAACAGTAAAATTGCAGAAATTAAAAATGTGAAAAAGTTTTTCATGAGTTTGATTTTTGGCTTGTGAAAAGAAATGCGAAGATACGAAAAAATTCTGAAATAGCGAGGGTTTATTAACAAAATCCGGAAGTTTTCAACAATTTAACATTTTTTAAGGAATTTTTTATACGAAAAACTGGATTTTTGCGTTATATAGGGTAAGGGCATATCGCATACGCCCGGCTATTAACAAAAAAGTCAGAAATTATGAAAACTGTCATGCAACAAATCGGCGAATTTGGTCAAATTTACACACAGTTCAAAAACAAACCAAAAGATGCCATTAAACACTTGAAAAAAGTAGAAAACGGCGAATGTACAAAAGCTTTTTATCGAAAAGATGTTGGTTATATTGATCTTGTTTGGGGCGAACATAATCCAAACACAAACAACGGATATGGCCTAAAACACATTATCGAAAAACACGGCGATGAAATTAAGCAATTAGGATTTGAGGTTGACGACTTTATTCCATTAGCCATAGAATATGGACTGTTTGATATAAAAAGGTCGAATGAGAAAAAAATAATCTTATCAAACAAAATGTTTCGTGTTGTTATCGCTCAAAAGTGGAATGGGAAAAACAAAACATTTTTATTGACGACCTTTGATTTACGGAAAAAAGTCTGAAAAATTTCAGACTTTTTTTCGGATATTGACAGTAGGTCACGCATTGCCAATTTTACAAAAGAGATGCTCCCTCTTTCAACATCACAAAGTTACAACATTTTTTTAAATTTTGCAAATTTATTTTGTCATTTCTGAAAAAAAATCGTATCTTTGCAACCTAAAAAATCGTACGCAGCTATGATTTTTTACTAAATGTGGAAATCCAATGACACTACACGAGAAAATACTTGATCACATCTCCAACAAAGATATGCTTGGGCTTAAAAATACGCTTGCAAATGTGGAGGAGTTAGAGTTTCTCGATGCATTTTACGATCTATCGGATGAAGCCCAAGTAATCGCATTCAGACTACTTACCAAAGATAAGGCTTTATCAATATTCGAGGAACTTGACACAGACGAACAGCAGAATTTGCTACGTTCGTTTACCGGGGAACGTGCAATAGAACTTGTCAACGAAATGGCACCTGACGATAGAGTAAAACTTTTGGACGAACTTCCTGCCACTGTAGCGAAAAAACTTATAGCTTCATTGTCTCCCGAAGAACGTGCTGTTACAAATATCTTGATGGGTTACGAACCGGAAACCGCAGGTCGTATAATGACCACGGAATATATTTCTCTAAACAAGGAAATGACTGTGGAGCAAGCCTTGGAAAGAGTAAGTTTACAGGCAGAAGACAAGGAAACCATTTATACGTTATTTGTAACAGATTCCTTTAGAAAACTTGAAGGTGTGCTCACCCTAAAAGGCTTGCTGATTGCAAAGGGCGGTAAAACTATCGGTAAAACAGATGGCAACACACTTGTTGGGGATATAATGTCCAAGAATGCAATAAGTGTATCCACTGACACCGACCAAGAAGAGGTTGCTCATATTTTGCGAGAATTAGACCTTTTGGCGATTCCGGTTGTAGATAGAGAAGGGCGACTTGTAGGAATTGTTACAATTGATGACGCTGTTGACATCCTTGTCGATGAAGCCACAGAAGACATCTTAGACCATGCAGGTTTAGCCGGAATTTCAAACAATGAGTCCGACAGAAGCGAGGTTCTGATCCATGGAAGCCTTTGGGAAATTTTAAAAGTTCGATTGCCTATTCTGCTTATAACGTTAGCTCTTGGAATGGTATCCGGGCTTGTAATCGACAGTTTTGAGTCAACGCTTGAAGCAATTGTTGGTGTCGCAGTGTTTATCCCGATGGTTATGGGAATGGGAGGAAACATCGGAACACAATCATCAACTATTTTTATTCGTGGTTTTGTGTTAGGACACATCAAAATAAATGAATTCGCCAAGCCTTTCCTAAAAAATGTAGGTGTAGGATTAAGTATTGGAGTATTGGTCGGGGTATTAGCAGGAACTGTCGCATGGCTTTGGCAAGGAATGCCGAATAATATACCGACTTTAGGACTTGCCGTGGGTGTTGCGATGGTGATTTCCATGACAACAGCATCTTTGCTCGGCTATTTAGTCCCCTACATACTCATAAGAATGAACCTTGACCAAGCAGCTGGATCTGCCCCTATTATTACGACAATAAAAGACATTGTAGCTCTTACGATTTACTTTATCTGCGTAACCTTGTTTTTGGGAAGGTTCGGATAAAAGCAAACTTTTCAACGATTGGTCATCATAAAAGGCGTTGTTATTGTTTTTTTTTAGTCAAAATTTTGCCGTGTCAATATTTTTTTGTATCTTTGCAGTCCCTTTTTTAGGGAAAAGCCCGGATGGCGGAATTGGTAGACGCGCTGGTCTCAAACACCAGTATGGTTAAACATGTGCCGGTTCGACCCCGGCTCCGGGTACAAAACACGTAGGGGCGGAAAATTTTCCGCCCCTACATTGTATCTGATATGTCCGAATTTCAAAACATAACACCTGCCTCTATCAGCGAGTACGCCGATACCCACACTTCGGATTTGCCAAAAATCTTACAAGAGTTGGAACGCGAAACCTGCGTAAAATCTATCAATCCAAGAATGCTCTCGGGGAAATTACAAGGACAGTTTTTGAATTTGATCTGCCGAATGCTGAAGCCTGAAAATATTTTAGAAGTCGGTACTTTTACAGGCTATTCCGCACTCTCGATGCTGTATGGAACAGATGAAAAGTCTCACCTTTATACGATTGAGGTCAATCCCGAACAAGAGGAAATCATTCGCAAATATATTGAAAAATCCGGACTTAAAGAACGTATCACGCTAATCATCAGCGAAGCAAAAAGCGAAATTCCAAAGTTTGAAAATGATTTCTTCGAATTGATATTCTTGGATGCTGACAAAATAAATTATCCGCTTTACTACGAATTGTTGATGCCCAAACTCAAAAAAGGCGGTGTTTTGATTGCCGACAACGCACTTTGGAGCGGAGCCGTCACAAACGAGAACAGCAAAGATAAAGAAGTTATCGCACTTCAAACGTTCAATGACTTGGTGCAGAATGACAAAAAATCCCAAAACGTTTTGTTGCCGTTTCGGGATGGGTTGATGTGTGTAATGAAAATTTAAAAACTATAGCCGTCATTGCGAGCGAAGCGAAGCAATCTATTGTTTTATGGATTGCTTCACTGCTTTGCAGTTCGCTAATGACGTTAGCGTTCACGCCCTCCTTGACCTCTTCTTGTGTCTATCGTTGTTACTCTTACTCTAGTCCTTGCATCAACGAGCTCCCGCTGAAAGCTACGTTCTGCATCATAAAACGCCAGCACACGCTGAGGCGAAAATAATTTGGTCAAATCATCGTGAAATCTTCTTTCCAAATCAATTTGTTTGGCTCTGTTGTCCACCAATCTTTGAACCTCTTCATCCGATAAGTTCGAAACATCAAATACTGCTCTTTCGCCCGATGCTCCGCGCACTCGTGTTTTTCGGTTGAATTCGCTGATCAATTGTTCACGTTCTCTTTGAAATGTGTTGTACAGCGGCCAAAATCTTTCGGCTTCTTCCGGTGTAAGCGCCAATCGTTCTGTGAAAAAGGCTATTCGCTGTGCTTGGACTCTTTGTCTAAAAGCCTCACGATCTTGGTCTCGGTCTTGTTGTTGTACTTGCTGTGCTTGTTGCTGTACTTCGTCAGCAGCATAAAGTTTTTTAGAATATCCAAAGAAAGTCAAAAAACCGACTAAACAAATGAATGTGATTTTTTTCATGGTTTTGTGTTTTTAGTAATCATAAAAATCGTAGAAAAGGTAAAATTCGGCATAGGTTAAAAAGTCGTCATAAGCCCAAAGCTCTTCCGGTGTAAATTCTTCCCAAAACGGTGTAAACTCTATATTTGAAGCAAACAACTCTTCTTCTATTATGAACGGACAGACACGCTGAGCCAAATAATCGCTCCAAATTTCCGCAACATAAAAGTCGTGTTCTGCCAACAAAGAACTCGACGACGGTGCTGTGTTCGGTACAACAAACCAAATACCCAAAAGCAGAAGACCACAAGCCGCAACACTCCACCACAGAGGTTTCGACACAAGAAAATGTTCTTTTTTTACTTTTGAAACCGAACATTTTGCCAACACCGCCGTCGGTAGTTCTTCAAAGTACCCGTTCGGCACGTTAAACGCGTTTTTTCGTGGCATATTTGATAGCGATGTGCTCATTTTTGTTTCGTTTTTCATTGGTTTGACGTTTGAAATTATCAAAGGTTTAATCAGACTTCAAAATTCTTTCAACTTTTTCTTCAGCAATGTGATAAGACGCTTTTAACGCACCTACGGAGGTACCCAGTATCTCGCTCATCTCTTCGTATTTAACGCTTTCGTAATAACGCATATTGAAAACTAAGCGCTGTTTTTCGGGAAGTGTCAAAATGGCTTTTTGCAACTTTTTTTCGATTTCATCGCCGGTAAAGTTGGAACCGGTATCAATTTTGTTCGATAACTGTCGCTCCACATCTACAATCGGGACAAACAATTTTCGGCGTTTGTGTCTCAAAAAATTTAGCGTTTCATTCACTGCAATACGATAAATCCACGTTGAGAGTTTCGATTTTCCTTCAAATTCATTGATTTTTTCAAATACTTTGATGAATGTGGCTTGCGTTAAATCGTTAGCATCATCATGATCGATAACCATTCGACGAATCAAACGGTATGTTTTTTCTTGTTCCTGCTGCATGAGTTGCCGGAACGCAAAATTTCGACTGTTTTCACAGCGAAGTTGTTGTATCAAAACGTCCTCATTCATTGGCTCTGACCGTAGTAACACCAATTAGTCGATCATGACGATCGGAAATTCCACGATAATACACATAAATTGTATAATTATTTCGCGTAGGTTGATGACTACCTTCAAAATGTGTAATATCAACAGTTTGCGTACGATTATCGAACACAACATATTGATAATCGTACCAACCTTGCTTCAAAAACAAGCGTTTCACATAACGATTATTTACGAAATCGTATTCCATTCGAGAGCTTTCACCAATCGCCCAATTCGTCAATTCGCCAAACACATGTACAGTCCTCTGTTCGCCTAAGAAAGGTGAAAATAACGAAAATTCCACAAGCGTATATTCGGATTCTATATCCGGATTTTGTCGTCGATCGGCACGCACGACATATCGTCCGTTGATGTCACCATTGTTGAGAAACGACCCGGTCGCACGGCTTCGGTCGGGTATAAGTTGGACGAAATAATGATCGTACAGCGTTGTGATATTTCCAACGCCACGCCCGTTAAAACTCAAAAACTGCGTGTCGAAATTTCGAAATTCATTGCCTCCCTCGAATATCAAGTTTTCGGAATCTGCAAACCTTAGCGTTCTTCCGGAAATATGTTGCAGTTGAACTCGGCGGACATTATCCGTTCGTTGGTTTTGCTGAACTAGTACCGTGAGATTTCGATGAGGTTGACTGATATCGAAACCACGTGGAGTAACTTCAAATTCGAGCTGTTGATGCGTTCGGCGAAGTTCTACACGCCGAGGTGGTATGACGTTTGCGTTGATTGTAACGGCTTCTTCTGTAACAAAAAAATGAATCGTCAACAGCACGGTTTCGGGATCGCTTGCATCAAAAATTTCGCACTTAAAGTTTCCGGAAACCAAGAAGCGTGTGCGTTCGTCCGGAAATGAAAACCGGTAGTGCGTGTATTCCGCAATAGTATTTATTGAAAAGCTGATGTCGTCAATTTGAAAACGATTTATTCCCGTAATGTATTGAATGGGTCGCAGATCGGACGGCGTCCAATCTGCATTGGCAAGCACAAAGCGGTATTCCAACGTGCGTACAATGTCCGGTGTAATTTCGTCGAACGAAACATGCAGTTGGTCGTTGCTGTTCAATCGAATAATCGGAAGTCCCAAAACATCGCCGGTTGGAGCGGTTCTTACGCTGGAGAATATCTGTCCGAAAGATAGCGTTGCCGTACAAATTAAAGCGACTATTAGAAGTATTTTTTTTGTCATTAAGCTACAGATACTTTTTCAAAATCGCTTCTTTTTCTTTTGGAATTTCGGCTAATTGTTGTTCTAACTTGGCAATCTCTGCTTCAATTTTTTCAATTTTGAAAACGATTTTTTGTTGTTCGGAAAGTGGTGGCAAAGGAATTTCCAAATTTTCATAAAAATTGATAGGAACACGGCGGTGTCCGCTTGTTCCTGTCATATTTTTTTCTGCTTCTGCCCTAACAGATTTTCTATTCAGCAAAGTAAACAGATATCTGGTGTTGATTTTATCATTATCTGCTCTAAGTACGTGAAATTCTGAACTTCCTAGCGCTAAGCCATTTGTGAGATTTGTTGCTAATGCACACTTCCCATTTTCCATACAAGGCGTGATTTTTGCTATAATGATGTCGCCCTCACGAAAATAAGTGTAGCTTCCTCTTTTTATTTCGGAGTATGGTTTATCAACTTTATTTACAATATATCCGTCATTACTTACAGACGGCATATCCACAAATGAAATTAGCGTATTTATATCTAAATCTGCAATTTCTTTTTTTGATGGATTTGTTTTCGTCAGTTGGGATAACCTCTCTTTATTGTGGCTGGAATGTACCTGCAAACATATATTCTCAATTTGCTCTTTGCATTTTTCAATTTTGTCTTTCGCCGTACCTTCTTTCCTTTCCTGCACTTCTATTTCCTTAACAATTTTTTGTTGTATTTCTTGGGGTGGAAGAGGTAAAGGAATTGAATTAAAAGCCTCAATGTCGATATTTTTTTGGGCGATACCCCTACCACATAGGTACACAAGTTCCTGGTTAAAGTATAAGTAATAGTCGAGATACTTTTGATTCAGCAAAACATTCGAACTATCTAATGTCATTCCCGAATCATTTAAAAAAAAATTTCCTAATACAAGCCTGACACACTCAGGCGACATTCCAAATCGTGAAATAATGTAGGTGTTTTTTCTGTTGAAAGAATTTGCTCTAAATGTTTCACCACCGCCGCCATAAACGGGATAAATTGTTCCCTCTTCTGTCCTTTTTACTATTCTCGTTCCATAATTAATTTGCGAAACATCACCTAATTTCACTAAATCCCACTTACTATCAACTTTCACTTTTTTTTTTACCGCTGTAGAAATACTCTTTGCAAATCCTGCACGATCAAAAGTGAGCATATCAATTAAGCGAACACGAGAGATATTGTTTTTCAAACTTTCGTCAATTGGAAATTCGTAATCATTTGAAAATGCTTTGTAAATATAAGTACTTGCTTTTTGAGGATTGTCAAATATGTTATCGTCAAACAATCTTGTACAATCGCTTATCTTATATTCTTTTCCTGTATTTGGATTTATTCCTCGCCGTATCGGGTGAATCCCCTCGTTGCCTCTGCGATTTGAAAATTCGTAACCCAAGAATTTTTTTTCGGCATCTTTTTCGCCTGTTTGCACTAACACAACCTGTTGAGGATATGCCAAAATAAAATAGAGAAGTTTTTCCTTTTCGGTTTCAATAAAAACAGTCCAACATTCTTTTTCGACACGTTCTTCTATTTTTTCTATATCTTCAGTTGTTAGTTTTGTTTTCCTGTTTTTTTGTTTTATTGAAATTTCACGTTTAATTTTTTCCTCAACGGTTTTTTCATAGTTTTTATAGAACTCGTGATTTTTCACCGCTGTGTTTGGGATTTTTTTTACCAACGAAACGTAATCATCAAAAGTAATTGCTTCCCAAACATGTTGAACATACTTACTGAATGGTTGTTCTGTTTTGTTTAGTGTAACATCTTGGCAATTGATAAAAAAGCTATCAATACTCTTTTGTAGATTGATACTGTCGTAGTTATTTACACGACGTAGGAAAAGAACAACAGTATTTGTACCTGTTGCCATAAATGTGTTGTTACCTAATTCGGCAATTGCAGTTATTTGAAAATTTCGTAAAATAATCTCACGTGCTTTGGTATAAATTCCTTCATTGCTAAATATAGAACTCGGTAAAATAATTCCTGCCACACCGCCGTCTTTCAAAAGTTGTTTGGTACGCTCTATGAAAAGACACTCTATTTCAGAACTGCTATCAGTAAGACTTTCGTACAAATCGAAATCCTCTTCTCCGTAGTATTTACTCGCATTGTTTTTGAATGATGAAACTGAATAAGGCGGATTGGAAATAACTATATCAAACTGTTTATTTTCTTTAGGAAAATCTTTGTCCGTTTTCTTCAAAAATCCTTTGTATTCTTTCGTTTTCGCAAAACTACCCAAACCATCGCTATGAATAACTCTTGCCAAGCCATCACCATGTAAATAACAACCGACCTTACCCACTTTTACAAGGCGATAATCTTTTTCAATACCATAAACGTAGTCAAAAGCCCAATTGTAAGGAAGGATTTCTGCAACCTCAACGAACTTTTTTGCATCACCAAATAAACTATCGCGATCGTAATTGTCAAGTAGGCGTTGTAATTCATGCATACCTTCTGTTATGAAGTGCCCGCTGCCAGACGCATAATCAATAACTTGAGGCAGGAAATCATCTTTAATTCCTTTTTCTAATTTTTCTTGAACTATTTTATCAGTCGGCAAACTTTTGATGATAAATTGTGCAATGGGAACCGGAGTGAAAAATTGTCCTGATTCTTGCTTCAATCCCGTGGTTAGAAGCATTTCAAAAAAATCAGAAAGATACTGCTGTTTAGAAGCGTAGCGAATTTTATATCGTTGCAGAAGTTCAACAACTTCTTTTACAACTTTAGCATTTTCGTTAAAGGAATCATCATCAAAAACTTCTTTTATAGCAAATTCGTTGTTCTTTTTTAATCTAATTTCTGTTAGGTCGTCTAAAATTCTTTTGCGAATATTTTCGTCTATACTCCCATATTTGCAGGTAAAATCAGCATCCGAAATATCAGTAACCTCTTTTTCCAAAAAGTCTTTCATTCCTTTTTTGTAAAGGTCTGTCAAGCGTTTCTGAAATGAAATATTGGTGTCAGGGGGATAAAAAGTGCCTTCATATTGATATGGTGTATAGAACCACTGGAAAGCCAACTCTTCATTTGGTTTCGTGGCTTTCTCATCATATATTTTACAAAGAAATAACGTGAAAATTTTATTGAACGCATTCGGCTTATCAGATACTGCATTATGTCGCAAGATTTCAAGAAAACGATTAAAAATAAAGCCACTATCCGCTTGAGTTATGTACTTTAATTCTTCCGGCGTTAATGCCTTACTTTGAAAACTGTATGGAGCGACCCATTCTTCAAAGATTCCATTCGAAACAGGTAGTTTATTCCAACTATCATAAAAATCTTTTACATTGTTAGTTTGTCTGCAACCTTCCTCTATGTGTATTATTTCATTTTTGTAATCAATCTTATTTCCCTTTAATTCTGAAGCATAGAGCATTAACACTTCTGCACTCTTATCTTGTTGAAAATAGGTAAAAAGTTGTCCTCCGTTTTTTTGAATGTTTTTTAGTTCTTTATCAAATTCTTTTCCGTAAGTTTTACATTCTACCATCAAGTAGATAGTACCATCATTCCGCGTCACGCAAATATCTACCCTGCCCGAGGTTCCGTGTCCTGTTTGCCAAGTTTTTTCAAGGATAATATTTTCAGGCTTATAACCCTTTTCAAGCAGACGATTTACACACTCCAGTACCACAAAATTTTCGGGTTGAGATAAATTTTGAGTGGTTTTATTTTCAGATTTTATTTTACCACCATAATTAATGGTTTGTTTTTTCAAATCCACATCAATACTATAGTTACCAACCTGCGGATATTTTTTTGAAAAAACTTCAATAGCCTTCTCTTTTGGGCTAAATCCCAATGCGACAAGATTTTTTTTATAGTCCATGCTTGTGGGTTTATAAGACGTATACAACTATGCTTTTGCAAAGTTAAGTATTTTTTTTGACAAATCAAAACAAAATTACACAAAAAACAAACAGCAAATTGTTAAAAAGTGTTACAGTGCAAAGAACAAATACGCCACAAATATCGCAGCAATCACACCAACAAAATCGCTCATCAAGCCCGCTTGCACGGAATAGCGTATGCGTTTAATTCCTACAGAACCGAAGTACAATGCAATGATGTAAAACGTTGTGTCTGTCGAACCTTGAAATAAAGCTGATAACCTTCCTACGAAACTATCCGCACCATAGGTCGCCATACTTTCTATCATCATGGCTCTTGCACCGCTTCCGCTTAATGGTCTCATAATTGCAGTTGGTAAAGCATTCACCCAGTCAGTGGGTAATCCAACGGCAGCAACACACCAAGCAATTCCATCAATCAAATATCCCATCGCTCCGGAAGCCCTGAAAACAGCGATTGCGACAAGCATTCCAACTAAAAACGGAATGATTTTTATGATTGTCGTAAATCCGTCTTTTGCACCGTCAATAAACGCCTCGTAAACATTGATACGTTTGTACACACCGCCTGCAATAAATCCGCATATAATCAAGAGTAAAAGGCCGTTGCTCACCAAACTTGAAACGGCTTGCATCTGCTCTTCGGGCAACGTTGAAAGATAAAGTGTTAATGTTCCCAAAAAAGCCGTTATTCCAATTATCCAACCTAAAAAAACGCTGTTTAGCAGGTTTATTTTTTGCTTAATTCCAACAAATATAATCGCCGCCAATGTTGAAATATAGGTTGTAATCAAAAGCGGAATAACAATATCTGTCGGGCTTGAAGCCCCCATGATTGCACGTTGTGCGATGATGGAAACGGGAATGATTGCTAAACCTGATGTGTTGATTGCCAGAAACATGATTTGGGCATTACTCGCCACTTCTTTGTTTGGGTTGAGTTCTTGCAAACTTTTCATTGCCTTTAGTCCCATTGGAGTAGCAGCATTGTCCAAACCAAGCAGGTTTGCGGAAAAATTCATTAATAATTGCCCTGAAGCAGGGTGGTCTTTGGGAATTTCGGGAAATAATCTACTAAAAAATGGTCCGACTATTCTCGACATAATCCTTATAGCACCGGCTTTTTCACCGATATTCATAAAGCCGAGCCATAGCGTCATAATTCCGGTTAGCGGCAACGCAATGTCGAGTACAGCCATTCTCGAAGCACTAAACGTTGCATCAATAACGACTCTGAACGTAGTCGCATCGCCGGTTATGGCAAGGTTCAAAACAGCGATTACAAATGCTATCAAGAAAAAGCCGACCCAAATATAATTCAGTACCATATTATTTTCGAGGGTGTATCATTTTATATTTTCCGGAAATCTGACCTTTTGAGATTTGATCGATTTTTTTTCGCAGTAGCATTCGTCTTAAACTGCTCAAACTATCCGTAAATACACGTCCTTGCAAATGGTCATATTCGTGTTGCAGAATGCGTGCCACCATACCACTCACCGTTTCGGTTTGACGTACAAAATTTTCATCATCGTATTCTATTTTGATGGTCGGCTTCCGTGAAACATCTTCGTTAATGGTTGGGACGCTCAAACAACCTTCGTTGTAAGTCCATTCTTCACCGGTTTCTTCAAGAATTTCGAGGTTGATATATGTTTTTTGAAAACCTTCCAAATCCGGATGGTCTTCTTTAAACGGGTCTGCATTTACGACAACCACACTCACAGGAACGTTCACTTGAATTGCAGCTAAACCAACGCCACTTGCGTTGTTCATGGTTTCATATAAGTCTACAATCAGCGTTTTCAGTTCAGGAAAATCCGGAGTGATTTTTTCCGATTTCTTTCGTAGGTTCGGATGCCCGAGGGCTAAAATTGGTCTTATCATACAGTCTAAAAGCGAATAAAATAATTTGCAAAGATACGAAAAAATATCGGAATAGCAAACAGATTCCTCAGTCGTTTCACTCCTTCGGAATGACAGCGATTATAGAGGTAAGAAGGAGAAAAAGGGAGCGACTTTGTCGCTCCCTTTTTCTCTCCTCCACCTACCACCACTCGTCATTCCGAGCAAAGCGAGGAATCTGTTTACTACGAAACACACACCGTAACCCATACCACGTTATGCTTTATTGTTTCACAACTCGTGTTGTTCTGATTTGTCCGTCTTTTTCCAAACGTAGAATGTAGATTCCTGCCGGAAGGTGTTGCAAATTCACGGTTTCGAGAGAAGTTGTGAGTCTTTGCGTGTGAACAACTGCACCGGTTTGGGTTAATACTTGTAGCGAGAAACCTTCTGCCTCTGCGATGTGTATGATGTCGGTGAATGGGTTTGGAAACACGTTGATTGTGCTTTGGATTTCGAAATCTGTGATGTTCGTGGCGTGACGGGTAATATGCTCAGGAACATCGGGCTGTTCACCTCTCATAGTTCTGAGTTGTGGTAATTTGCCATCTTCGATTATCCACACATCTGTATCCCATCCGGAGCCACCGTACCAGTTGGATGCGGTTGTCCAGAAAGATGCGGTTAGAGCCTGTTGGGCACTCATGTTTTTACCATTCCGCAGGTGGAGTTCAAGTTCCCACTCGAATACACCACCCCCAGTAGTTACCATGACATCCAAAGCATGGTTTGAAAGGACAGCGTCCCGCCAGTCCACCACAACGGTTCCCAGTACACGTCCTGCAGATGAACTGAGATTTAAAGCTGCACTGCTTATTATTCTTCCAGGAAATCTAAAGGAACCAACGATGCCTCCACCAGAGGCTTGTCCCCGAATCTCTCCTGTAGCATAGCTGTTGCTTACACTGCTACCTTCTTCGGAACGACCCGCTATACCACCAGCAGAGTTGTGTGCTGTAACAGAGCTTGTAGAAAAACTATTTTCTACACTACCGTAGTTTCGCCCTACTATACCGCCAATCTCATTACCAATAAAGTTACTATTACTAACTACTCCTGCAGTGTAGCAAGCATGTATACGACTACCGCTTCCTAATACACCTACTATGCCACCTATTCGATGTCGGCCGGTAATATCTACATCGACAACAGCAAGATTTTGTACCGAACCTCTATCAATCACACCGAACAATCCTAGATCGTCAGCACCACCAACACCTCCGTTATCAATGAATAAATTGCTAATCATAAAACCATCGCCATCGAAATGACCTCTAAACGGATTTGTTGGAGTGCCAATCGGAATCCAACCTCTGCTGCTGTTGAAATCTACACCGAAACTAGATAGGTCAATGTCTGCAATCAGCATATAATACCGAGTACTGTGAAGCGTGTCGCCAACGTTTACAATACTTGCTAATTGTGCAAGTTGTTCTGCAGTCGCAATTGTGAATGGATTCTCACTCGTACCTTCTCCCTCAAAAACAACGTTCCACTTCGCAAAAAGCGTGGTGTCTGATGTTATGATACTTGTTGCAAAATTCCAAACAATCGTGCCGTTTGCATCTACTGCCCAACCCTCGAAAATAGAGCCTGCACGAACAGGTGGCGTTGGCATTATTGGTCTGTCGCCTTGCATCACAGTTTGTGTTTCTACTTCCGAACCACCTTGTGAATTGAAAGTTACGGTAAATGTTGCTAACGGTTCAACACACAAAATCAAATTCCAACCGATAGCAGCCTGATAGGCTTCAAGAGACTCTCCTGGCACATATAGACAAATGGTTGGACTTAATGTTAAAAATGTATTTGCCTGAACTATAGGTGGCACAAGACTTGGACTAATTACAGAGACCAAACTCGGATTGTTAAAAAACGCAAAATCTCCAATCGTAATCGAACCATTGGGGATAAATAGAGACGTTAGTCCTATGCAGTCTGCAAAGGCACGGCTTCCTATGCTCGTTAAGTTTGCAGGAAAAATTAACTCTCCAATGAACCCTGTGTTCTCAAACGCAGAATTGCCGATAGTTGTTAATCCTACAGGCAAAATCAAATTTCCTGTGAGACTTGTATTGTTTTGAAATGCAGAATTGCCGATGCTTGTTAGGTTAGCAGGCAAGGTTAGGCTTGTAAGGCCGCTATTTAGAAATGCATAATTTCCGATAGAAGTTACGCTGTTTGGCATAGTTACTGAAGCAAGATCAATACAATCCTGAAATACAGAAATTCCAATAGACGTTACGCCGTCAGGAATTACCACAGATGTGAGACCAGTGCTCCGAAATGCATTATTCCCAATAGAGGTTATGCCACTACCAAAGGTTACCGAAGTGAGGTTAGGGCAATCGCCAAATGCCCAAGTTCCAATAGTAGTCACACTATTTGGGATCACTACTGTGGTCAGATTGGCATTGTCCCAAAAGGCGTTGTTTGGAATGCTTGTAACGCTTTCACCGATCGTAAGATACTCAATATTTGTGCCAAATGGTGAAATGGACATTGAATGAGTAATGTTTCTGCCCAAATGTAGCGTATCGGGCGTCCAACCCGGACCAATAGCCATACCAGTACCTGCTAATGCTAAATTACTCGTGCCATCAGCTATAGTCACATTTCTTAGATTTGCATTATTGGCAAACGCAAGAAGTCCGATAGAAGTTACGTTGTTAGGAATAGTTACCGATGTCAAGCCTGTATTTGCAAATGCGTCCCCTTCGATTAATGTTACACCACTACCAATGGTTAACGAAGTGAGGCTCGTACAATTGCCAAATGCCCAGCGTCTTATAGTGGTCACGCTGTTAGGTATCACGACTGAAGTGAGAGCGGTATTCCAAAATGCACTACTTCCAATTGAAGTTACGTTGTTAGGAATGGTTGCCGAAACAAGATTGGTCGCATCCCAAAATAATCCTTCTTCGATAGATGTTACACCGATAGGAATAGTCACAGAAACGAGTCCACTCGCTCGAAATGCAAACGCTCCGATAGTGCTTACTGTGTTAGGGATGGTAATTGAAGTAAGGTTAGCGTGCTCAAAAAACATAGATTCTCCTATAGATGTAACTCCGTTGTTAATGATTACCTTTTCGATATTTGCAACGACATTAAACCACGGAGACCTATTGGTCGTATTGTTGAAATTTTGAGTAGGGCCAAAGCCGCTAATAGTAAGCGTATCGTTGTGCAAAGTAGCTGTTACACTCGTGGCAATTGGCGAACCAATATCCCAAGTTTGTGGAACAGCACCGGTAACCGTTACTCCATCAACGGCAATGAACCCCGTGTTCGCACCTCTCGCAAACGAAACTCCGCTTACACCATTTTCAATCGCCCATACAGCCGTTGCAGTGTTTGGTTGTATCGTAAGGTTTTCATTTGTTCCTGCATCATACGTTCCTCCAGCACCTGTGTATGTGATAGCAACGCCGTTGCCGGTAGATATCGTGCCTGTAATTGTAGGATTTCCCGATATAAAAACAACTGCATCATTAGTAATATCAATGGAGTGATGACTACCTGACACTACACCATCTGTAATTATGACTTGTTGCTCCGAACCTGTACCGACAACAATCCCTACTGGAAAGATACCTCCACTACTAACTACTTCGCCACCGCTAACAATAACTGTCGTACCACGACTTTGTATGGAAATAGCCACACCAAACATATCTACTGTGTTTTGAATTTTTCCCCCCGCGACTATTTCAAATGTTCCGGCAGGAGCGATTGTAGCAACTGGACCCACACCGCGAATTACTACTGATGCTTCGGAAGTATATTCTGCCTCCCAAACAACTCGCCTGTTTGCAGGAATGGAAAGCGTAAGGCTTTCTGTTGCACCTGTAAGTTCTCCCGTAACGGTAACATCTCCACTTGCAAGTGCTGATGTGATTGCGGTTTGAAAGTCGGCAACAGTTGTGAAATTGCCTGTTCCGTTGATTTGCAATTGTGCTATTGCTGTCTGCGATGGAACAATCGCAAAGGCAAACACCAATGCGAAAACTAAAAAAGTTGTGATTTTTTTCATAAAATTTGGTTTTAATATTTAATTTTGATGTTGCAAAGATACGATTTTTTTTGTATCTTTGCAAAAAATCTAAAAAACCATGAGCAAAGTTTTAGTTATCGGAGCGGGCGGTGTATCAACCGTTGCTGTTCACAAAATGGCTGAAAATTCAGATGTTTTCAAGGAAATCGTGATTGCCAGCCGTACCAAGTCTAAGTGTGACGCGATTGCAGCAGCACTACCGGGAAAAAATATCAAAACGGCACAGATTGATGCCGACAACGTTCCCGAAATGGTTAAATTAATCCGTGAAGTGAAGCCGGACTTAGTTGTAAATTTAGCACTTCCATATCAAGATTTACCTATTATGGATGCCTGCTTGGAAACCGGCGTGAGCTATTTGGATACAGCAAATTACGAGCCGATTGACGAAGCCAAATTCGAATACAGTTGGCAGTGGGCTTATCAAGATCGCTACAAAGAAAAGGGCATTACGGCAATTCTCGGCTGTGGCTTTGATCCAGGCGTAACCAGTGTTTTTGTGGCTCATGCCGTAAAGCATCATTTCAGCGAGATTCACTACTTGGACATCGTAGATTGCAATGCCGGAGACCATGGCAAAGCGTTTGCAACCAATTTTAATCCGGAAATCAATATCCGTGAGGTTACGCAACCAGGAAAATACTGGGAAAACGGACAATGGATCGAAACCAAGCCTCACGAAATTCACCAGCCGATTACTTATCCGAATATCGGACCTAAAGAGTCTTATCTGATTTATCACGAGGAATTGGAGTCGTTGGTAAAAAATTATCCGACGTTGAAGCGTGCTCGTTTTTGGATGACATTCGGACAAGAATATCTAACGCACCTCCGTGTGATTCAAAATATTGGAATGGCAGGAATAGAGCCGATTATGTACGAAGGAAAAGAGATAGTACCAATTCAATTTTTGAAGGCCGTTTTACCAAACCCGGGCGATTTAGGCGAAAACTACAAAGGCTGGACATCTATCGGATGCCGCATCAAAGGTTTGGACAAGCAAGGCAAAGAAAAAACCTATTATATCTACAACAATTGTAGTCATGAGGTGGCTTACAAAGAAACCGGCACACAAGGCGTGAGTTATACCACAGGTGTTCCTGCGATGATTGGTGCAATGATGTACTTGAAAGGTCTTTGGAAGAAGCCGGGTGTGTTCAATGTTGAAGAATTTGATCCTGATCCGTTTATGGCGGAACTTGGCAAGTGGGGACTTCCCTATGTTGAACTACATGATGTTGATTTAGAATTTTCTTAATCGTTCATTTTTTTGTGACCAAAAAAATGAACCAAAAAAAGTCTTTGCGAAAAAAAACGTCGCACCCGTGCGACAGTTTTTCGCGATAATGTACTCACTTCGTTCGTAGATTTTTTTACGCTTCGCCTAAAAGCGGTCATTACGATATAACTAATTAACATGACAAGAGCCGAACGATTAAAATTTTGCAGAGTTTGTAAAGAGCAAAAGTTTGATATTAAGCAAGGACTTGTTTGTGGATTGACAAATCTTCCTGCTGACTTTGAGACATCATGTGTTCATTTTAAGGAAGACGCAGAACTTAAGGCTCAAGAAGACTTGAAAGAAAAAAAAGAGGTAACGAAAAAACAAGTAGGAAAAGAGGTAATAATTCTCATAATACTTGCTGTCCTTCTAATAGCACAGCAAATAATTAGAGCAGACCTTAATCGATCAAGGCAACGAGCTGACGAATTGGCAAGTATAGTCGTAGGGTTTATGGAAAGCATTGACCTTAATCCTCCTGAACTTAGTGGCGAAATAATAGTGAACAACATAATAATCGATGCACCAAGTCCGTTTTACGCACGTGGTGCATCAATTATTGCATTATCTCATTACGCAATGGTTCCGTTTCAACCTATTGTTAAAGAATTGAATTTAGAATATGAGGTTTTGGACACATCACGACGTCCAAGAGTTAGAATAGGAAATGCCACTTTCACGATTGGACGTGAATTTGTGTCAACAGGCCAGAATACTGGCAGGCTATTTTTTTCTGCTCCGTATATTGATGATAATGGTACAATTTTCGTCCCACTCGCTTTTTTCAACCTTATCTTAGAGAAGAACACAAATATATCAGACGAAGGACAGATTATTATTGAAGTTCGTAGTGATACACACTGATTTCACAGTTTAGCGAAGCGTAAAAAAACTATGAGGAGCAACGCGACGAATACCTTATCGCGAAAATTGTCAGAGCGGTAGCGGAGACATAATTTTCGCACAGCGTTTTTTTTGCTTCGTTTTTTTGTCGCTACAAAAAAATGAAGAAAATCAAAACCAAAAACCAAAATTAACAAACACCCCCAACGGGTCTCTATTTTCAGAACCGTGTGCTCGAGAACCGTGGACAGTTATACCGATAGGTCCTAACCTTGTGTTGAGCGACGCTGTAAGTCCCGCTCCAAACAGAGTATTGCTAAGGTTGAGCATTTCCTCCACATCGTTTTCGCTTTTAAGTGCACCGATACGACCTGTTAGAAAAAAGTTATTAAACGCGTTGTATTGCAAGTTGAGTTGAACATTTGCTGCATACGCTCCGCTTTTTTGCATGAAAAGTAAACCGACAAACGGCGTTTGATTCAAAAAAGGAACCTGAAATAATCCGCCTTGATAAAACTTTTGTTGCTGAGAAATATGATTACTTACTGCATCTTCCGAGCGAAATACAAATGTTCCGGCAAACATAGCACTTGGAATCAACGTTATTCTTTGTGAAAGCGATATTGCACCCTTTGCATCAACGTAATATGTACCAAACCTTCTAACCATGGGGTGGTCTGCTATTTCTCTATCCATGCTGTTCAATACTCGCCCTCTTGCGTTGATTACTGTTCCCCTTGTCGGAAAATGTCTTTGATTGAGTGTATTTCTGAGAAAATAGACTTGCGGATACCAATAATTTGATGATAGTACGGCACCGGTTCCGCCAACGTGCTCTCTCGAACGAGTTATATCCCAAAAGAATCCTACCCCTAAAACATTATTTCTAATATCAATTTCTTTTCCGATGGCGAATCTATGTCCTGTCATACCGTATTGAACGTTACGCACAGTATGAGATAGAACGCCATCTATCGTTTCCGTTTCCCGAACGTCATACTCATAAAATCTCAGATTACAAAGCATATAAGACAAGAAAAAAGTTGGTCTAAATGCCGAATAACGCTGTGGTCGACGACTAACGGTTGGAGAAAAACGATATTGCAAGTCGAGTATAGGTAGCGTTGATAAGTCCAAATTAGCATGAAATTCAGAATCTCTCAATAAGAGATGTCTAAACGTAACTCCTGCCAAAAGTGCAGAGCCACGAATATCATCATAGCGAAATCCTAATCTCGCTTCAGCCGGAGGTGCTTCCTGCACATCAATGTGTAAAGCTTTTTTTCGTGGTTCTTCGGATAATATTGAAAAGTGATAGGTGATTTTGGTAAACCATCGCGTTCCAAATAGTCTCTGAATTGCCTCCTCTATATCTCGTACAGAGACAGGGGCTTGTGTCCTAATTCGAAGATTTTGAAGTATGAAATTATCAGTATATCTTTGGTTTCCGTGAAGAATAATTGTGTCAATGGTTACGATTTCATTTCGCAAATACGGCTCTCTATCGAATGGCTCTATACCAAATTTTTCGGATAACAAGTCTGCCAGTTTTCTCAGTTCAGGATACGCTTTTTGTGCGGCATTGTGCCCTATTTGCAAAATACTGTCTGAACTTGCAAAACTCATTGCCGTCAAACTACCCAAATCAGGTCTTATAAGGATATCCGCAGCTGCTCTATTTTTGTTATTAAGCGACTGTCCGCCCATAAATACAACTTGTTCAATGATTTGAAAAAAACTCCGCAATTCTTTCATGTCTCCATAATACCATCCTACATCAACACCTATGACGATATCAGCACCTCTTCGACGCATTTCCAAAACCGGAAAATTATTGAGTACACCGCCGTCAACCAAAAGTCTTCCATCAATTTCTATAGGGGAAAAAATCGAAGGAACTGCCATACTTGCACGAACAGCGTGCATCAGGTTACCGCTATCCAAAATAACATATTCTGCAGCAACAAGATCTGTTGCAACAGCAAAAAACGGAATTTGTAAATCTGAAAAGTTCGGTGTTCGGTAAGATTCAAAAAGGTAACGGGTAAGCATATTATCAATACGCTGCCCCTCAATCATACCGCTTGAAAATGCAGTGATATTTCTCGGGTCAAACGATACGCGAAGCTGATGGTGGTCATTATGTTTTCTATCGAAAACTCTAATATGCTCTCTATCAGGAGCATCGCTAAATAAACTCATCCAGTCTGTCATTTGAGCGATCGTATCAATTTGATCAGCAGTATATCCCATCGCATAAAGTGCCCCGACTATTGCTCCCATACTTGTTCCCGCGATATAGTCAACTGGGATATTCAACTTCTCAAGCATTCTCAGTGTGCCGATATGGGCAATCCCTTTCGCCCCTCCACCACTCAAAACAACACCTATTCTTGGACGATCCGGACCAAATTGAAACGTGTCTAATCGAGATGTGTTTGCAAAAATGGAGGCACAAAACACCACCAGAAAAATAAAAACGCACGTCTTTTTCACCATATACTAATTTTGTGCAAAGTTACAAAAAAAAAACGAACCAAGCAAACATCCACCAAGCTAATTCGTCAAGTTCTCCGGTAAAATTTAAAAATATGAAATCTGCCTTTAAACGAACGTTTTTTTCCTGTTGGAATGCCAACTTCATTTTTTCTCTAAAAGCGTCTCAAAATCCAAATTTTTCTGATTCGATTTTTTGCTAATTCGAATTATTTTTGTAATCTCAAATATGAGTTCACAAAAGTAAATTTGTAAAATCGGTATAGATTTGTAAAGATAAACGTTGTTTACAATGTTAATATTGTAAACTTTGAATTATGTCGAAAAATATCTCTACAACAATTACAAGTAGTTAAAAACCAGAAATTCCCCAATGATATTTAAAGTCTGAAGTCAACGGAATTGCAGCTGAAGCAACATTTTATTGTACTAAGTTGCAAACAATGTAAACGCGTGATAATTAGTAATATGTAGCGTCGTATTAATGTCATTGTTGATATCTTTTGCAAAATAAACTTGTTTAACTTTGTAATTTTTCGTAATTTTACAAAACTAAAATTGTCAATTTTCACATTTCACAACAAAATTTACTTTTGTAAATTATGACTGACCGTATCGAGTTAATTTTAAAAACTCAAAATTTGACCCCAACCCAGTTCGCAGATGCGATCGGAATTCAACGTTCGAGCATGTCGCATATTTTGGCTCGAAGAAACAAACCAAGTTTGGATTTTGTAATGAAACTTCTCAATCGTTTTCCGGAGATCAATGCCGAGTGGTTGCTTACAGGTAAAAGTCAAATGTTCGATATCGGAACCTCTGCCCCTACTCTACCCTCAGGGCAAACAGCTCAAGTGGGTTCGAAAACGCCCGAATTTGAATGGGAAGAACAGGCTGTTTCAGACACCTGCACTGAGCATGGTCGAAGTGCCTACGTCCGTGATAAGTCAAGTAGTGCCACGGATTACAAACCCGCACCGGCGGAACACGATAAGATCCAGCCTGCAAGCAAGCCGGATTTAAATCATAATTCTGACATCGAAAGAATTATCGTGTTTTTTACAGATGGGACATTTAGAAGCTATAGTTAGTGGTTAGTGATTAATGGTAAAAATTTTAACCACTAATCATTAACCATTAGTCAATTGTGCGGATACTCCGAATTTCCCCCGTTTGTGGCGAAAAATCAATTTGCAACAAATCCGGTGCCAGCGACTGGGTAATCCCAAATTGACTAAAAGGCATTTGTTGTGAGTGAAGCAACTGATTTCCAAGTTTTACAGTTACCAAAGCCTGACTCGGAATTCTGTAATGAAAACCTGTTTGTCGCAATTGAATATTTTGAGAAAATCGTTGAATATTAGAAATAATATCGTCTTGTAACAAAATATTCAACCTAATTGCCTGAAAGTCATGTCCAAGATCTGTTCCTATGCTTGCAAAACCGTAATCTTCTGAAAATCCGGTTAATTCGAATGTTAAATTATTTCTATTAGTCGGCATAAGCTCAAAACGAACAGTCTCATACGATACTCTTACCGTGCCTGTAAACAAACGAATATACTCGTCTTCCATGCGATTGAATTCCTCATTCATGTATCTGATTGCGGCATACTCATAATTAACTTCATGAAAACCAGTTAGAAGTCTATTTCTATCTTCACGAATTTGGGCAATATTCGCTACTATTTCTTGTGCTCTTTGCAAGGGTGTTCTTACGGTTTGTATTGTGCGAACCTCAAAACGCTGAACTATCTCTGTATCAACTAACTGTTGAAAAAATACAGTATCTTGTTGTTGCTCAGTGAGATTAAATGTAGGAGCAATCGGAAAATCTGCCGTTTGCGATGCCCAAACTATTCGCCTCTCAAGATTTCTTCTTTTCGCTTCAGCCAAGTCCAAGCTTGGTACATTTACACTACTGATAATCAGTCCATCGTAATACTCCAAAGCCAATTCGGAATCGTTGAACTGTACAAAGAAAATTTGGTTAGGATCAGCTTCTATTCTTTGCGAAATCGACACGTTTTCAATACTGAAAACACTATAGTCTTCTCTAATAAAGTTTGTTACACCCAACAATCTTTCTGCAAACTGAGCATAAGGACCTCTGATAAATTCCTGTTTTCGAACTACAATATCCACACCCACACTTTGGCGAGGAAGTGCATAAAATTTTCCTGTTGAATGAATTGACTCTGTTCGTTCTGTAATTGGTATAACTTGAAACGGGACAAACCGGGTAGATGTTTTGCAAGATGTCAAAACAATACATAAACCCACGATGGTAATAAACAGCTTTTTCATTGTTGGAATTTTTTCGCAATTTTGGGTACAAAGATACGAAAAAAAATTATATTTTTGGTAAATTGAGATTTTTTTCGTAACTTTGCAGTTCAAATCTATGGGGTTGTTTTGGTTTTGACAGCAAGGACAGTGGATTTGTAAGCACGTCGAGGGTTGTATGCCTGCCTCGCTAATCCCAACATTCACGCCAATAACTG
>WQWI01000006.1 GCA_009785425.1 Bacteroidales bacterium | reverse complement strand
CTAATATTTGCACTAAATTCGTTGCTGACCAGATTTAATCCAAAGCCGGCAGTGTAGATGATGCTGTCGTTTGCAGGTATTTGCCAGGTTCCATCAACGGCAAGGAATTGCCCTTGAATCGGCGAAAGATTGTGAACTGCCAATACCGGCTCTGTCGCATTATTTGCACCGAAAGTCAAGCCTGGTAAGTTGGATGTTACTTCAGTAACTGTACCACTCGTTGTAATTGCGCCAATAGATCTAGACTCCCATACAGATAAAGAATCTATCCAAGTCAACACATGGTTGTTGGCTCCTCCTTCCGGTAATGTTACTACCATATCGCTTGTGCCACTACCGATTACTGTGATACCACGCTCTCCTGTTATCGCCACTTTAGCCATGATTGAGTCAGCAAACTCCTGCGTTATATTCATCGACAGGTTATTAATAATTTCTGTAAGAAAAGTTTGGTCGTTTACAATGATGTTTATCATCGAGTCAATAAACGTATTGTTATTTATCAAATTATTTACTATCGAGTCCATGAAATAGTTGTGGCTCAAAAAGTTGTTAACCATCGAATCTATAAACGTGTAGTTATTTACCAAGTTGTTTACTATCGAATCAATAAATTGCTGATTGACTACCAAATTTTCAATAAAGGTCTCGTTGTTTGTCAAGTTGTTTATTATAGAATCAATAAACTGTTGATTGATTACCAAGTTCTCAATAAAGGTCTCGTTGTTTACCAAGTTATTCACTATCGAATCAATAAATTGTTGGTTGATTACCAAATTCTCAATAAAGTACTCGTTGTTTGTCAAGTTGTTTATTATCGAATCGATAAACTGTTGATTGATTACCAAGTTCTCAATAAAGGTCTCGTTGTTTACCAAGTTATTCACTATCGAATCAATAAATTGTTGGTTGATTACCAAGTTCTCAATAAAGTACTCGTTGTTTGTCAAGTTGTTTATTATCGAATCGATAAACTGTTGATTGATTACCAAGTTTTCAATAAAAGTCTCGTTGTTCGTCAAGTTGTTTATTATCGAATCAATAAACTGTTGGTTGACTACCAAGTTTTCAATAAAGGTCTCGTTGTTTGCCAAGTTATTTATTATCGAATCAATAAACTGCTGGTTGGTTACCAAATTCTCAATAAAGGTCTCGCTGTTAACAAGGCTATCTATCAAGTCACTGATATTTGCACTAAACTCGGTGCTATCCAAGTTTAATCCGAAACCTGCGGTGTAAAGAGTGTTGTCAGGTATTCGCCAAGTTCCATCACTGGCCAGGAATTGCCCTTGTACCGGCAAAAGATTGTGGACCGTCAATACCGGTTCTGTAGTAGGATCTGCACCGAAAGTCAAGCCTGGTAAGTTGGATGTTACTTCAGTAACTGTACCGCTCGTTGTGATTGCACCAATAGATCTAGACTCCCATACAGATAAAGAGTCTACCCAAGTCAACACATGGTTGTTGGCTCCTCCTTCCGGTAATGTTACTATCATATCGCTTGTGCCACTACCGATTACTGTGATACCACGCTCTCCTGTTATCGCAACTTTAGCCATGATTGAGTCAGCAAACTCCTGCGTTATATTCATCGACAGGTTATTAATAATTTCTGTAAGAAAAGTTTGGTCGTTCACAATGTTGTTTACCATCGAATCGATAAACGTTTGATTGTTTATAAGATTGTTCACGATCGAATCCATAAATTGTTGGTTGACTACCAAGTTCTCAATAAAGGTTTCGTTGTTTGTCAAGTTGTTTATTATAGAATCAATAAACTGCTGATTGACTACCAAATTTTCAATAAAGGTTTCGTTGTTTACTAAATTGTTTACTATCGAATCAATAAATTGTTGATTGATTACCAAGTTTTCAATAAAAGTTTCGTTGTTTGTCAAATTGTTTATTATCGAATCAATAAACGTATTGTTGTTTACCAACTCTGTAATAAAAAAATCGTTATTGACCAACTCTGTAATAAAAGTCTGGTTATTGACCAGGTTGTTTATTATCGAATCAATAAACTGGTTGTTGTTTATCAACTCTGTAATAAAAAACTCGTTGTTTACCAACTCCGTAATAAACGTTGGATTATTGACCAAGTTGTTCACTATCGAATCAATAAATTGTTGGTTAGTTACTAACTCTGTAATAAACGTTGGGTTATTGACCAGGTTGTTTACTATCGAATCAATAAATTGCTGGTTGGTTACCAACTCTGTAATAAACGTTGAGTTATTGACCAAGTTGTTTACCAGCGAATCGATAAAGGTGCTGTTCTCAAACAATGTTGTGATCAGATTTTCAACAAACCATGCGTTGTTTACCAAACTATCTGCAATCGTTGTGATGTCAACACTCAACTCAATGTGAGTTGGTCCGACCCTCACAACTCTTATCGTTTGATCCGGACTTTCAATGGTTAGTCCAATCAAGATGCTGTCAATAAATTCTTGAGTTATATTATTAACAATGTGATTTAAGATTGATTCGTGATCAACAAGGATTGCCCATTCTGTTCCCGTCCAATACTGTAATGCATTGGAATCTGTGTTGAAGATCATTTGCCCGCGTGCTTCTTGTGCATGAGCTTCTGCTCCAATATTTGTACGTTGTGCGTCACTCATCTGTGGGAGTCTTAGCCCCATATAGATGGATTGCTGAGCATTTACGCTGTTGATGGTTAGACCAAGAATCAACGTAAGCACGCTCGCTTTCAAAATAGTTAAAATACTTTTCATGGTTTTTTTGTTTTATATTTTTTCAGTTTGAAATTTGATTAAGTTCACACCTTTCTAAGGGATTACAAAGATAAAAAAAAAAAATGCGTATTTTGTGGCGGTTTTTAGTGCGGTGCATTTTATTAAAAAAAACAAAAACACTAATAAACAGCTGCTTATATTATTTCAAGATTTGAAAAATGGCGGGTTTTGGCATAGGATTTGTGCTTTATACAGAATGTCGGTATTCTCAATGCAAATTCTTTTTTTTTCGTATCTTTGTACCCCTTTTATTTATCGAAATTAATGATTAGCACAGAAAAAATAGCAGAGAGTGCAGTGTTGGTGGGTGTCGCCGTCCAAAATCAGTCGCTTGAAAAAGAATTAGAGTACTTGGACGAATTGGCTTTTTTGGCAGATACTGCAGGCGTTGAAGTGAAGAAAGTTTTTACACAAAAACTAACTATGCCCGACAGTAGAACATACGTCGGCAAAGGAAAATTAGAGGAAATCAAAAACTATTTGGATGCAGAAGACGTGAAAATGGCAATTTTTGATGATGAACTTTCGCCTTCGCAACTTCGCAACATTGAAGCAGAATTGAAGGTAAAAGTTTTGGATAGAACGACACTTATCTTAGATATTTTCGCATCTCGTGCGAGAACGGCACACTCCAAAGTTCAAGTAGAATTGGCACAATACGAATACTTGTTGCCACGTTTAACACGAATGTGGACACACTTGGACAAACAACGCGGAAGTTCGGGAGGCTCTGTCGGTATGCGTGGTCCGGGCGAACGAGAAATCGAAACCGACCGCCGAATAGTCCGAGATAGAATAGCATTCCTTAAAGAAAAATTGGCGGAAATCGACAAACAAAAGATTACACAACGAAAGCATCGTGAATCCATGATACGCGTGGCTTTGGTGGGTTATACAAACGTTGGGAAATCTACGCTGATGAACGTTTTGAGTAAAAGCGATGTGTTTGCCGAAAATAAATTGTTTGCAACGTTGGATACCACCGTTCGCAAAATGGTGATTGGAAATTTGCCGTTTTTGATTTCGGACACCGTTGGATTTATTCGCAAACTTCCGCATAGTTTGGTCGAGTCGTTCAAAAGCACGCTTGACGAGGTCAGAGAGTCGGATTTGCTCATCCACGTGGTCGATATTTCGCATCCCGACTACGAAGACCAACTCAACACCGTGAAGCAAACCCTTTCGGAAATTGGCTGTTCCGACAAACCAACGATTATGCTCTTCAACAAAATCGACAACTACACCTACATCGAAAAAGAAGCCGACGATTTAACACCCAAAACCAAAGAAAATATCACTCTTGAAGAGTTGAAAGAACACTGGATTGCCAAAGAAAACAGCCCAAGTTTTTTCATTTCCGCAAAGACGAAAGAAAATCTACACCCGTTTCGCGATTTTGTTTATGAACAAGTGAAGCAGTTGCATATTCGGCGGTATCCGTACGATAAATTTCTGTATTAATTTTCAAAAATCCCCAGCACGTTAACATTTTGTTAAGAATTTCTTCATGTAGGAATTTGCTTTTTTTTCGTATTTTTGCGAGTAAATTTTCGAATATCGTAATTAACTCCCAAAAATAAACCACAAAAACTGTCTATGAGTATGTCTATTCCCCTTGTATTTTGGCTCGTCCCTTTGGCCGCATTAACTGCATTAGCAACTGCCTATTACTTTTTTCGTAGCATGATGAAAGAAAGCGAAGGCACAACAACAATGAAAGAAATTGCTTCGTATGTACGTGCCGGCGCTGTCGCCTACATGAAGCAACAGTATAAAGTTGTTGCCATTGTATTTTTGATTATTGCCGTTTTTTTGGCAATTTTATCATACGGTCTTGGTGTTCAAAATAAAATCGTGCCTTTTGCATTTCTTGTTGCAGGATTTTTTTCAGCATTAGCCGGTTTTGTCGGAATGAGAGCCGCCACGTTTGCTTCGGCACGCACGGCAAATGCAGCACGTCGCTCGTTGAGTAGCGGCTTGAAAGTTGCGTTTCGCTCGGGTGCAGTCATGGGCTTGACGGTTGTTGGCTTGGCATTGTTCGATATTTCGCTTTGGTATGTTCTTTTGAATATTTTTATTGACAATCCTCAGCCTCAAGAAAAAATGTTGTTTATCACTACTGTGATGTTGACTTTTGCTATGGGTGCTTCGACTCAAGCCTTGTTTGCTCGCGTTGGTGGCGGAATTTACACCAAAGCCGCTGATGTTGGTGCAGATCTTGTGGGCAAAATCGAAGCGGATATCCCGGAGGACGATCCGAGAAATCCTGCCACTATTGCCGACAACGTGGGCGATAATGTGGGCGATATTGCCGGTTTAGGTTCCGATCTATACGAAAGTTATTACAGCTCGGTTTTGGCAACAATGGCACTTGGCGCGGCAGCGTTTTTTGCCATGCCACACTTGCAGTTGCAAGCAGTTCTCGCTCCAATGTTGATTGCAGCTCTCGGAATTGCTTTTTCTATTCTGGGAATTTTTCTTGTTCGTACCAAAGACGATGCTAACTTGAAGCAACTGCTCGGAGCCTTTGGACGAGGCACAAACACAAGTGCTTTTTTGATTGCTCTTGGTACTTTCGGCATAATGTATGGACTTGGATTCGAAAATTGGATCGGACTTTCATTTTCGGTAATCGCCGGTTTGTTTGGCGGTGTTATTCTCGGACAATCTGTTGAGTATTATACGTCTCACTCTTTTAAGCCTACACGTAAAGTTGCCGAAAGCGGAAAAACCGGACCGGCAACCGTAATTATTTCAGGCTTTGGATTGGGAATGGTTTCGACCGCCGTTCCGGTCATGGTTGTTGCTGTTGTGATTGTTTTGGCTTTCCTTTCGGCAATTAATTTTGATGTTGCCAATATGATGAGTGCCGGAAATCTGAGTTTCGGACTGTACGGTGTTGGAATTGCTGCCGTTGGAATGCTTTCAACGCTTGGAATTACATTGGCAACCGACTCTTACGGGCCGATTGCCGACAACGCAGGTGGTAATGCCGAAATGAGTAAGTTAGAGCCGGAAGTTCGTCAGCGTACCGATGCTTTGGATGCACTTGGAAATATTACGGCAGCCACCGGAAAAGGCTTTGCCATCGGATCGGCTTCTCTTACTGTTTTGGCCCTTTTGGCTTCGTACACAAAAAGTATCAGCGTAATGCTGCAAAACAACGGTACGTATCTAGAGCTTGCTTGTGGTTCAGTGATTGCACCGACCCAAGCCACAATCATGGACTTGATGCATTATTATAATGTAACTTTGGTAAATCCGATGGTTTTAGCAGGCGTTTTCATCGGCTCGATGGTTGTCTGCGTATTCAGCGGTTTGACGACACAAGCCGTAGGACACACCGCTGAAAAAATGGTAGAGGAAGTTCGCCGTCAGTTCCGTGAAATAAAAGGAATTCTCACAGGCGAAGCCACTCCTGACTACGCGGAATGTGTAAGAATTTCGACACAAGGCGCACAAAAAGCCATGCTGTTTCCATCGCTTTTGGGCGTTTTAGCACCGATTATTACCGGATTGGTCTTCGGCGTAGCCGGTGTAATGGGATTGCTTGTAGGTGCTTTGGGAACAGGCTTCGTAATGACTTTGGTAATGACCAATGCCGGTGGAGCTTGGGATAATGCAAAAAAATATGTAGAAATGGGTAATTACGGCGGAAAAGGCTCGGATGTTCATAAAGCAAATGTTGTTGGCGATACTGTCGGCGATCCGTTCAAAGATACCTCCGGTCCCTCGCTCGATATATTGATTAAACTGATGAGTGTTGTAGCAATCGTAACCGTAGGACTTACCGTAACATGGGGTCTTTTATAAATTGCTCTCCAACCAGCGCGAAAAAAACACGTCTGCAACTTGGTAAGACCTTTGTTCTTTCGTTATCGTTTCTAAAAGCAAATCTTTATCTAAAAGCGATTGCTTTAGCCTCTGCGAATCAGTTGGACTACCTATATTGTACTTCATCAAAAAACTTTTTGCCGATGGCTGTTCGAGCGAATTTTCTTTAGCTACAGCCGTCAGATATTTCCATTGCGAGATGCTGAGCAGTTCTTTGTATTGAAAAAACGTTGGTTCGTTGCGCTCCAGAAGTTCTAAGCAAGCATTCTTAACAGTTTTTATATCAACAGTGGTGTCTTTTTCTGTCATTGAGAAAACCATATTGCATAAACTTTGCGTGTAAAACGTATGTGTTCTTGTCCAATCTAAAATAAACTCTATAACCTCTATATCAATTCCTTTGTCGTTTTTGCGAAACAATTTTTCGATAAAAGAGGTGTATTTTTTTGCGTTTATTTTGTCGAGATACATAAACTGCGTACTTGCATAAAAAGGTCGTTTCGCGTTGGCAAACATATCGGTCATCATTGTTTTTTTACTTCCACAAAAAACAAAACGAATATTATGCAGGTGTTGAATGGTGGAACGAAGCATCGCTTCGGTGTTTGTTTCCGGAAAATCGTTGATTTGCTGAAACTCGTCTATCGCAAGTACAATCAGAGGTTTTTGAGCGTTAAGAAATTGTAAGATACCTTGTAAAGTATGTGTTTTTTCCGTTTCTGTTTTGTATGAAATTTCAATTTGAGGCTCGCCCGAAATAGCGTCAAAGCGAATAATAGGACGAAACCCTTTCAGTAGCTTCATAAAAAGTTTTCCGATAGTTGTTTTTTCAGGGAATTTTTTGAGTATAGATTCCGAAAGCAATTTGATGAAATCTGCTTGCGATGTCGCAAAATTTATATCAACATACAAACACTCTATAGACTTGTTTTTTTTGTAATGCTCGAAAAGATGTAAGATAAGTCCTGTTTTTCCCATACGGCGTGGAGAAACAAGCGTTGTGTCGATGCTGTTTTCGATGTTTTCGCACAAGCGTTTGAGTTCTTTTTCTCTGTCGCAGAACAACTCTTTCGATTTGTAGCCTTTTAGCAGAAATGGATTATCGTTTTTCATAATATCGGTTCAAATGTTTAACCTCGTTGAGTTCGCACTACGTGCGTTGGTTTTGCAAAGATACAAAAAAAAAACAGACTATCAAAATTTGACTATCAAAAAATGATAGTCAAATTTTGATAGTGTCTAAAACCAACGTACGGATCGAAAGTTTCCTTGTTGGCACTTTAATAAAAAACGTAGGGGGCGAAAATTTTCGCCCCCTACATTTTTTTACTGACCTAATCCTCGATTACGCAACAAGGCGTTCACATCCGGATCTCGTCCTCTGAAATTTCTATATAGAACCCCGGCATCTTCAATATCGCCTCGAGCGAAAATCTCGAAACGCAATTTGCGTGCCAATTCCGGGTCAAAAATATTACCTGTCTCTAAGAATGCTTCAAAAGCATCAGAATCGAACTGCTCAGCCCATCTATACACATAATATCCGGCACTGTACATGCCTGAAAAAATATGCGTGAAATGCGTCGGGCGATGACGTGCAGGAATTTGCTCAATCCAATTATGTCTTTCCTTCACAGCATATTCAAATTCTACAATATTAAAATCTGCCGGTATTTCCGTCAATAAGTGAGCTTCCATATCAATCCATGCAGAGGTGAAAAATTCAATTGTACGGAAACCTTGACCATACATCTCGTTTTGTTGAATGCGTTGAACCAATGCATTTGGAATTACTCGCCCTGTTCTGTAATGTCTGGCATATTGTCTTAACACCTCCGGCTGAAACGCCCAATGCTCCATAACTTGTGCCGGAAATTCGCTGAAATCCAAAGTCATACGACCTGTTCCAAAATAGCGAGTTGTGTTGAACAAATGGTTCAAACCGTGTCCAACTTCGTGGAAAAATGTAGTAACTTCATCTGCTGTCAACAACGCCGGTCTATTTCCAACAGGTCTCGTAAAGTTATGAACAAGAGTTATAATCGGAGGAATGCGATTGCCATTTTCATCCCAACTTACTGCACGGTAAGAGCCGGCCCAAGCACCGCCGTTTTTCGTTCCCGGACGCGGGTGCATATCCAAATACACAATACCTAAAACTGTTTCTCCATCGCTGTCTGTAACTTTCCAAGCTGTAACTTCGTAGTGAGGCACAGGAATATCATGTATTTGCTCGAATGTAATTCCCCAAAGGCGATTACAAACATAAAAAATTCCTTCACGAACGTTTTCCATCACGAAAAACTGACGAACTTCTTCCTCGTTGATACCAATCCTGCGTTGTCTAGCTCTGTTTTGGAAATAGAACCAGTCCGCACCTACAGCTGGCAGGGGAACGCGTGCACGTCTCATTTCAGCCTCGATATCGGCTAATTCTCTTCTCGCTGTAATTAATGCAGGCTCCCATACACTACTTATGAAGTTCATGACCGTTTCCGGATTTTGAACCATTCGAGGTGCGGTTGCCATATGAGCAAACGTTTCGTATCCTAAAAGATTCGCACGTTCCAAGCGATACGTCAAAAGTTGTCTGATAATTTCTTTGTTATCGAACTCGTTGTCGTTGTTGTTACGATTTTTGAAAGCGTGAAAGATTTCTTTGCGAAGTTCACGATCGCTTGCATTTTGCAAAAACGGCATCACACTTGGATTGTCCAAGGTAAAGTGCCATTCATTTGGATATCCGGATCTTTCGGCACGAGAGCGAGCTTCTGCCAATTGTGAAGGTGTTAAGCCTCCAAGCCTTCTTCTGTCGGTTACTCTCAGCGTAAAATTTCCACGGTCGGCTACAACATTTTGACTGAACTGCAATTGTAGTAACGATAATTGGCTATTGATATGTCGCAGTCGTGCTTGCTCTGCTTCCGGTAAAAGTGCACCACTACGAACAAATCCGCGATACATATTTTCTAATAATCTGCGTTGCTCAATGTTCAAATTCAATTGATCTCTTTGATCGTAAACCGCTTTTACACGTTGGAACAAATAAGGATTCATCATGATGTTGTCGCGATGTGCACTAAGCATCGGCGAAAGCTGACGCGATAGTTCTCGCTTTTCCGGCGTGCTGGCTACGCTCATAAGTCCTGAAAATACGGGGATAGTTCTGCGAAGCAATGGTCCGGATCGGTCTAATGCAACGATCGTGTTTTCGAACGTTGGAGGTTCCTGATTACGAATAATCGCCCAAATCTGTGCTGCTTCTTCAGCAATTCCTGCTTGATAAGCAGGTAAAAAATGTTCGATTCTGATTTGATCGAATGGCGGAACACCAAAAGGTGTGTTCCACTCTTCGAAGAATGGATTATTGTTAGAAAATCCTTGCAAGCCTAAAAAGGCTACCATAGCGAAAGTTAAGAGTTTTTTCATAGTTTTTATAGTTTTGTTTTTGCAAAGATACGAAATTTATCTGAATCTACCAAATGTCGGACAAGGTATCATCTCATGCCTTGAACGAGGAAAGCGAGAAAAAGCCAATCGTAACTTGATGCCTGTTGTTACAAAGTCTATTCTGTCGGCAAAGTTTAGAAGAGTGAGGTTGTCCAGCTGCTGAGGCAGGATATAGTCACCGAGCGGTTTTCGTTGATTTTTTGCAGGATTACCCAAAATGTAGTCGAGAAATACACCGGTGTAAAGAATAGTGTTTCTGCCAATTCGCCACTTCATGCCCGTTTCGAGTGCAAGTACCGCAGATAGTCCAAGGTTGAAACCTCCGGAAACGGCATTTCCGTCGAAGGTACCCAAATTTGCAAATTGCTGTGTTCCTGACCAGTTGCCAAATTCGGGATAATAGGCAAGGTTATTCAAGCTTCCAACCTCAGATTCGTAGTCTGTTCGATACCGAAGAATTATTTTTGTGCCTCCCATTGCATAAAAACTGTGTCTTCTGTCTTCAAATCCCGGCGAAAACTGCAACATCAACGGAATGGAAAAAGAAATTGTTCTTTGATTTTCAGCATAATTGCGCAATGTTGTGTGCATATCGAAAAGATGCCCGTGGTAGTCCCTTAATCCGCGAGTGACCGTTCTGAGGGTATCAACGTTGATATTAACAGTACTGAACCCCAATTCCATACCGACATGGATACCTATCTGTCTACTGACAAACGTCATAAAACCAACCCCTACATCTCCGGCAAAGCCTGTAAGGGGTGCATTGTTCGAGAACATTACAGGCAATCCACCTCCGACAGAAATAGAAAACTCGTTTGAAGGGTTTTGGGCAGATAGCCGTAAACTTCCTATTGCAAACAATACAATAAGAGAGTAAGCAAGTCCTGACGATGGGCGGGGGATTTTATTCAACATAAACTATAGAAGTCATCAATTTACAAGTATTTGAATTGTCTGGTTATCAACATGTATCGAATATAGTCCAGCCGGAAGGTTAAGCGAGAATGTTGTTGTAAGGTCGGTAGCAACGACAGTTTGCATAAGCAATCCTAAACGATTGTATACCTGTATCGTGCTGCCTTTTGTAGTGCCTACAAGCGTTAGTGAATCTCCCGATGATATAGGATTTGGATATGCAGTAATTTTGGCAATGCTACTAGGCCAGACATTTGGCGGGGTGCTGCGACTTGTCAGTATCTTTACGGTAGAAGACAAGCTGTCGCAAACAGTGGTTCTTATTACAAATCTGTAGCGGGCATTTAGCTCTAGCAAGTCGCTTCTGTTGGGTCCTGCCGAATAGGTAAATTCGTCAACGGTGCGTACAGGCAGTAGCTGGTCGTTTCTATACCATCTGCAACCGATTACATCAAAACCGTCTTCTCTAAGTCTGACCTTGTTGAGTTTGAAGGTATTGTCCCAAAGAGTAGCCGCATAGGTGTCAAAGTCGAGATCATATCTTTCAAAATTAGCAACTATTACCACATCTTCTCTCACGTTTACAAGTGTAAACGAATTTTCGGTTGAAAGAACAGAATCGCCGTTTGCCGTTGTCCAGTTGACAAACCGATAAAACCTGCAATCTGCCCTGTTTGCAAATGCCGTTACTGTAACATCTGCTCCAAAACTATGCACGCCTCCTCCTATCGTTGTACCGCCGCTGCCATCCGCCGGATTTGTCAATACGGTAACAAGTACGGTGCTGCATACCACATACACAGTTCCCGGTATGTAGTGAGCAAACACATAATTACCCAAGCTATCCGCTTTTCCCCCACTGACAATAATTGTACCCGGATGGGCTCCTGCTCCTGACACGGATGTGTTAACACTGCCGCTTATTATCTGCACAATAGGAAGTTCGGTCAATACACTTTTATCATCGCCACAAACAAAGCCTATAATATCGAACCAACCTGCGATTGTATCGGGTAGAATTGCATTGCACGGCACGATTAAATCACGAGCCGTAACTGTGAGTTCTCTCGGGTGAATAATCAAAGTGCCTAATTCAAGAAGGCAGTCCGGCGAAGTGTATGTAAACATCCTGTATGTTCCTGCATTTATTGGTCTGAAGTTAGGATCATCGTTATAGAAAACAGAAAAGAAATTTCCCGGCTGGCCCGGAATCTCTAATTCATTAAACGTTGTTGATGCACAGGGTTCATACGTTGTGTTAATGCGAAAAAGAGGTTCATGTACCCTTGGACTACGTTCAATTTTCAGTATAAAATCGCTATACGAGTTGGTATCTTCTATGGATATAATCCGAATAAAAAATTCGTTATCGTGCCATTCCAGGTTGACACCACGAGGATTTATATATTCAGGATGCTCCTCTCCTTGAGAAAGAATGATGGAAACTTTAACATTTTGAGGGAACGAAGGAATAATCTCTATAGTTGCCGAATCCATGTTACAATCGACATCTACGAGTGAAAGGATGAAGTTGTTATTGGTGTCACGATTTGCCCTATATGTGGTAGTACCAATCTCAACAAAAACGAAATCAATATCGGTAACAGATCTGACTCTTAAAACTCCGGTTTCGAAATTAAATACATAATTGTTGAGAACGCTGTGCCAATCTATAGTATCTACTTCCACTCTTCCCGGATACAAACCAAGCGGAAGAGAGTCCGGATGCGGTCCATTGCTATTGATGAAAACTTCGAGAATAGCTCTAAGCAAATCGGCATCACTAGCACACATGGTATACGGGTTGCCTAAATCATCGTAAAATCTATATCTAACCGTATCCGGAGGTAAAGGGTTGAGATAGGCGTGAGTTGGCGAAGAACCCAGCAGCATAACGATGGTATCCGGAATAACAGTAAGTTGTCTCGGAACAATTGTCAACGTATCAAGCAATTTAACACTGTTTGCAGGGCAATAGGTACTATTTCTCGGGACAACCAAAACATCAATCTTAATACCATACCTTCCGGCATTTATCGGCAGATCCGTACTTCCGTTGTAATAGATGTTATACAAACGTCGCCATTCCCATCCCGCGTTTACACTATCACGTGGCACTATAATAGCTGCTTGCCAATCACAATTGTACGTAAGAGTATCATAAAGCAAACTAAACGTGCTTGCTACGGGAAAATTACTTGCTGCGGGATCCAACCACACAAGTCTTCGATCATTCACATCCAAAAAGCCCGTATTCGAGCCGTGTTGATAATCAATACCAACTCTATTATCTAAGCTGTCCCACACTGCGAATACAGGTGTAGATGTATTTGCTTCCGGGCTCGTTGTAAGGTTTATCGAGCTACGAAAGCAATAGACCCAATTGATAGGATTCCAAGCGATAACTATGCCCGTTCCGGTAGCGTCTATAAAGTTATCAGCAATAATCACATTGGTATTATTAGCAGTACTCAAATTCCCGATATTAGGGCGAAACGCAAACACAACCCCTGTGCCGGTAACAACAACTTCTCTTGTTCCCGCATCAATTCCTGCTCCGGATAGGTTGGGGGTCACTGCAAGGGTTGTTCGCACCAAACCGCCACTAACTGTAACAGCGGGATTTACCGTTCCTCCCCCATTTGCAACAATCACTGTTCCGGTAGTTGATGTTACAGTACCATTACTTACAGTGACAACATTGTCCACTCCTTCGGCGTGAATTGCTGAAGAATTGTTGTTTGTAGTTCTCACTATTGCGGTGTTTTGAATATCAATTGTGATGCTACTGCCGAATGTACGAATGGCATGATTGCCGGAAGAGCTGACTTCACCGCCTTCAACGGTAATACTACTGTTACTGCTGGTAGCACCGTTAGCAAAAATTGCATGAACGGTAGCACTAACTATTCCGGCAGTGACCATAATTTGGCATATCGCAGTGGAAGAAATTGCTGATCCGCCGGTAGATCTCACCTCACCACCACTGACCGTGACAGTGTTATTAGATCCGGCAGAACTAATCGTAATCGCATTTCCGGGACCAACACTTCCGGAGCTACCACTTACCACTCCACCACTGACATTGACAGTATTATTTAAACCTGTACAATCAATCGCTGATCCGTTAGTAGCCCCCCTTACCTCACCATCACTGACATTCACAATATTGTTTGAACCTGTAGAGCTGATTGCTGTCCCGTAAAGAGCACTCACCCTTCCACCAGTGACATTGACGGTATTGTTCTGTCCGGCAGCCACAATAGCAAAACAAGGCGGCGGTGGGAAAAAAACCGGTGGTGGCGGTGGTGGAAATATTGCCTCCACTACACCGCTACTAACGGTAACCGTTTTATTTGAACCATTTGCGACAATTCCTCTTCCTCCGGACTCTGATACTGCCACTCTTGAATTAATATGATTAACGTTAACATCGCCGTTAGTCCTAATTCCTATATCCGAAGTCGCGGTCACTACTCCGCCACTAATGTTAACCGTACTGCTTGTTCCCGGTGCATCGATTCCTATTCCGAGTGCACTTACAGTTCCACCACTAACGGTAACCACACTGTTTGTGCCGGTCGTTGTAACTGTAGCATCTCCACCCGCATGTACTGATCCACCGCTGATGAAAACATTATTTTCGGTAGAAATCGCTCTACCTGCACTTGCAGATACCGTACCGTTACTAACATATATATCGCCTCTAGCTATAATTCCATGACCGAGAGGACTACCTCGTCCTTCCACCGTGCCACCACTAACCCTGATTGTTCCGGTTCCTGATGCATGAATCGCTATCGCATTACTCTCCACACTAACCCTACCACCGCTAACCGTAACTGTGCTATTTGCTCCGGTAACATCAATCGCATTGCCAAAATCTTCTGTTGCTTCAACAATACCGCCGGTAACAATAACCACACCTGAGGTTCTGATCGCTGTTCCGCTGGTTACAGTCACGTTTCCACCGTGAACAAAAACCGTATCTTCAGCAATAATACCATTACTGCCGGAGCGCTGCACCTCAACCCTACCGATATTATCTACAATCACTCTAACAGTAGCACCAGCCCTAATAGCGGTATTGCTCGTGGGAGTATATTGCCAAGTTGACACTTCGCCACCAATTACAGAAACCGTTTTGTTTGTCCCTGTAGCACGAATTGAGTATTGACGACCCATCACAAGACCACCGGAAACAATAACATCACCAACAGTTTGAATAGCTCTACTCCCGGTCTCTACGGAAGTTATTGTACCTCCTTTAACTTCAATAACACTATTTGTCCCGGTAGTACCTGTAGATATTGCAATACCGCCAACACTGTTTGTCCTTACCTCGCCGTTGTTAATAGTCACGTGACTATTGATACCTATTGCTTCTATTGCTATACCATCACCTCCTGAACCTGTGCTTACCTCACCGTTGTTAACAGTAATACGGCTATTGATACCGGTAGCTTGAATTGCACTACTTCCTCCACCCAAACCTGTTGTTACCTCACCACCGTTAATGGTAATCTCGCTATCCGTACCTATGGCTCTAATTGCTCTACTATTACCGCCAAAACCTGTGCTTACCTCACCGCCATTTACTTCCACATTACCGTTAGTTCTTACTGCATCGCTATTAACTGCCTCTGACCTTATGAGGCCATTACCAACTACAAGCGTGCTGTTTGCACCGTTAATCAATACTAACGGTGCATCGGAAAGAGCAGCATTTCCTGTGATGGTTGCATTCCATGTTATGGTTATAGGACCTGGGACTGTGACGTTAAATGTGATGCCCGAAATCGCATTTGAAATATTATCTATTACAGTAGTATCGCTCGTAATGGTGTGGACATCCCCACCTGAACCTGATAGGACAATTTGCGCTCTTCCCGTCATTGATGTTACCAGTAAGGCAAAAAACAACAGTAGTTTGTAAATGTTTTTCATATTATAAATTGTTATCTTTCTCGACTCTTGAATGCTGGAAAATTGAGAGTAACCTACTTGCAATTTTTCGGGTTCATGTGGGTTAGTATATGCTTAAAATTCACGCACAAATATATTAAAAAAAAACGTTTGTTTTATGGCGGCTTTAAGCACTAAAGCAAATTTCAACATATAAAAACACATTAACAAACATCGATTTACATTGCATAAGAATTCTAAAAAATGGCGGCTTTAAGCATGCCGCTTACACTTTATATAGAATACTGTATGTAAATTCTTTTTTTCGTATCTCTTATACTCCACCCTCAAAAATGCACGTTTTTGCATGTTTCGTTTTTTTTTCGTATCTTTGCTACCAAAATTCAACGATCCGTAATATCATGATTCTTTGCCAAACAAAAATCGAACTTCAAGATACACTGAAAGCACAAGGTGCAAATCCGATTATTGGCTTTGTGCCAACAATGGGTGGACTACACGAAGGACATCTTGCTCTTGTACGACAAGCCAGACGCGAGAATGAAATAGTAGTAGCAAGTATTTTTGTAAACCCAATTCAATTCAATAACGCCGAAGATTTAAAAAAATATCCGCGTAATTTGGAACGTGATTTGGAAATGTTGAAAGAGGTGGGTTGCGATATCGTTTTTGCTCCCGAAGATGCGGAAATGTATCCCGAAAAACCTACGGAAAACTACAATTTTGGAGCGTTGGAAACTGTAATGGAAGGTGCATTTCGTCCGGGGCATTTCAATGGAGTCGCTATTGTTGTGAAGCGCTTGTTCGATTTGGTGAATCCAACTACAGCATATTTTGGCGAAAAAGATTTTCAGCAATTAGCACTTATTCGTGCGTTGGTCGAGCAAAAAGATTTAGCTGTAGAGATCGTTGCATGTCCTACTGTTCGCGAGCACGACGGTTTGGCGATGAGTTCAAGAAACACACGCTTATCTGAAGAAGATCGCCGGATTGCACCGCAAATTCAAAAAATCCTCAGAGATTGCCGAGATTTAGTTGATGTGTTTACACCCTCACAAGTGAAAACATTTGCGGAAGAGCAATTCAAAAAAATCCCTCGAACAAAATTAGAATATTTCGAAATCGCAAATGCAAAAACCTTACAGCCTATCGAAAATTGGAGCGATTCCCCACGACGCGTAGCTTGCGTTGCTATATGGCTGGGAGATGTACGATTGATAGATAATGTGAAAATATAAAGAATTTTCAGCAGAAACAATCAGTGGTCTGAGTCGGTAGGTTTTAAATTTGCCCTTTTTTGTTGCCATTTGCTTATCTCGGAAAAATTTTGTAACTTTGCAAAAAAATCGCCATGAACACAATAGAATTAGAAGCACAAAAGGCATGGTTGGCACGTGAAATCTTGAATGTGAACAACGAAAAGGTACTCAATAATTTATGGATTGCCCTAAAAGGCTATAATCCGGTTGTTGAACAACCGAAGAAAGGCGAGAAACGTAAACTTGGCCCTTTAGACGGAAAGGCATCTGTTATCTTTCACGATGACTGGGAAATGACAACAGAGGAATTGCTTGCAATGTAATGAGAAAGTTAGTATTAGACACTCATGTATTGTTATGGGCAATCGGCAATAGCGATAAATTGCCGATGCGAATAGTCGAACACATTGCCAACAAAGAAAACCGAGTTTTCGTTAGTGCAATATCGCTTTGGGAAATCGCAATCAAGCTCAGCATTGGGAAGTTGGAATTAAAATTCTCTCCTGAAGATATTTTGGCATACTGTCAAGATATGGATATTGAATTCATACCTTTAGAACCTTTGGAAGCCCTGGAATTTCTAAAGCTTCCGACAAAGAAAGAGCACAAAGACCCTTTCGATAGAATGTTGGTTTATCAGTGCATAAAGGGGAATTACACATTAGTAAGCCGCGATGATAAAATGAGATTTTATGAAAAAGACGGCTTAAAATGTATTTGGTAACAAATGGAAATAGAAGGATAAAAATCTCATGGTAAACTACACCGAAGACAACATAAAATCCTTAGAATGGATTGAGCATATCCGAAAGCGCCCCGGAATGTACATTGGAAAATTAGGGGACGGAACATCGTACGATGATGGAATTTATGTACTGTTGAAAGAAATTATCGACAACAGTATTGACGAATTTGTAATGGGCAACGGTCGCACGATTGAAGTTAAAATCAGTGATGACGGCGTTGTTTCCATTCGTGACTACGGGCGTGGAATTCCTCTCGGAAAAGTGGTAGAAAGTGTTTCGAGAATGAATACAAGCGGAAAGTTTGATTCGGAAGCCTTCAAAAAATCCGTTGGATTGAACGGCGTTGGAGCAAAGGCTGTAAACGCACTTTCGAGCTATTTCAAAGTGCAATCTGTTCGTGAAGGAAAAACGAAAATCGCTGAATTTACGAAAGGCACTATCACAAATGACGAAGAAATCCAAGATAGCGGGAGTCTTCGTGATGGAACAAAAATCGTGTTCACTCCCGATGCGGAATTGTTCAAAAACTACTACTATCGCACAGAATACGTTGAGAAAATGCTTTGGAATTATTGCTATCTCAATGCAGGCTTGACAATAAAATTCAACGAGCAAACACTGACTTCAAAAAACGGATTGTTCGATTTATTAACAAACAATTTGGATGTTACCCCCATTTATCCGATTATTCACATCAAAGACGAAGATTTTGAGTTTGCGTTGACGCATCATCCACGTCAGTACGGTGAAGATTACACTTCGTTTGTGAACGGACAAAATACAACGCAAGGCGGAACGCATCTCGTCGCATTTCGCGAAGCCGTTGTGAAAACCGTTCGCGAATTTTACAAAAAAGATTTTGAGCCTTCCGATATTCGTTCGGCAATTGTGGCCGCTATTAGCTTGCGAATTCAAGAACCGACGTTTGAAAGTCAGACCAAAACCAAACTCGGCTCAAACACCATTTTGCCCGAAGGTAAAGGCGAAACCATCCGAAATTTTATCAACAACATTGTCAAAAAACATTTGGACAATTACCTCCATATGCACAGCGAGACCGCTGAGGCTTTGCTTCAAAAAATCGTGCAAAACGAGAAGGAACGCAAGGGTATGGACAACATCAAAAAGTTAGCACGCGAATCGGCAAAAAAAGTGAGCCTGCACAACAAAAAACTCTGCGATTGCCGTGTTCACTACAATTCCAACGATGAGCGAAAGTTAGAAACAACGTTATTTATTACGGAGGGAGATTCGGCAGGTGGAAGCGTTACGAAAGTTCGTGATGTGAATACTCAAGCCGTTTTCAAGTTGAAGGGAAAACCATTGAACAGTTTCGGCATGGCACGAAAAATCGTTTACGAAAACGAAGAGTTCAACCTTTTGCAGGCCGCTTTGAATATCAGCGACAACATAGAAAATCTGCGTTACAACAACATTGTAATCGCTACTGATGCCGATGTTGACGGCATGCACATTCGTTTGTTATTGCTAACATTTTTCTTACAGTTTTTCCCGGATTTAATTCGCAATGGACACGTGTATATTTTGCAAACGCCTCTGTATCGCGTGAGAAAGAGAGAGCAAACCATTTATTGCTACAACGATGAAGAGCGTTTGGCAGCGTTAGAAAAATTAGGCACAAATCCTGAAATCACTCGATTTAAGGGGCTTGGCGAAATTTCGCCTGACGAATTCAAAACGTTTATCGGTCCTGAAATGCGTTTAGATCCCGTCTTGATTTCCAAAGATTCCGGTATCAAGGAGTTGTTGACATTCTACATGGGCAAAAACACTCCCGAACGCCAGGAATTTATTATTGAAAATTTAGTGAGCGTGGATGTGTAATTATTGTAGGGACGAGTCATGACTCGCCCCTACCGAAATCTTCCCAAAGTTGCACCAATGTTGGCATAACCATCGGCGCAATTTTTTCTATCGGGCGAAACAACAGCGACTCATTGCGATTCTCTTCCGAAAAAATGACTTCCTCGCTGTCGATTTTGTTGAAATAAAAAATCAAAACACTTAAAATCAAGATTGTTTTCGCTAATGCAAAAACAACGCCCAACAAACGATTAAGCCAACCCAACATAATCAGTTTAATAAATGTTGTGATGATGTATCCGGCTAAAAAAAGCATTCCAACCACAACGATAAAAGTTATTGCAAAATAAAGAATTCCGGCGTATTCACTTTGTAAGTTGAAAAAATCGCCCAAGAAGTGCGAAAATCTTGAAGCTACAAGTACACCCAGCACAATTGCTGCAAGTTGGATAAATTCCATAACCGCTCCGTTTTTTGCACCTTTGAAGCCAAACCAAAGCAAGGGAACTAAAAGAAAGATGTCTATAAGTGTCATAGTTTAGTGATTAGTAGTTAATGGTTGGTGCTTGTAGGGGCGGTGCATGCACCGCCCTTGTCAGCGGTCGTTGTTTTGTTATTTTATCAGTCGTTTGGTAAGTTCGGACGCATTTAAAAATTCAAGCAATTCCGGATTATCTGTTTCGCAAATGCTGTGTTTATCGCCTCTCCACCACAGGTTTCCTTGATAAATAAACGCCACATTATCTCCAATTTGCAACACCGAATTCATATCGTGTGTGTTGATAATTGTCGTGATGTTGTATTCTTTTGTGATTTCGGAAATCAGTTCGTCAATCACCGCAGCGGTGCGTGGGTCTAAGCCTGAATTGGGTTCGTCACAAAACAGATATTTTGGATTATTGGCGATGGCTCGTGCTATGGCAACACGTTTTTTCATCCCACCGCTGATTTCGGAGGGATAGAGGTTATTGACATTTTCGAGGTTTACACGTTGTAAACAAAAATTTGCACGTTCAATTTTTTCCCCGAGCGACATATTGGTGTACATATCCAATGGAAAAATCACATTTTCTTGAACCGTCAGCGAATCAAACAACGCACTGCCTTGAAAAACCATACCGATATCTTGACGAATGCTTGACTGTTCTTGCTCGTTCATCGAAACCATATCTCGTTCGTTGAACAAAACTTGACCGGATTCGGGCTTAAACAAGCCTACCAAACACTTCATCAACACGGTTTTTCCGGAGCCACTCATACCGATAATCAGGTTGCTTTCTCCGACTTTAAAATCCGTAGAAATGTCGTGAAGTACGACCCTTTCGCCAAACGACTTGTATAGATTTTTGACTGAAATCATCCCAACAACAATTGAGTTATTACAAGATTAACGGTTATAATCATAATGCAACTTTGTACGGCAGATTTTGTGCTGGCACGTCCCACTTCCAACGCTCCGCCTTGTGTGAAATAACCATAGAACGCAGAAATTGTTGTAATTAAATAAGCAAACACAACAGTTTTGAACAACGCATAAAACAGATCGAACGGATTAAAATAAAATTGCAAACCGTAAATATATTGAAACGCAGACATCATACCGGAAGCAACCCCAACGACATATCCACCTCCTATTGCAAAGCCGATGCTCAGCATAATCAAAATCGGATGAAAAAACATACAAGCAATCACTTTCGGAAGCACTAAATAATTTGCAGGATTTATACCCATCACTTCTAGTGCGTCAATTTGCTCTGTTACACGCATCGTGCCGATTTCGGACGATATTCGCGAACCCACTTTTCCTGCCAAAATCAGACTGATAACGGTTGGAGAAAACTCCAAAATAATTGTTTGACGGGCGACAAAACCGATGGTGTAATCCGGTATCCATTGCCCGTCCGTTCCGAAATGCAACTGGATTGTCAGAGCCGCACCCATAAAAACAGAGAGCAAAATTACAATCGGGACTGAATCCATACCCAATCTCCAGATCTCTGCAAACACTTGTCGCCAAAAGAGTTTCCGACGAGGTGGTCTCGAAAAAACATCTTTATGAAACAGAAAATATTGACCGATTGTTTTTAGCATATCGTTTGCAAAGATACAAAAAATTCTTTAATTCGTTGCGTTGCTCCTCATAGTTTTTTACGCTTCGCCTGTAATGTCACCCGCTGGCGAGGGATTAAGGGGGGGGATTTTTGCCGTCATTCCGCCGTAGGGCGGAATCCCCTTGCTATTTTCAGATTTTTTTGTATCTTTGCATCACAATTTTAATCAAAAAAGTATGTGAAAACGAAAATAACATAAAAAATTCTTGTTGCCAAAATTTAGACAGTTTTCAACACACAAAAGAAGTAATCCCTACAACGGGCTTACTTGTCTTTGTGTGTGGGTCGTCTAAAACCTTGGCAACGGATTTGTGAGTCCGTTTTTTTTTGTTGCAAGTTTGGAAACCCAATTAACAAAACATAAATTAAAAGGCGACCCGTGGAATGTCCTAATAAGCCCACACAAAAATTATGAACACAAATGGAAATATCACTTGGTATTGTTACTGTGGCATGGAAAATCAAGCAGAAAAAGCAGGCGATGATGTATGCAGGCAATGTAAAAGCAGTTACTACATATCCCCTGCTGGAGTAAAAATTGAAAGTGCAACAGTAAAAAACGCAGGTACTTTGGGTATGACACTCGAACAGAAGGTATCTACTATCGCCAATATTGCTTTATTCCTTGGTATTGGTGCAAGTATTATTTTGTTCTTTTTAGGAATATTCTCGTTTGGTGAAACTCGGGATGGTTGGGGTAGAGTGCAAGCAACAACAGGTTGGGCACAACTGTTATTATCTGTGTATGTAACGGTTATATCTCTTGCTGTTTGGGCACTTTTAAGTGTTTTAAGTAACATTTCTACTTCTCTCAAAGAGGTCAATGCTAAGACGAAAGGCGAATAATTGATGTACTTGTCGGGGCGATGTATGCATCGCCCCTTTTTAAATGAGCGAAGCGAATATCCTACTGCGAAAATTGTCGAAGCGTTAGCGGAGATCATAATTTTCGCAAAGCGTTTTTTTGGTTCGTTTTTTTGTCGCTACAAAAAAATGAACGATCAAAACTCTACAAAATACGTTTCTCCAATTCCGCTCGAAGTTCTTTTCTATCAAAGCGTTCACATTCATTCACAGAATCTACACGCTGTTCGGTGTAATTCATTTCTAACAACAATTCGGGTGCACGCCGCATGCCTTCGCCAATGTTGACTAAAACTACATCTCCGTTTTTAATGTTGTTTGTTTTTAGTGCTTCGATATATCCCAGTGCGGCAACTGCTGCGGCTGGACCCATTGCCACAACAGCTTCGTAGGCGATGTAGCGTGTGATGTCAACGATTTTTGATTCTTGAATTTCCAAAATATCGCCGTTGGTTTTTCTTGCCAAATTTCCCATGATTGGAAATGTGCCCGGGTTCCCTGTAGCCAGCGTTGGGACCTGTGTTACAGGTTCCTCCAAAATCGGATAATCACTCTCCCACCCTTCCGCAAAATTGTTGGCTTTTGCTCTTTTCCAGCCTTCAACCATAGGGGCACACCCGTCGGGCTGAATCATCAACATTCTCGGAGGAGCTTCCACTAAATTTAAGTGCTCGATTTCTCGCAAAGCCTTGTCAATAGCGATAAATCCTGTGCCTCCACTCAATGCTTGCACATAAACAGTCGGAAACTTTGGCAAATCTCGCAACCATTCAAAAACCATTGTACGTTTGGCTTCCACGCGAAGCGGATCGGTGTTTCCGCACGTCATTAAAATGCCATATTTTTTGCTGTATTCGGTAGCAATTTTTTTGGTTTGATGATAGTCGTGATTTACTCGAAAAACCTTTTGTCCGTAGCAACTCACGCCGGCACCATTCAACGGCAAAGCATCTTGCGGAATGAATGCAGAGAGCGAGACGCCCGCCTTTGCCATATAATATGCAAATGTGTTCGCAACATTTCCCGTGCTTGCCACGATGTATTCCGAAACTCCGGCTTCGGTCAAAACGCTCGCTGCGAGCATACCACCGTTGTCTTTGATGGTTCCCGTTCCATAGTGTTCATCGTTGCGATAGGCGCGGACTTCGCACTCAATTCCAAAATATTTTTTTGCCAAATCTTCCAAAAATGTCCATCTATTAAGCGAAAGCGGAACTTCGGGTGTAGAAATGATATTTTTTCTGTCGTTCAACGGTAAAAAATCGAAGTAGTGCCAAAGGCTGAAATCTGTTCGGTTTTTTGCGTGTATTAAATCTTTCAGTGTGTTGTAATCCACATTGTAAATCGCCTCTACACGGTTTTTATGACAGGTCGAACACACTTGAAAAACGTCAAACCATTCCTTAAAATTGTCAAATTCTTTACCGCACGTGGTGCATTTCAAAATAAATTTTTTTGTCATATTTTTTGTTTTTTGCGGGCGTTTCGGCTTCGCTCAACGACCACAATGGGGCGTGGTTGCTGAGCGGAGCCGAAGCACACCCCTACAATTTTTACCTAAATACACTTCTGCCGTTTTGTGCTAATGAGTCCATAGCGTGTTCGCTACTCATGATTCCGGTAGGCATCACGTTAAAGTCCCAAATATAGGGATCTTGCAGCCATTGTTCAACATCCATGATAACGGTTACGGTTGTGATTTCATTGGCTTTTATTTCAAATTCTCTCTGAATTGAAACCGGGAAATGGTTGTGAAACACAGAGTCGTTTCGTATCAATCTACCCAGATGCATTCCAAAACCTCTCGGAATTATCGCTCCGGTGTCGTTTGGCGGAGGATTCAGCCACCTGCCGTCAAGTTTCATGAAATGCCAGCCACCGCCTCCGCCACCACCGTACATGTGTTCCGGCCAAAACATATCTCTTTCCGGCGGATTCGGAAATATCCCGGATATATTATCATAGTCCGGTATTCCAAACATAAATTCGATGTTTTTTTGATGTGTGCCAACAGGAAATTCGAAAGGTACGGCAAATCTAACCGAGAAAATTCCATCAGCAGTGTGTTGCATCGTTGGATCACCAACCCCCATGTAGTGAATGGTTGTTCCGACAGGCATAACAGAGGCACCCCCGCTAACTGTCAGATGTGAAATCATATACTCCAAATTGGTAAAAGATAAAACATTTCCTGCTGCATTAGTGTACTGTGTAGTTCCGTCAATCCGCATTGGCTCGCCGTTCCATTGATGTTCGAAAGCAAGCACGACAAATCCATAACTTGCTCTATCCTCTCTACACGAAGTAAAAAGCAGTAAAAAAATGCCGAGAACTGCTAAAAGTGCTCCACCGGAATTTGTGGAATTGCTGATAAGTAAGAGGTTTCTCATAAGACATAGTTTTTGCAAAGATACGAAAAAAAACTGACATGTAGAACATGATAGAACGCCCTACAACAGCCCTCGGATAATATCATCTGTAGAAATCCCTTCGGCTTCGGCTTTGTAGTTTTTCACCAAACGATGGCGTAAAACTTGCAAAGCTACGGCATGTACATCTTCTATATCAGGCGAAAATTTCCCGTTTAAAGCAGCATGACATTTCGCTCCGACAATCAAATTTTGTGAAGCTCTCGGACCGGCACCCCAAAGTAAATATTGTGTTGCGATCGGTTTCGCTTGTGATGTATTCGGTCGCGAGCCCGACACAATTTTCACGGCTTCCTGCAACACATTATCAGGAACGGGCAGTGCTCTAACCAACGACTGAAACATTTCTATTTCAGAAGCATTCATCACTTTTGAAAGTGGCTGAGTTTCGTCTGTAGTAGTTTGCTTGACGATATTTAATTCCTCTTCAAACGTTGGGTAATCCAACAAAATGTTGAACATAAATCGGTCTAACTGGGCTTCGGGCAAAGGATATGTACCTTCTTGTTCAATAGGATTTTGTGTTGCCAGTACAAAAAACGGAAGAGGTAACGGATACGTTTGACCTGCGATGGTTACTGCTTTTTCTTGCATGGCTTCCAACAGTGCAGCCTGTGTTTTTGGCGGTGTACGGTTGATTTCGTCTGCCAAAATAATGTTTGCAAAAACAGGTCCCTTGATAAATCTGAAGCTTCTATCCTGTCCCAGAATTTCCGAACCTAAAATATCCGAAGGCATCAAATCTGGCGTAAACTGAATACGGTTGTACTGCAAGTCCAAGGCTTGTGACAAGGTGTTTATCAAAAGTGTTTTTGCCAATCCCGGAACGCCAATCAAAAGGGCATGTCCACGACTGAAAACCGTTATCAAAAGATCCTTTACAACTTGATCTTGACCAACAATAACCTTTCCGATTTCAGAACGAAGCCGGAGATATTTCTGGTTTAACTCCTGTATTTGTTCGGGTGTATGCATATTACTGCCCCCAATTATGTTCAAACGTACAGTTTCTTGCGGCAGCATTCAATCGAACGTACTGCGTTCTTAGTCGCCGGCTAAGCCAGTCCTCCATTTGAGCCTGTCTGGCTTCTGCCTCGGCCATGTTCTTAATCACATCGTAATTTTGTTCTAAATTCGCACGATGTGGAGCAAAGCGTCTGCTCAACATAAGCACGCGAACAGCTTGTTCGTTTTCTTCGGTGGTGAAAAACGCCGCATTTGAAATTTGCCCTTCCTCGAAATTATCAATGACAAAGAAAATTCCCTGTTCCATTTCTTCAGCTGCTACACGTGAGTTTCCGGTAAACGGACTGACATATAAACCGCCGACTCTTCCGCTCGGATCATCGGAGAAAAGTCGTGCCGCCTCCTGAAATGTATGAACCGAATCGCGAACCAATTGTGCAATACTATCCAAAAATACACGCTCTCGATCCAAATCCTCGACATTTGGCTGAGGTCTAAGCAATAAGTGCCGCACATTTACATTTTCACCTCTACGCTCGATAAGTTGTAAAATATGAAAACCAAAAGGCGTTTCGATGACTGGCGAAACTTCTCCGTCGCGAAGCGAAAAAGCCGTTGCCTCAAATTCGGGATGCATTTCCCCTCGTCCGAAAAATCCCAATTCACCGCCCTGTCTACTCGACGGACATTCTGAAAACATCGTTGCAAGCGTAGAAAAACGTTCGCCCTGCAAAATTCTAGTGCGAAATCCGGTAAGTCGATCTCTAACTTCATCTGTTTGCTGTCTGCTAATTGCCGGCGTTCGTATAATTTGATAAATCTCGAATTGAGCAGGTATAAGCGGAATGCTATCAACGTGCATATTTTCAAAAAACTGTCGAACTTCACTTGGTGTTACCCTGACGTCTCGTGTTATCGTTGCCGCCATTTCTCGGGAAACCATTTGTGCAGTAATCATGTCTCGAAATTCCTCCTTTATCGCAATAATAGGCTTTCCGTAAAACTCTTCGAGCCTTTCTCTCGAACCGATTTGTTGAATAAAGAACCGAATACGACGATCTAATTCTTCCTCAATTAGCGATTCAGGAATAATGATGCTGTCCAGATCGGCTTGGTGCTGAAAAAGCCTGTCGATCATCAATTGCTCTAAGACTTGGCAATAAGAGTAGTCGGTAACAGTCTCACCCTGCATTCTCATGTGGTTTAGCTGTGTTTCAACATCGGAGTGTTTAACAATTCTGTTTCCAACAACCGCGACCACTTGGTCGATCATGATTCTGTCTTGTGCAAAAATCGCTGTGCAAAAAAACAGACTTAGTAATGTCAATCTTGCTTTCATGTGTATTTTAAAAAATTTCAAACCAATTTCTTTCTTGCCCTTCCGTCATCACTTCGTTTCTCAAACTTTCGATTAGCCCAACTCTTCGATTATTCAAAATGACGCTTCGGATTCTTTCACGTTCAAATTCAATGGGAGAGTAATTACCGACAAGTCGAAACTCCAAGATATTTACATGATAAATGTACTCTTCTTCAGAAACTTGAAACTGTCGATGTGCTCGTAAAAAATTCTCTTGATTATCAGCATCAATGGGGATTTCTCTTAACAAATCGTTAAAGTGAATCCAACTATCCTCGTCCAAAAAGAAGTTTGTCGAATTTCTTTGGCAAAGGTCTACAAGTTGTACCCACTGTTCTCCGGTTAATTCGTTAGAAGAAATCAGATTGCGAATGATGTTGTTTTCTGCTAATCTTTCTCTTTGTGCTGCATTTATGGTATTTGACGGGATACTATCCAACCTCGCAAATCGCACTCTCACAACATTATTTCTCAACAAAAACAGCTGTCTGTTTTCATCATAAAAGCGTTGAATTTCAGCTTCCGTAACCGTCGTATCAATCGTCTGTTCGATAAGTGCATTTTGAAACGTAAAAATGATCAAAGAATTACGATAGTTTTCGATTTTTTGCTCAAAAGCCCTTTGGTATCCTGGCAAATTTCTTCTTGCCTTATTCAGCAATAATCTTTGTTGAATCCAATTGTGAATGTAGGCTTGAACGGCTTCAATACTGTCGGTTTGCAATGTCCCCGGAGGTACTACGCCTTCCAAATCGGAGAGGAATAAATACTCGTTCATTACTCTGGCAATCGGCACTCCATCAGGCTTCGGCTTGCAAGCAACTAGCACCATTAGCACACCTAAGATGATTACAAATTTCGACATAACGCTTTTTATTAAACTTTTTAAGCCCATACAACTTGCAAAAGTACGAAAAATTTGTGACACTTCCAAAAAAAACTTAGGCTAGTGACAAATAATGGCAAAATTTCACTACTCAATGGAGATAAATATTTGGAAATAAAAAACCGTTAGGTTTTACATACGTAGTTATACGGCTAAATTTTCAGCTATGCAATTATCTTTTTAGTTGTAATGCTCTCAAATTTCCGTCTCTGTAAGGAAAGGTTTTCCAAAATAGAGCGGTGGTATTGTGAATACTGCAACTTGGGAATCCCAAACATGGACGCTGATTGCACCAGCAGTATTAACGTGTACGGCAACTCGTGTTACTGAAATCGTAAAACTCGCCACATTGAGTAACAATGCGAGCTCTTACTCTATAACAAACTTGTTCTGTCGTTTCGAAAGGGTCAGAAAAATTATGCCATCGTACTAATTGATTATCATTAGTATGACCGGTAATTGTATCAATAAATGTCCAAGGGTTTTCTCCAGCTACCCCTACCCTTCGATATATGTCATAATGAATAGTTCCTGTATGCCAACTACTACGAGAACTTATAAAATCTATGATGTAACTTCGGGTAGCCCAATTGAAGTTAACGTATAGATCATTAGTTGCATTTATTGAAGGCTCAAACAAATAAGATGTAGGAGTGCCTGAGCTTTCCTCCCCGCGTGCATTTCTTGCCATTACCCTAATATAATTTCTTCCACAAAACAAATGATTGGTAGTGTTTGTATAAAGTCGAAAAGAAGTGCCAGTTACAACGTGATAATTAGTTTCACAACCAGCCATAGACGGATTGTCACAAATTTGAACTCTATAACTTGTTGCCCCCGAAACATGATTCCAACGCAAGGTAATATCTGACAATACTCTTACTTCTAGGCCTGTTGGATTAGCAGGAGTACAGTCGACAAAGTTTACCACTCTTGACAGGCTTGGCTGTGTGCTTCTGCCTGAAATATTTCTGCCAATAGCGAAATATGTACCACTTTCTGTTACTGTAAGTGGGGCATTCGGTATTGTTTCAGCTATTCGGACATTGTTTTTATACCAATCAATATAATTTGCACGAGTGGAGGTTGCTGTAAGTATAACAGAATTAGGCAAACAAATGTTAGTAGTGTTGCTTGGGCTTGCTGAAATCGTTGCCCTTGCAGGAACGGGAGGACAGTCCGAAATAGTTATATGCCTTTCATCGCTTCTTTCTCCTTCGCCATGTGCGTTTATGCCGGCAACACGATAGCCGCCTGTAGCAGTCGCCATATGAGTTGCATTAGTGGCTCCCGATATTCTAACGTTGTTTCTATACCACTGAAAACTTGTTGCACCAACTGCACTAGCCGTCAGTGTTACGCTTGAAGATGGACAGGTATTACTATCCTCGCTCGGCTCAATAACCGCCCTTTCGGGTGGTGCCGGACAGTGATTAATTGTTACATGAAAATCTCTACTTGGATTTCCTGGCTCGCCCATCGAATTTACACCAACAACACGATAAATACCACTTTCTACAGCAATGTGCTTATTGCCTCTTGTCGTCAACTCTTCGCCATTATGGTACCATCTAAAACTTACCGCATTGGCTGCCTCTGCCTCAAGCTCCACAACTCGTGAGGGACAATTGTTTTGATTAACGGAGCTTATTATGCGTGCCTCTCCCGGACATTCCGGTCTTGACGCTGCAACTATCAGTGTTGTTGAGCCTCTGTTTGAGCCAAAAGTTATCGTAGCAGGTGGAGTATTGCATTGCAATTTATTTCTGTCCACCCTTATTGTAAATCCACTATGCTGTTCTATGGGCGGAATACTTCCACTTTCGGGGTTAACAGAAATCCAATCGTCGGATGCTGCCGTCCACCAATTCATTGGTACACGATTGTCGTTGAGAATATCAACAATTAGCGTTAGAGTATAGCCCATATCAAAAAAATCGTCCATTGGTGTTTGATTTCGATATATTCGCGGTCCAATTATTGACTGTGTCATGTGAATGTCGTGCCTTCCGTCTAGGGGTAGGCGGAGGGTGTCTATGACGGTGTGAACCCCTCTTCCACTTGCGGTCAATATATACACACCTCTAGGCAAATTTTCGATTTCGTATTCTCCTGTACTGTCAGTCGTTTGACTACGACGAATATTTTCGTTGTCCTCTTTTTGCACCGTTACGAGAATTCCATCAACAGGTATAGTACCTCTTGCTCCTTCATAGAGTACCGTTCCGGTAATATTCGAAAACGTCGTAGCCTTATCTTCGTTACAAGAATTAAGCATGAAAACACTAAGCAAAATGATAATTCGTTTTTTCATAGATTTAAAAATTTATTGATATTCCAAAAGTGAGTTCACCCCTATCATTGTTAGATGTTTGTGGGCTTATTGTAACAGTTGTAAAAAAATAGTTAACAAGGATATTTATACCATACAAAAATGCAAACGACCCAAAAGTCCGGCCAATAGCCCTATTCCTGTGATCAGTAAAGAGACTACGGTAGTAATTTTGTTCAGTTGGAGTCAGTGTATTTCGGCTCCTATTACGATATGTTATTGCCGAACTGCCATGATATAGTCCGAAAGCAGTGGGCACACCAACTTGCAATATTCTCAGAGTCCAGCCTAATGCTTTTTGATCATTATTAATTTGCTTAGTGCCGAAAGGGACAAACGAACGCCGCCAAGAACGTGGCAGAATGCAAGTTCCATTTTGTGCTTGAATAGCCTTGCATAACATGTTTGTAGTTATTGGAGTCACACCATAAGCAATTGGTATCCTGTAGTCAAAAAATATGGTATCTGATGATAAACAGCCGCGGTCAAAGGAGACAGAGTCTGAGAGCACTCTTATCGTACCACGAAGATCCAACTCTCTCCCCTGTTCAAGTCTTCCGCTAGTAACGTAATAGGAGTGGCTGATAAACCTAAATTCATCAGGGCTGTCGAGCATATGCTGTAGCATGTCTAGCGGCAAGCGTGAAAGAGTTTGACGGAATCTCCTTTCACCCATAGACATTAGTTGACGGCCGGAATCTATAAAAAGACCAAAATTTTTCTCTCTTGTCATGTCTGAGGAGGCGCCTAAATGCCTCTGTATTTGCAGTGAGAAGCGTGCTGAAAATACTCTATTATCAATCCTTCTTCTAGGGTGGATATGGGCTTCTGCGTACTCTAACCATATTGAGTCTGCTCCCAAGTATCTGATTACATCCTTTCGGGGGCTCTCTAGAAACTTCCTTCGTGTGTTACACTCATCACAGACCCCATACCTAACAATGTCTCCAATTTGAAATACTGGTGACTTTATTAGACAATCACATCCTAAAGATTGCCCATACAAATTGCTAGTAAAGAACATCAATACAACACACGCTACACATATTATTTTTTTACACAAATCTACTTTTAATTTCCTCATATACATCAGTTTGGTTTTAGTTTTTTATCAAATGCGTGTACACACAAACACCCAAAATTGCCAAATTACTTTCTTTTTTCAACATATCTTTTACCAGATTACCATCATCCACTCTGCAAAGATACCACATTTTTTCAAAATAGCAAGTCTTTTTCTGCAAGAAATTATAGATATTTTTCATACCGACACCTCACCAAAATAAAATTTCGCCAAAATCGCCGCATTTTTTGCTCATCTCAAATAATTTTTGTAACTTTGCAGATTATAGAAGCAAACGGAAAACAGATTTTAATCAAAACCATTCCCACATGGAATTTTCACTAACACAAATCGCAGGACTTTTAGACGGAAAAATCGAAGGTAACACCGATGCAAACGTATATAAACTTTGTAAAATTGAGGAGGGCGAAACGGGCGGACTATCTTTTTTAGCTAATCCGCAATACACGCCGTATATCTACGATACTGAGGCTACCGCGGTTATTGTTAATTCGGATCTTATTCTCGAAAAACCTGTAAAAACAACGCTTATTCGTGTCGAAAATGCGTATCAAGCCTTTGCGAAATTGCTGGAAATATACAATCAAATCAAACAAAACAAGGTTGAAATTTCCGAAAAATCGTCTGTTCACGAAAGTGCGAAAATCGGCGAAAGCTGCTATATCGGCGACTTTGCGGTTATCGGTGAAAATGTTGAGCTCGGAAACAATGTGAAAATTTATCCGCAAGTCTATATCGGCGACAATACCAAAATCGGCGACAATACGACAATTTTCGCAGGTGTAAAAATTTATTCGGATACAGTTATTGGTAAAGATGTAGTTATTCACGCCGGCAGTGTGATTGGAGCAGATGGCTTCGGTTTTGCTCCGGTTGATTCGTCATATAAAAAAGTCGTGCAAATCGGAAATGTTGTTATTGAAGACCATGTCGATATCGGGGCAAACACCTGTATTGACAGGGCAACGCTCGGCTCTACCGTTATCAAAAAAGGCGTAAAATTAGATAATTTAATTCAGATTGCACACAATGTTGTTATTGATGAAAATACGGTAATGGCTGCACAGGTAGGCATTTCGGGTTCTACAAAAATCGGAAAAAATTGTATGTTCGGTGGACAAGTCGGTATCGCAGGGCATGCCACAATTGCCGATGGCGTGAAACTTGCGGCACAAAGCGGTGTTCCATCAAACATTAAAGAAGAAAATGCCATATATTTCGGTTCTCCGGCTATAGATGCCAGTGTATATCGACGTTCTGCCCTTCATTTCAAAAATTTCGACAAAATCGTAAAGCGTTTGAACGAATTGGAAGCAAAATTAAAACCGTAGGGGCAGACCTATGTGTCTGCCCAAGTAGTAAGGGCGAACACGTGGGTTCGCCCCAACAAATTACAAAAAGATGAGCGAAGAACCACTAACGCCTTTCGAACAAGGACAAGTTTTACTGATTGACAAACCCTACGGTTGGACGTCTTTTCAAGTGGTCAATAAATTGAAGTGGAAAATCCGACATGCTCATAAATTATCGAAGTTGAAAATTGGTCATGCCGGTACGCTCGACCCTTTGGCAACAGGGCTTTTGATTATTTGCACCGGAAAATTCACAAAGCGTATTGAGGAATTTCAAGCACAAGAAAAAGAATATACCGGCACATTTGTTTTGGGTGCAACAACGCCTTGCTACGATATGGAAAAGCCTATTGACAAAGAGTTTCCGACAAATCACATTACAGAGCAACTCATTTTAGAAGCCGTAGAAACGTTTGTTGGTGAACAGATGCAGGTTCCTCCGATTTTTTCTGCCGTAAAAATCAACGGTAAGCGCGCCTACGATTACGCCCGGCAAGAGCAGGATGTAGAGATTAAAGCAAAACCTGTTTTTATCAAAACATTTGAAATCACACGCATCAAAATGCCCGAAGTTGACTTTCGTATTGTTTGCAGTAAAGGCACGTATATTCGTTCGGTTGCTCGTGATTTTGGTGAGAAACTACAGTCCGGAGCCTATTTATCAGCCCTTCGCCGCACACGAATCGGGGATTTTTCAATCACTAATTGTGATCTTTTGGAATTGAATAAATTATGATTGCTCATTATGCAAATTCTTTCTTTTTTCGCAAAGTTGTGGTTTTGCGTGCCACGTTGCGCTCGCCTTGATCACTTCTACAAAACTCAATAGCCCTTCGGTTGAGTTCTTCAGCACTTATGTCTTCAAGTAAATCTTTCTGCCATTCTGTATAGTCGAAAGATTCTTTTTGTATGAGCATAATAAAACGCTCGGCATCAACTAAACCTAAATTATCCATCAATATTTGTGTACCCTCTGTTCGGATTATAGTGTCTGTCTTCATATCTATAATATTTTGATAAAATCTATCGGATTTACAATACTTATTTTGTCAATTGATGTGTGTAGTATTTTTTTGTCAGTGGTTAAAAAGTAGTGGCATTTTGCATGTAACGCACAAGCAATATGCATCGCATCTTTGGTTTTTATACCTTTTAGCATAATTTCTTTTGTCCGTTTTACAATAGATTCGGAGGAGGTTACATTAAGCATCGCAACATTTCTCCATTTTGCAATAGATCGCCTGCGGTTTTGGTACGGATTGAGCGAATTCTCATAATCCAATATGTACGACCACACCAACTCAAATTCACCCTGCAATACCGCTCGCTGAACAAACAACTTTGCCTCTGTTTCTAACTGAACAAGTAAATGTGTTTGGTCATCATAAGGACGATTGAAACAGCAATTATCTAGATATATGCGGTATTTCATTGTATTGTCAGATGCGAAAATTTGTTACAAAGGTACAAATTATTTTAACAAAAACCAAGTTCATATACAAAAAAAATTGCCAAAACTTGCTTTTTTCAAAAAAAAGCACTACCTTTGCGTTCCAAATTATATGCAAATGAAATTGTCCCAATTCAACTTTCCGTTTTCAAACGACATGATAGCCTTGCATCCTGCAAAAAACCGCGATGAATCGAAATTGTTAGTCATTGATCGGAAAAAACAAAAAATAGAACACAAAACGTTTAAAGACATCTTGAAGTATTTCGATTCGGGTGATGTGTTTTTGATGAACGACACGAAAGTTTTTCCGGCATTGCTTTCAGGTGCGAAAGAAAAAACTAAAGCTGAGATTACGGTGTTTTTACTCCGCGAACTCAATCCCGAATTTCGCTTATGGGACGTGTTTGTAGAACCTGCTCGAAAAATCCGAATCGGAAATAAATTATATTTTGGAGAAAACGAAGAGTTGGTGGCAGAAGTTATCGATAACACAACTTCTCGTGGACGCACCTTGCGTTTTCTTTTCGATGGTCCGTATGAGGAATTTAAGGGGTTGATTCAAGAACTCGGAAAGATACCGCTTCCCGAGCAAATCAAGAATTTGAGAGCCTCAAAAGAATTACTTCCTGAGGATGAGGAGCGTTATCAAACTATTTTTGCGAAAAATGAAGGTGCTGTAATTGCTCCTGCTGCCGGGTTACATTTCAGTCGTGAACTTCTGAAACGTGCTGAAATCAAGGGTATCGACCTCGCTTTTATTACCGAACACTGTGGATTGGGCAACTTCCGCAAAATCGATGTTGAAGATTTAAGCAAGCACAAAACCGACTCTGAAGAAGTTATTATCACACAAGAAGCAAGCGATATCGTGAATAATGCACGTGCGAAAGGCGGAAAAATCTGTGTTGTTGGGGCTTCGACTTTGCGTGGAGCAGAAATGGTTGTGGGTGTTGACAAACGACTAAAACCTTACAAAGGCTGGACAAATAAATTTATTTATCCGCCCTACGATTTTCGTTTGGCTGATGCATTGGTTACCAATTTCCACGAGCCACAATCTTTGATGTTTATGATGGCGTGTGCGTTCGGTGGCTTTGAATTGGTACAACAAGCTTACCAAGAAGCCATTGAAAGAAAGTACAAATTCTTGGCTTACGGCGACGCGATGCTAATTATTTAAACCGCCTTATGGAACGGGTGATTTTGGGTATTGACCCCGGCACAGTTGTGATGGGTTTCGGCGTGATTAAACAAGTCGGAAAGTCTGTTCAGTTTATCGAAATGGATGTACTCAATTTGAGCAAAGAGCGCGATATTGCAAAAAGATTACATCGTATTTTTGAGTGTACGGTTGCTCTGATTGAAAAACACAAACCTTCGCATTTGGCGATTGAAGCACCATTTTTCGGAAAAAATGTTCAGTCTATGCTCAAGCTCGGACGTGGACAAGGCGTTGCCATTGCAGCCGCTATATCGCAAAGTGTACCGTTTTCCGAATATGCACCTCGAAAAATCAAAATGGCAATCACGGGAAAAGGCACAGCCTCTAAGGAACAAGTCGCAAAGATGTTGTTCAGTTTAATGAAAATTAACGCAGCAATGCCCAAACAATTAGATGCAACCGATGGTTTGGCTGTGGCAGTTTGTCATGCGTTGCAAAATGATTTATTACCCGGTGCGGGCGGGGTTCGCCCGCCCAACAGAATAGGGCGGATGAACCCCGCCCCTACGAAATCAAAAAAATATTCCGGTTGGGAAACGTTTATTGCACAAAATGAAAACAGGGTTTCATCGTAGGGGTAGGCATGCCTCGCCCCTACCCCCTACATTAATTTCGAGAAATTTCTAAAATCTCAAATGGAATTATACCTGCCGGAACTTGTACATCAACTTTTTCGCCTTGCTTATGTCCAAGTAAACCCCTGGCAATCGGAGACTCGGCAGAAAGTTTGCCGGATTTGAAGTCCGACTCGTTTTCAGGAACTAACGTGTATGTTACAACTGCGTTTGTCTTGAGATTTTTCAGTTTGACGGTAGAAAATACCAAAACTTTCGATGCATCCAACTTCGATTCATCAATTAATCTGGCATTTGCAATATCATTTTGCACATTTGCAATTTTCATTTCAAGCAAACCCTGTGCTTCTTTCGCAGCATCATATTCGGCATTTTCCGACAAATCGCCTTTGTCGCGTGCTTCTGCAATAGCAGCAGATGCGGCAGGACGAGCAACCGTAATCAATTCGTGCAACTCATTGTGTAGGCGTTGCAAACCTTCTTTGCTGTAATACTTTATCTTGCTCATAATAGCGTAAAAAAAATATGAAACACTCTTAGTTCAAGAGTGCCTCAAGGTTAACGTTCCGCAAAGTTACGACTTTTTTTTGAAACTACCAAATTTATTTTTCGTAGCAAAGTGACACCTCACTACACTCGGGATGACGCATTAATATTTTCGCTCTAAAATGGTCGAATAAATGATCGCATCACGTAAATCAAACTTAACACCTTCTTGCGGTAATTCTTCTTCTTGAGAGATTTCATCTCTGATTTCTTCGGAATCCATAACTATCTTTTTTGCAAAATTAGCGATTATTTTTGAATTAACCAAATTTAGTTTGTAATTTCTAATCCTTCCCAATCAAAAACACGGTATTTTGTTTATGTAAGTCAATCGTTTGCTTTTTCCACTCGGCAACCGTTTTGGTTTGATGGATGGCATTTGCTTGCGTGATGTTTACAGCAATTCCGACCTTTGTCGATGGATTACAAACCATCAAAATGGATTCAAATAAATGGTTATTTCTATACGGTGTTTCTATAAAAATTTGCGTTTGATTTCTCTGAATGGCTTGTTGTTCTATATCTTTCAGTTTTCGTTCACGATCTTTTCTGTCAATCGGCAAATAGCCGTTGAAACAAAAATTTTGTCCGTTTAATCCCGATGCCATCAACGCTAAAAGTATTGACGAAGGTCCTACCAACGGCACAACCGGTATATTCTTTCGATGTGCTAGTGCCACAATTGCTGCACCCGGATCCGCAACACAAGGCACACCTGCTTCAGACAATAAACCTATAGAAGCTTCTGAAATTGTATTCAAATAGTTTTCTATTTCACGTCTATCGGTATGTTTGTTCAGCTCAAAAAAATTTACTTCATCAAAATTTTGCATATAGCCTGCACTCCGCAAAAATCTTCGTGCAGTTCGCAAGTCCTCAACAATAAAGGTTTTTAACCTATTGATGTGTTGCGGAAAATTCGCAGGCAAAACATCTGAAACACTTGAATTTCCAATAGTAGCAGGTATGAGAAAAAGCTTGTTCATCTGAAAAAAAACCACCACTTTCTCAAGCAGTGGTTCCCGTTATTAACCTAATTAGTAACTTTTATTTTCTTTTCAATTTCCTCGACATACACCTTGAACTGTTTGTCGGTGTCTAATAAATCCGTTACCGTGCGATAGGCATGCAAAACCGTTGCGTGGTCTTTGTTTCCGCATTGCATACCGATGTTTGCCAACGAAAACTTGGTGTGTTTTTTTGAAAAATACATTGCCAATTGTCGGGCTTGCACAATTTCGCGTTTACGTGTGCGAGAATTGATTTCATCAACCGTAATTTGGAAATAATCGCAAACTATATTTTTGATATAATCAATCGAAATTTCTTTTGCAGAACTTTTTACGAATTTGTCGATCATATCACGTGCCAAATCCAGTGTAATCGTACGTTTGTTCAGTATAGATTGTGCCAAAACAGAATTCAAAATACCTTCCAATTCACGAACGTTTGCCGAAATACTGTAAGCAATATATTCAACCACATCGTTCGGGATGTCTATTTCTCCGTTATTTTTGATTTTACTTTTCAAAATTTCGATGCGGGTTTTCACATCCGGAATCTCCAAATCTGTTGCCAATCCCCATTTGAAGCGAGATAGCAAACGTGCTTCAATATCTACTAAGTCCACCGGAGATTTATCAGACGACAAAATAATTTGCTTGCCGTTTTGGTGCAGATAGTTGAAAATATGAAACAGTTGATCTTGCGTTCCCGAGCGTCCCGAAAGCTTGTGTACATCGTCAATCAGGAGCACATCAATGGATTGATAGAAATGAGCAAAATCGTTTTTGGCACCATTTTTTGCTGCTTCAACGTATTGTTGTGTGAACTCTTCCGATGAAACATAAAGTACGGTTTTGTCCGGAAAATTTTCTTTGGTTTGAATACCAATGGCATGCATCAAATGTGTTTTTCCCAAGCCTGTCGGACTATGTAAAAACAACGGGTTGAACGATGTTTTTCCCGGTTCTTCCGCAATAGCGTAACCCGCAGAACGTGCCAAACGGTTGCAATCGCCTTCGATAAAATTTTCAAACGTATATTTGAAATTCAAATTCGATTTAACTTTAGTTTTTGTCGGCATTCCCGCACGAATCCAAGGGTCCATCCGCATCGAATCTTCGGTAACCGGAATTTTGATAAACGGATTTTCCAAAACCTTGCGATTTCCGGATTGAGCTTTCACTTGAAACGAATCCGTTGCATCCATGATAATGCTATATTGCAAACGCCCGCCTGTGCCTAATTCTCGCTTGATCACTTTTTTCAAAAGATCAATATAGTGTTCCTCCAGCCACTCGTAAAAGAATTGAGAAGGAACTTGAATGGTTAGCACACCCTTATCCAAATGCAATGGCTTGATAGGTTCAAACCACGTCTTAAAACTCTTCGGATCTCCAATGTTGTCTCGAATGATGTCCAAGCATCTTTTCCATACTACCTTGTGATCATTCTCCATACCTTATCTTTTTGTGAGTTGCTTTGTTGTTATTTTTACACCTGATTATTGTGAAAAACAAGTGTCGGGATTGTTGTCTGTTTTCAGACTGCAAAGATGTGAATAAATTTCTGAAAAAAAAAATATTTTTCACTTGTTTTTCTCGAAAAATATTTGTAAATTTACAGCAAAAAAGTAGGCTTTTTATGTATCGTTTTGAAACTCAACTCAGACCCCGTTATGCCGAAACCGACCAGATGGGTTACGTTTATTATGGAAATTATCCTGCATATTATGAAGTGGCACGAAACGAAAGTATGCGCGACCTCGGAACAACATATTCCGAAATGGAGAAACGTGGCGTGATGTTGCCTTGTAAGGAGATGCACATTGAATATAAGAAGCCTGCACGTTACGATGAGTTATTAACAGTTAAAATGTGGTTGGTCGAAATGCCGATTACAAAATTATTGCACAAGTACGAAATTTACAATGAACAGGGCGAACTTTTAAACAAAGGGACAACAACACTTGTCTTTGTAGATTCAAAAACGATGAAACCTTGCCGTTGCCCTGAATGGTTTGCTGAAAAATTGCGACCCCATTTTGCAAAATAACATTTACTGTTTCAATTTTTCCATTTGAACAGCGATTTGTTCATCCTCGATTTTCGAAAATAAATGCTCGGCTTTGTTGATTTGATGCCTTGTTGGAACTAAATCCACACGTCCGGCTTCCGCCCATTTTTGTGGAGAGAGATTGAGCATGCGGTTGATTTTTTCTGCTGTAAACGGCAAAAACGGCTCACAAATAATTGCCAAATTTGCACAAACCTGCAAACTCAAATTCAGAATGGTTTTTACACGTTCCGGCTCGGTTTTTTGAAGTTTCCAAGGCTCGGTCTCTGTCAGATATTTATTCCCGACACGTGCCAAACTCATCATTTCCGTAAGGGCTTCACGGAATTTGTAATGCTCGATGCAACTCGCTACATTTTGCGGAATAGTTTTAATTTCCTCAATGATTTCTTTGTCAAGTGCCGTTAATTCCATGCATTCGGGAACTTTACCTTCGTAATATTTATCAATCAAAACGATCGTTCTATTGACGAAATTTCCAAAAATAGCTAACAGTTCGCTGTTGTTTCGTGTTTGAAAATCTTTCCACGTAAAATCGTTATCCTTAGTTTCCGGTGCGGTTGCCGTGAGCACATAACGTAAAACATCTTGCTGATTTGGAAATTCCAACAGGTATTCATGCAACCAAACCGCCCAATTTCTTGATGTGGAAATTTTGTCGTTTTCCAAGTTCAAAAATTCATTTGCGGGCACATTTTCAGGCAAAATATACGAGCCTTCGGCTTTCAGCATCGCAGGAAAAATGATGCAATGAAACACGATGTTATCTTTTCCGATAAAATGTAGCAGTTTCGTTTCTTCGTCTTTCCAGTATTTTTCCCAATCCGGACGCAATTCTTTTGTTGCCGAAATGTAGCCAATAGGTGCGTCAAACCAAACGTACAGCACTTTGCCGTCAGTGTTTTCGAGCGGAACCTTTACACCCCAATCCAAATCACGCGTGACCGCACGAGGTTGCAATCCCATATCAATCCATGATTTGCATTGCCCGTAAACGTTAGGCTTCCACTCTTTATGTTCTTCCAAAATCCACTGTTTGAAAAAATCGTCATATTCATTCAAAGGCAAATACCAATGTTTTGTTTCTTTCAAAATCGGCGTGTTTCCACTAATTGCAGATTTTGGATTGATCAAATCCGTTGCATTTAGCGATGTTCCGCATTGTTCGCATTGATCGCCGTAAGCATTGAGATTGTGGCAGTGCGGGCATTCGCCGGTGATGTAGCGGTCTGCCAGAAACTGATTGTTCGCTTCATCAAAATATTGCTCCGTTGTTTTCTCAATAAATTTTCCGTTGTCGTAAAGTTTTTTGAAAAATTCGGAAGCGGTTTCGTGATGGATTTTGTTTGTTGTTCGCGAATAAATATCAAGTGAAATACCAAATTCCTCGAAAGATTTTTTAATAATTTCATGATATTTATCGACAATATCTTGCGGTGTAACGCCCAACTGACGGGCTTTTATCGTAATCGGCACACCGTGCTCGTCACTTCCACCGATAAAAACAACGTCTTGATTTGTGGAGCGTAAATAGCGAACATAAATATCTGCAGGCACGTAAACGCCCGCCAAATGCCCGATATGAATAGGTCCATTTGCGTAAGGCAGTGCAGTTGTAACAGTGTAGCGTTTGAAGTTTTTAACGTTGGGTTGTTGAAAATTCATAAGTGTTGTGTAAAAATCGTTTGACTATTTTGACTATTTTTGTGCAAAGATACGAAAAAAAACTCAATGAAAAAATATATTCGCAAGTTGCTTCGGCTGATTGTTTATATGCCGAGAAATCAAAAAATCTTTGTTTTACTGGCAATAGGAGGCTTCTCACTTTACGCAAATATCGAGCGAGAACGAATAATATATCACGAACCTGTTTGTGTCGAAGTTAGAAAAGAAACTGCTGCCGACTCGGCAACACATGCTCGAATTTATAACATTTTGACAAGAGCTTTCGCCGAAGGACGTTTCAATGGACACGTGATTTATGCGGAAAACGGGAGAGTCTTGTTTAATTCCTATTTTGGCTTTGAAGACATACGAACGAGGCGAATACCGCTGACCGACACGTCTATTTTTCAATTGGCATCAACGAGCAAACCCATTACCGCCATAGCAATTTTAATGTTGTACGAAGCAAGAAGATTAGACATAAACAATCCTGTGGTTAACTACCTCCCCGACTTTCCGTTTCAGACAATAACCATTAAACAGCTTTTGCAACACCGTTCGGGATTGCCGAATTACATGCACGTAGCACACCAAAATTGGAATGTTCGTCAGTTTATGACTAACGCTGATATCACGCCATTGATAGTAAGAACAGGGGCGAGATTGCGATTCAATCCCGGCACTCGATTTCACTACAACAACACAAATTATGCGTATTTGGCGTCTATTATTGAGGCAGTAAGCGGACAGTCTTTTCCTGAATTTATGAATAGCCGGATTTTTCGACCACTCGGCATGCACAACACGTATGTTTTTGAATGGGAAAAACGAGATACTTATCGTGCAATGAGAGGTTATGACTTCAACAACAGACGCGGATTTTTCGCTCGACACCCGGATTATTTAGACGGCGTAATGGGCGACAAAGGTATTTTTGCGACGGCAAGCGATTTGTTTATATTTGATCAGGCGTTGCACAACGACAGACTTATTTCGAGAGAATTATTGGAATTAGCTTTCACGCCTGCCAGACCTTTCGACGAAAGACATCGACGTGATTACGGCTTGGGATTTCGTCTGAAATTAAACGATAACGATCAAACTGTTGCCTTTCATCATGGCTGGTGGAGAGGCTTTCGCACGTTTTATGTTCATGATTTCAAGAATAACCGAACCTTGATTTGGCTCAACAACCGCAGCGATGTTCGGGTTCTTTCTCTCATCGCTGAAATCCTTGAATATGAAGATATCTACGAAGATGAAGAGCCTGAATTAGGAGGCGGAGGAAGCTAAATATCTTTTTTTTTCGTACCTTTGCAAAAAAATTAACATTATGGATACAATTAACATTTTAGCAATCAACCCGGGATCAACATCTACGAAAATTGCGGTTTTCGTAAATTCCAAGCAAATTTTCTTGAAAAGTATTAAACACCCTACTGAAGAATTAGCACCGTTTCCGACTATTACTGATCAGTATGAATTTCGCAAGAAAGTTATTTTAGACGAACTCAAACATGATGGGATCGACATCAGTAGCATCAACGTTGTCATTGGATGCGGAGGCCTGATAAAGCCTATTACATCGGGAGTTTACGAGGTAAACGAAGCTATGAAAACCGATTTACGTGCAGGTGTATTAGGCTTGCATGCCAGTAATTTGGGCGGTTTGATTGCAGACGATATTGCAAAAACAATTTCCGGTGCAAAAGCCTATATTGCCGACCCGGTTGTCGTTGATGAGATGGATGATATCGCACGAGTGTCAGGACATCCGGCGTTTGAACGTGTGTCTATTTTTCATGCGTTGAATTCAAAAGCAGTTTCTCGTATCTATGCCCAAAGTATCGGAAAAAAGTATGAAGAACTGAATTTGATCGTCGCCCATTTGGGTGGTGGGGTCAGCGTTGGTGCACACCGAAAAGGTCAAGTTATTGATGTAAATAATGCCCTTGACGGCGATGGTCCGTTTTCTCCGGAACGTTCGGGAAGCTTGCCTGTTGGTGCATTGGCAAGAGCATGTTTCAGCGGTCAATATACGCACGACGACATCAAAAAAATGATTACCGGAAAAGGCGGATACGTTGCTTATTTGAACACAAATGATGCCTATGAGGTTGAAAAAGCAGCAACTGCCGGCGATCAAAAAGCGACTCTTATTCAAGATGCATTAGCTTACCAAGTGTCAAAAGAAATCGGTGCAATGTCAACCGTTTTGAAAGGCGAAGTAGATGCGATTATTTTGACCGGTGGTATTGCTTACGGAAAACCTTTTGTTGAAGCTGTTTCCGAGCGAATCAAACATCTCGGACAAATCTATGTACATCCGGGCGAAGGTGAAATGGAAGCCTTAGCTATGAACGGGCTGTTAGTTGCAACAGGGCAGATCGAACCGAAGGTGTACAGTTGATAGCAAGCAGATCCCTCACTGCGTTCGGGATGACGGGCGTTTTCAAAAGAGGGGAGAGAAAAAGGCGGTGCGACTTTGTCGCACCGCCTTTTTCTCTTTCTTTCCCCATAATCGCTGTCATTCCGAAGGAGCAGAGCGACTGAGGAATCTGCCTGCTATATTGCAGAACAGACTATTTATTTCGGTATAAGCGTATAAACAATTTCCAAACGCATACGCCGATTGTCATCTAAAGGAAGTCCGGGGCCATAAATTGAAGTAATATTCGGAAAGAGATGACGATTGTTTGGAAAGATGGTCAACGAAGCGTTTTCCGCATCAGGATCCAACAAAAGGTTTTGAATGTGTCGTGTTAAGAAAATACGATATTCGTTTCTTCCTCCTCTTGTATCGTGACCTCCACCAACAGCAAGGCTATGATCGCGGATATTTTGATGTATCCTAAGGTCACGATCAATTGGTGGTTGGTTTATGTGCATCACGGTGTCTTGAATAGTGGTGTCTGTCCAAACACCAATACCAAACGATGCTGCCGGAGTGAAACGTCCATTTGACGAAGGAGTCAAAACCAAGCTGGCTTGGTTGATAACCATTCTCATCGGGTTACCAACCGAATCAAAGGCAAGGTTGTTAGCGAAATCACGAATGTCAGGCATCTCGACACGAACGAGCGATCCGAAAAACGATTGAAGGAAGACCATATTTTGCCCCAAAGTCGAATCAACGAGCTGATCTCTTAAATCTGGCGAAGAAGCAGTAGAACGATCTATGTTGATAAAATTGTAAGTCATGCTATTCCAAAAGTCGATAGAATACAACTTCACCCTGGAGACGACAGTATCAGGTGCATTGTCTCTCCTTCTTATGTATCTGTAGTGAACTTGGATTTGCGGCACAATGATATTTCCGGTAAAATCAAAGGTGACGATATTTCCTCTCCCTTCGACCAGTTCCGGATGTGTGCGGATATACAATCCGGGGATTTCACTTAAAAACGATGCACCGCTATCAATGCTTTGGCTTTGAGGTAAAAGTCTTGCACTCGTCTCCAAAAGCCTCTCTCCAAAATCCCTACCCATGATATTTGGATTATTGGCAGTATAAATCGGGATCCGCAAAGTTGGAACATGACGTCTTTCTCGGATTGAATCCCCCGTATCGTCATGATTTCGTATGATTGAATCTTCCGTATCGTTGTGATTTCTTACCGTTGCATAAATGTTTATTGAATCCCGAAGATTCGGACGAACTTCCAAACCTGACACTATCGTTCCGCCACCACCTATTTGTGCACGATAATCATTACTAAAATACGTTCTGTCCAGAGTCCATGCATCAATAAGTTGTGGCTCTGCCAATTCGCCGATGCTTACTGTAAAAGGGTGCACCTCTTCGCCTACTTCCTGAAACGGATACACATCTGCATAGATCAAAATCATGACAACTGAATCAATGCCTACAATATCAGCAGGATTAGGCACAGTATCCCAGCGAAACATTTCGTCAATTTGTGAAATCAAATCAACCGAGATTGTTCCGAAAGTCGCATCTTTGAAACTTCCCAATGCAAAAAAATTACCTCCGCTGGTTATACCGGGCAGGTCTTCGATCGTATAAGCGACCAAACGCAAACTTGCATCCCAACTGTTAAAATGAGCTCCGATAAATTCATTTTCAGGCTGAAGATCACTACCAATCATAGAGGTCAAATCTTTTCTACAAGACGAAAAAATCACAGAAAACGCACATGCGAGAACGAGAAAGCGAAGAAAAAGGTTATTTTGCATACGTTGAAAAACAGTCATTGGTATTTTTTTTGTAAACAAGCGCCAAACGCCTATTTTGAAAGAATTTTGTTATAGAATTTTGTACTGTCGGCAAAAAAAGTTTCTTCGCCTTTGTAAGGCATCATGGGCGTTCGTGTTTTTTTTGCATGTGCGATGAGTTCGGGTGCAACACCTTCTTCGGCGACAATAACTCCGTCTGCCAAGTCTATTGCGGCTTTCATAAGATCAAGATACGTCGTTTCGTCGTAACGTTCCAGGTCTTTTACCGGAATTTTATCGAACTTGAGCTTGTTGATCAATTTTTTGTTGATTTTCCCTTTGAATGTTTCGTTGTGAAGCGAGATAACAACTTTCACATCTTTGTACATCGGATTGCTTTTATAAAACCGACGAATGTAAAGCGGTAGTAAACTAGAAAACCATCCTTTTGCATGCACAATATTGGGCTTCCAACTCAATTTCATCGTTGTTTCAACAACACCCCTTGCGAAAAAAATCAGTTTGACAGCTGTATCGTCGTAAGGCTTTCCGGTTCTATCAAGGTGTCCTTTTTTGTTAAAAAAATCTTCGTTGTCCACAAAATAAACTTGCATTTTAGCACTGGGCAACGAGGCAACTTTTACAATCAGCGGATAGTCAACATCATTGATTACGATATTCATACCCGAGAGACGAATCACTTCGTGCAGTTGATTTCTACGTTCGTTGATTGTGCCATATTTCGGCATAAATACACGAATCTCGTTCTCGTTTTCTGATACATACTGTGGAAAATTCAGTGCTGTCAAAGCTAACGGTGATTCCTTCGTGTAGGGAAACATCTCTTGATTTGCGTATAAAATCTTGGGGTTCTCCATTCTGCAGAGGGCATATTTTTTTTGCAAAGTTACGAAAAATTATTGAATTTACCAAATCCTGAGAAAAAATGAGAAAAACTTTGTTTTGTTGCAAAAAAATCGTATCTTTGTCGGTTAATACAAAAAAACGGTGTAGTCACCATACATCTGAACACTATGAAGAAACACATATTTACTTTAGCCCTGACCATCATTTTTTGCGTTTTCCTAACAGAGCCTCTTGTTGCACAGCAAGAGCTGCGATCTCAAAGAGGGCGGATCAACAGATTGACTAACATTGCTAATGAAGCATTTGAAAGCGGGTACTACTTCAAAGCTTTCGGTTATTACGATCGCGCATTCCATCGAGAAGCAGAAGGTCCTTTCAGAATGCATCTACGTGAAAGACTTGGAGAAACTCAACGCAGATTGAATAATCCCGTTGAAGCGGTGGTCTATTTCAGAGCGGTTTGGGATAACGGAAATCGTGAAATCGGCTTCCTCACATCTTATAGCGATGCACTACTGAGAACCGCAAATTATCAAAAAGCGGAAGTCTTATATGAGATACTACTCAAACAAGATACTGCGAATGTTTTACTTCAAAATCGCTTGGCATCTGCAAGATTTGGTTTAGCTCAGTCCGACACCTTGCCCGTGATTATTGCAGGTGAAATCCAACGACAAGATCGCATTGCCACATCATTTTCTCAACGTGGTATGACAATTGTTGAAGATAGATTGATTTTCAGTTCATCGCAACGTGTGAGCCCTGCCAAAACCGACCTGCGAACCGGACACGGGTTTTCGCATCTGTGGCAAGCCACATTATGTCAGGATTCTCTCCTTTGGCAAAATCCAATGCCTTTGAGTTCTAATATTTGGAATGCTGATGTTAACGATGGGGCGCTTAGTTGGGATCCCGTGAACCGAATCGGATATTTCCAGCGTTGTAACGATGGAAACTGTGAGATTTTCACAACCTCTTTCCGAAATGGCGTTTGGTCAATTCCTCAAAGATTTCACATCAATGGGATTGGTGCGACAAATATGGTTAAACATCCGGCAATTTCTCCGGATGGAAGACGACTTATTTTTGCAGCAAAGGCTGCCGAAGGATACGGTGGAAGCGATCTTTGGATGACTACAAGAGTTGACACCCCTACAAGAGGAAGCGGACAAACTGAAGAGCCTATCATCACTAATCCGGACTGGGATGTGCCGGTAAATCTTGGAAATTTAATAAACACTCCGGGCGATGAAGTATTCCCGGTTTGGATCAACGATGAAACAATCGCCTTTTCTTCAAACGGACATGTCGGATTCGGAGGACTGGATATCTACGTTGCATTTGCAGATCGCTATGGGAATTTCACACGAGTTCAGCATCTCGGAGCTCCTATCAATAGCTCGTTTGATGATCATACACTGGTTATTTCTCCGGACATCGACCGCATTTTTTTCACCAGCAGTAGATACCTTGGTTTCGGACATTCAGAAGCAATTTATTCGTTTCCGAAAACAGCAAGAATTTTGGATTTTCTATTCGGTGAAGAACCCGACTTTCCTTTGGCAGATGTGGGGAGAGACGAAACGCCCGGCCTCATTGCTCACAGAACATTTCCTATCGAAGATGCGGAAATAGACCTGACCCCTCAAAGGCATCCTATTGACCAACCGCTTTTTATCGAAGCCTCAGACGATAGACAAACATTAAGATTTACCGACGAGGCAGGGAATGTGACGTACTTCGATTTGGCACCAAACACAAGGGTCCAGATTACGCTTCAAGATTTTGTTTCGGGCGACATTGCATTTTTGCCAAGTCATATCAATCAGTCAGACGTTGTTAGAACCGTAATAACACAAGATTACGTAATTTTTGAACGTTTCCCCAAACTTTCTGAAATCGGAGAAGAGGTGTTTGTTAACAATATCTTTTTCGATTTCGACCGATACGATATTATCAGAGATGGTCATCGCGAATTGGATCGAATGGTTGTTATTGCAGCCAATAATCCACACCTTTTGTTTGAAATCGTAACTCACGCCGATGAACGTGGTTCTTTTCAATATAACCTCGCTCTGACCCAACGTCGTATGAATTCAATTTTGAATTATCTCCGCAGACAAGGATTTGATGAAAGTCGTTTGACTACAAGAGCCGCTTCACATTCTGAGCCATTGATTAGAAATGCGCAAACAGAAGCTGAACATGCTCTCAACCGTCGTGCTACTATCCGTCTTATCGATCCGAATAGAGTCAACAATCTCGGCGAAGATTACGAAGTTCACGAGAACTGTCCGCTTAACAGAGAAGGTCTGTGGTTTAGAGTTCAAATCGCAGCATTTAGACAAGCGCCGGAATTTCCACTTTATTTGTTCAGCGATTTCATGAACGCAGCACCTGAAGTGGAACTCACCTACTTCTTGGATCATGACGGACTTTTTAAATTCACAATGGGTGATTTTCAAGACATCAATGAAGCTCGTAGGCTTAACCAAAGAATTTTAGATGCCGGCAGAGAATCGTATGTCGTAGCATTTATAGATGGACAACGCATCACGATTGCGGAAGCACTTGCAATTCAAAGAAGATGGGCAAGAGGAAACTAACATGTATCATAAACTCATAAATCTTTAACCATGGCAAAAGAAACAGAAACACTCAACTCCTACAACATTATCAGTGCAGGAACAGTTGTGAAAGGAGAATTTCACACATCCGGAAACATCCGTATTGACGGTACTTTCGACGGAAGCATTTCCACTAAAGGACGCCTCATCGTTGGACAAGGCGGAAATGTCTCCGGTAAAATCACTTGTCAAAACGGCGAGTTCGAAGGGCAAATCAACGCCTCAGTTGAAGTAGAACAACATTTGGCACTCAAAGCAACAACAACCGTAATCGGAGACATCCATACCGATAAACTCTCTATAGAAACCGGTGCTGTATTGCACGGACACTGCAAAATGAATCCAAGAGAAGTCAAAACACAAAACAAAAAATAGTTATTTATGAATTCCGTTTCACCTGTAAGAAAATACACAAGAAATCTTCTGATTACAGGTGCTGTATTGATGGTTGTTTCCTCGTTAGCACAGCATTTTTGGTCAGAAAATATGTATCCGTTATGGCCTATCCTTTTATTGTTTATTATTGGTGTGCAGTGGTTGCTGTTTGGATTTATATCTAAGTTCGCACAGCATAAACCCGCTACACTGCTAAAACAGTATCAAATTGCTAAATATGCCAAAATGTTCATTTACATGGTTGTTTTGGCAATATACGTGTTTGCCATACGAACAAATGCAATGGCATTTCTACTCAATTTCATCCTCTACTATCTTGTTTTCACTGTTTTGGAAACATGGTTTGTTCAACGTTGGATGAACGCATTGCCGCGAACACCGGAAAAGAAAGTGCAAACATCGTCTGAAGCATCAGAAACACCGAACCCAAATACACAAGAAGAACAAAAATAATATGTGTGGAATCGTAGCTTATATCGGAAAAAAACAAGCCTATCCAATCCTAATAAAAGGCTTGAAACGTTTAGAGTATCGCGGATACGACAGTGCTGGTGTTGCATTAATTAGCGATAATAGCGATCTCAATGTTTATAAATCCAAAGGAAAAGTTACAGACTTGGAAAACTTTGTCAGCGACAAAAATATTTCCGGAACCATCGGGATTGCCCATACACGTTGGGCTACACATGGTGAACCAAACGACAAGAATGCTCATCCGCATTTTTCCGAAAACGAGTGTTTAGCACTTATACACAACGGAATTATTGAAAATTATAACGTTCTCAAAGAGGAATTGATGTCGAGAGGGCGTACGTTTCAAAGCGATACGGATACCGAGGTTTTGGTGCAACTTATCGACTATATTCAAGTCAATGAAAAAACGGATTTGGTACGAGCCGTTCAGCTGGCACTATCGCAAGTTGTCGGTGCGTATGCTATTGCTATTTTAAGCAAGGAAAATCCCGATATGCTAATTGCAGCTCGCAAAGGAAGTCCTTTGGTCGTCGGCGTTGGCAAAGACGAGTTTTTGCTGGGCTCGGATGCTTCTCCAATTATCGAATATACCAAAGATGTTGTATATCTCAATGATGAAGAAGTGGTGGTTTTGGAACGTGGAAAAAAAATGCAAATCACCAATCTAAAAAACGTCAAAAAAACACCTCGCATACAGACTCTCGAACTTAGTTTGGAAGCATTGGAAAAGGGCGATTTTCCGCATTTCATGCTGAAAGAAATTTTTGAACAACCGAAAACACTTCACGACAGTATGCGCGGACGAATTTCGGCAGACCTCACACAGGTTTCCCTTTCGGGAATTATCGACAATAAAGATAAATTTCTTAACGCCCGCCGAATTTTGATTGTGGCATGCGGAACATCTTGGCACGCCGGACTTGTAGGCGAATACATCATTGAAGAGTTGACACGAATTCCGGTTGAAGTGGAGTATGCTTCCGAATTCCGTTACCGCAATCCGCCTATTTACAAAGATGATGTGGTCATTGCTATTTCGCAATCGGGCGAAACTGCAGATACACTTGCAGCAATTGAACTGGCGAAAAAAGAGGGTGCATTTATCTATGGAATCTGTAATGTTGTAGGCTCCTCTATTCCACGTTTGACTGATAGTGGAACCTATACACATGCGGGCCCGGAAATCGGTGTGGCATCTACAAAGGCATTCACGGCACAAGTAACAGCACTCATATTGATCGGGTTGGCTTTAGCAAAAGAGGCAAAAACTATCAGCAAAGAACGCTATCTGGAAATCATCAAAAGCCTTTCGGAAATACCCGAAAAAATTGAGAAAACGTTAAAGCTGAACGACCACATTATGGATTTTTCCAAAATATTCACTTATTCGAGGAATTTCCTGTATCTCGGACGTGGTTACAATTATCCGTTAGCTCTCGAAGGTGCTTTGAAACTCAAAGAGATTTCGTATATTCACGCCGAAGGCTACCCTGCTGCAGAAATGAAACACGGTCCCATTGCTTTGGTTGACTCGGAAATGCCTGTGGTTGTGATTGCAACAAACAAAGGGTATTACGACAAAATTGTAAGTAATATCCAAGAAGTAAAAGCACGCAAAGCACGCATCATTTCTATCGTTACAGAAGGCGATACAAGAGTAAAAGACATCTCTGATTTTTGTATAGAAATTCCCGAAACGGAAGAAATGCTTGTGCCGATTTTGGCCTGTATTCCACTACAGCTACTCGCATATCACATCGCAACACTAAAAGGTTGCAACGTTGATCAACCACGAAATTTGGCGAAATCTGTTACTGTCGAATAATTGGCAAAAAAAATAGGGGCGACACATTGTGTCGCCCCTATTTTTTTTTTAGTTTGCAATAAACCCTACAGCGTGATTTAACACAGGGTAGTAGTTCGAACCAAGTCCCAATGCAGTCGTAAATACTCTTTGATCAAAGTTACCAATAGCGACCGATCCCATGCGTTCGGAAGCCGTCCACAAGTAAATATTTTGCGACACATAGCCGGCATCGGTATGGCTATATCTCATCTTCTCTGCTTTGTTTGAACCCCAACGCTCCATTCTATTCCAATCTGCAACAATACCGATAACTACAGGAGCCGTAGCAACAAACGCTTGTCTGCCAAACGCAGCACGATGGTCGCCTTCAACATGAAGCCGCAATTCGTGAGTTTGCGGAAAGTAGCGGTATACAGCATTTGGCAAAGCAACAAAAATCACCATTTGCTGGCTGTTTCCGGCTGTTGGTGCTGTCATTCTATTGCTTCCATCATCGCGATTCACGCCCGAAGCAGCCCAAAGTAAGTTGGAAAGCTGTTGTGGTGACAATGCTCTATCCGAAAAATTTCGATGCGTCATACGATTGTCTAAAGCTTCCATTAAAGGCATTCCGCCGGTTCTTTGCGGAGCAGGAAGGTTGATGGTTCTGGTCTGTGCATTGATCGCCATTGCGGCAATCACAAATGCGAAGGTGAAGATGTGTTTTTTCATGTTTTTTTTTATTTTATTTTATTATTGCTATTCGATGGGCTAATTGTCATTGCGGGCTTGACCCGCAATCCCCTTGCTATGGGGGGATTCCGCCCTACCGCGGAATGACGACCATCTCATATTATTTTCTGTTCCATTAGATAGTTCGCAATCTGGACGGCATTTGTAGCGGCGCCTTTTCGGAGATTGTCCGCAACAATCCAAAGATTCAGAGAATTCGGATTAGAGAAATCTCTACGGATTCGCCCTACAAAGGTTTCGTTTTTATTCTCGCAATGCAACGGCATCGGATACAAGTTATTTTTCGGATCATCCATCACCTCTACGCCGGGAAATTCGAATAGCAGTTTTTGCACATCGCTCAATTCGAAGTCGCGCTCAAATTCAATATTCACGGCTTCGCTGTGTCCTCCGATTACAGGCACACGCACAACAGTAGAGGTAATCCGCATATCAGGTGCAGCAAGGATTTTGCGAGTTTCGTCAACTAATTTTTGTTCTTCAGTCGTATAGCCGTCAGCATTGAAGTTTCCACCGTGAGGAAATACATTGAGATGAATTTGATGCGGATAAACTTTTGGGGTTTCACGTCCTGCGGTCTCATCTTTCAACTGACGGACTGCTTCAACACCTGTTCCGGAAACGGATTGGTACGTTGAAACCACCACACGTTTAACTCCATATTTCCAGTGCAACGGTGCCAAAGCCATCACCATTTGTATGGTCGAACAATTGGGATTTGCAATAATTTTTGTGTCTTTGGTTATGGTCGAAGCGTTGATTTCCGGCACAACCAAAGGTACTTCGGGCTTCATTCGCCACGCTGAAGAATTGTCAATAACAAATGTTCCAACCTCTGCAAATTTTGGTGCATATTCCAGCGAAATCGCTCCACCTGCTGAAAATATTGCTATTTTGGGATGTTTTGCAACAGCGTCTTCAATGCTGATTACCGAATAATTCTTTCCAAAATAAGTTACTGTCTTCCCCACAGACCGTGCCGAAGCAACAGGCAATAATTCGATTTTATCATATCCGAATTCCTCTAAAACCTTTAGCATTACCGTTCCCACAAGTCCGGTTACACCGACGACTGCTATCTTCATGTTGTTTTTGATGCAAAGATACAAAAAAAAATCGTATCTTTGTGCTAAAATATGTCCAATTTGTTTATGTTCGACCCAAATAACATCGCAATTCCAAACGGTAACTTCTTCGGTTTTCCTTACACAATCGAGGAAAGCGAGATTGTGTTAGTTTCTGTTCCTTGGGATGTTACAACATCGTATCGTGCCGGAACTTCAAAAGCACCGGAAGCCATAAAACAGGCTTCATTACAAATGGATTTTTTCGATTTTGATGTCGAACGTGCTTGGGAAACCCGTATCGGAACAGAGGTTTTGAGTGATACGATTGTTGAAGCCAACAAAACCTATCGCAAACTTGCCGAGCAAATTATCGCCGATTTGGAACGCGGAAAAAACCCAAAACAAAACGATTTGGACGCTGTTAATAAAGCCTGCGAAATTGTCAATACTTATGTTTACAAACTTTGTGAATCGCATTTGAAAAACGGCAAAAAAGTCGGTTTGGTTGGTGGCGATCACAGTTCGCCTTTGGGTTATATTCAAGCCCTTTCGGAAGTTTATGATGATTTCGGAATTTTACATTTTGATGCACATGCCGATTTGCGTAAAGCTTACGAAGGGTTTACATATTCACATGCATCGATTATGTTCAATGCCTTGCAATTTAAATTTGTGAAAAAACTTGTGCAAGTAGGCATTCGTGATGTTTGTCAAGATGAAATTGATTTGGCAAACAATGATGAGCGTATCGTACAATTCAATGATTTTGCTCTGAAAGAAGCCACATTTTCGGGATACACATGGCAAGAGCAATGCAGGGCAATTATTCAAGCATTGCCAAAAAATGTGTATATCAGTTTTGATATTGACGTGTTGTCTCGCGAATATTGTCCAAACACGGGGACTCCCGTTCCGGGCGGATTAAGCTATAATGAAGCGATTTTTTTGATCAAGCTTCTAAAAAATTCGGGACGAAATATCGTTGGTTTCGATCTTTGTGAGGTTGGGTGTGGTTCGGATGAATGGGATGCTAATGTTGGGGCGCGTATGTTGTATAAGTTGTGTTTGGCGTTAGTATAATAAGCAGGCTCGGCGTGGCGATGGTATTAAAATTGCAAACAGATGTCTCACTTCGCTTCGCTACGTTCGACATGACGATGATTAAGGAAAAGAAAGGGAGGGAAAAATGGGAGCGGCTTTGCCGCTCCCATTTTTCCCTCCACTACCCTCATATAACGCTTGTCATTCCGAGCGAAGCGAGGAATCCGCTTGCAATTGACTTTTCCTGTTTCCAAAAATCGTACTACCAATGCGAATCATGGTACTCCCTTCCTCTATCGCAATCCGAAAATCGTCGGACATTCCCATGGAAATTTCGCAAAAATGTGGCTGATCTGCAAAATACTTTTCTTTCAAAATTTGGAAAATTTGATGCAGATTTCGAAATTCACGGCGAATTTGCTCGGCGTTGTCTGTGAATGTTGCCATACCCATTATGCCGCAGATACGGACGTTCTGTAGGGGCGGGGTCTGCCCGCCCTTAATTTGAATTTGCGGTTGAGGCAAATGGTTATTGGGGCGGGTGGACCCCGCCCCTACGGTTGACGACAAAATTTGGTCTGCCTCTTGTAAATTCAAACCGAATTTGGTTTCTTCCTCGGCAATATGAAATTCCAACAGACAGTCTATAATTCGGTTGTTTTTTTGAGCCTGTTTGTCGATCTCTTTGAGCAACTTCAAGCTATCTACACCGTGTATCAGATGCACGAATGGTGCGATAAATTTGACTTTGTTGGTTTGCATGTGTCCGATAAAATGCCAGCGAATATCGTTTGGCAAATGCGGTTGTTTCGCAACCAATTCTTGTACTTTATTTTCGCCAAAATCTCGCTGACCTGCTGCGTATGCTTCTTCTAAATCCGCAATAGGCTTGGTTTTTGAGACCGCAACCAACTTCACATTTTCAGGAATCTGTTGCCTGATGTGTTTTAGATTTTCTGCTATCGCACCGTCATGTTGAGCGGAGCGAAGCGCAGTCGAAATATCCCCATGCATCAAGGGGATCCCTCGACTGCGCTCGGGATGACGACCTAACAGTTGACTGGCTTTTTCAATATCTCCGGACAAAATCAATTTTCGAATTTCAGACGAGCTAACTTTCTGTCCGTTTTCAAAATGTTGTTCGGGAAAAATTTCGGCTTCAAAATCGTGTTTTATCGCTAACTCCTGCAACTTTTCAAAATTACCTTGACGCTCTTTTCCGAAATTATGATTAAATCCAACCAAAATCAACTTTGGACGAATATAGTTCACTGTCATATTTTCAATAAAATCGGCATACGACAACGCTGCAAAGTCTTTTGTAAACGGCAACACAACCACATAGTCAATTCCGATTTCTCGAAACAGCTCTATTTTTTCGTCTAACGTTGTTAGCAAAAAAACTTCTTTTCTGTAGCGTTCAGGAGCAATCACTTCGCAAGGATGTTTGTCGAATGTGATCACGACCGATGTGGCGGAGTATTCTTGTGCCTTGCGTTTCAACTCGTCTAAAAGCAGGCGATGTGCGAGGTGGACACCGTCGAAGATACCGACTGTTGCGACTGTTTGTAAGTCCTTTGGGAAACTTGATATGTTTGTGACTATTTGCAAATGGTTATGATTTTCGGTTGTCATTCCCGCGTAGGCGGGAATCTCCTTGCTATTTGTGTCGCCCCGCTGTGTCTGGGGGATTCCCGCCTTCGCGGGAATGACGGACTACAAATTAAACGTTGCTCCAATGAGGAAATTCGTACCGAACGAGCGGTAATTAAACCAATGGTGATAACGCTGATTGAGTATGTTGTTAAACTCAACAAACGCTCCCCAACGTCTGTTAAAACGGTATTCCGCACCGATGCTCCAATCTACGATTGGACTAAATGTGTTGATTTCAAACGGTCCTGCCCAACCACTAGTAGGAAGTACCGTATATTGCCTGCCTGCGTTGATCTCCAACTGCGTTCTCAAAATAATTTTGTTTTCAATATTGTATCGAACGGCTAAATTTGCTTCGAATGTGGGCATATAAAGGATGTCGCTTCTGTCGTAAGAGTTCCAGCGAGCCATTGCCGAAACAGAAACTCTATCATCCAACTGATAATTCAAATTGGCTTGAAGTCGTACGATATTTACATTGTCTGCGCTTGGTATGAAAAATGGAGTTCGGTTAATATCACCAATGAGGGAAGTCACAACCATATCATCAAGAAAATTCAGCATATTTCTATAATCAATAAAACTTCCTCGCACCGAAAAATCCATTCTTCGGCTTAATGTCGTGTTTAGTCCAAGATAATATTCTCTGCGTCGCTCTATTGGGTAGATAATGCTCTGCCCCCAAAACCCATGGCGAGATGAAACTACAAATGGATTTCGTTCAACGATTCTTCTAAATGTTGAGTACTTGGCATTCCCGTCCATTCCCAAATGAACGGAAAGTATGTTTTCAAGCAGGTTTATCCTTGCGTGAATTGTAGGAAAAAATGCGGTTTGTGTTTCTGTTTCCAACGGCAACACTCCACCTACCGGCTCATCAAAAATATTTACTTGCAAACCTACTGACAATTCGGTTTGTCCTAAATAAAATTTTCCGTAAGGACGAAATTGAAGCATCGTTGAACTGAGAGTGTACGGATCTCCTGGAAACCAATCCGGCAAGTTTCTTTCCTCAAATCTATGCCAATCCATAGACGCATCAAGTCCGACGGTAATTCGATCCAAATTTGGGCGAAACATCGCAAAGGTTTGATTGATATTTCCGGAAAAACCAAGCGATAATTCATTAGCGTTTGTACTATTGCCTCTATGATTGGACTGGATATTATCAATATTAAATCTTCCACTGTATCTAAACCCAATAACCTCGGTTTGATTGTCGGAAAAACCTATACTTCCACCAAGATTATTAAAAACTCTCTTGTAAAAAATTTCGTCAAAAGAGCCTGGATCGAATTGCATAAATATACTATCCGCACCATACGCCGAGACTCGTCGTCTATCATAATGAAAATCTGCTGATAGCAAAACATTGCTACCAAAGTAGTTTCCAAACAATCGAATTAAATTTACCGAGTTATTAAACGGAACTTCGTGTCCACTAAATCTGCCGTGCGACGAACGATGTTTAAGGTGTGTGCCATATTCCCAATTTCTAGAACGCCCACTTCCGTAGAACAATTCGCCATACCACGTGTTGTAATTTCCAAATCCGGCTCGTGCATGAAGCGGTGAAAGTACGGAAAGTGGTTCGCCTGCAATTCTCGCGGGTCTGATGTTATCAATGGGGAATACCGTCGGAACTTGGCGACTAAAAATACTGTAACTTATTGCTCTCGGCACTAAGACGCTATCAATGGTCTGTGGAGAAATGTTGATTTTCCTAAATTCGCCTATCAATACCGGCTGATGCGGTGCAACAACGGTTACTTGTTCGTTGTGGGCTTGTGACAGCACGCTGTTGGCTAGAAGGAATGCGAATGTTGTTGTGAGTATTTTTTTCATTTTTCTTTAGTTTTACTGTGTTAAAGATTTTTTAGTTGTCATTCCTGCGTAGGCAGGAATCCCCTTACTATTTGTGTCGTCCCGCTGTGGTTGGGGGATTCCCGCCTACGCGGGAATGACGGGTTAGCAGGAATGACGGGTTAGAAAAAATCATGAATTGATATAATTTCATCTTCGTCGGCACCTTCCGTAGCACGTCTTCTGTCTTCGTCGGCTCGAATTTGGGCTTCTCTATCTAATACGTTTTGAAGCTCTCGTCTGGAGGTTTCAATAATACCGTCATCTTCGACATCATAGTTGTCAATAATACTTTGGAACGTTTGTCTGGCTTGCAAAAAGTTTCCTCTTTCGGCATAAATTCTGCCCCAAATGATGTAACTTCTTGCCAAAAAATATTGGCTCGACGGCACTTCACTGATGAATTCGAAGATTCTTTGTTCCGCCAAATCAAATTCGCCGTTAGCAAACAAACTTTCAATTTCGAAATAACGTGCTTGTGCTGCAAATTCACTGTTTCTAGAATTTCGCAATAAAGCAAAGGTTTCGGTAGCCAGTTGGTTTTGTCCTAAACGCTGTGCAGATGTGGCGATAGCGTGATTGGCTTCGTCTCGAATATCATCAGACAATTGCTCTAAATTCAATACGTTTCGAGCGGCTGTTATGATATTTTGATCGTTACCCAAACGAATTTCGGAACGTAAAATAGCAATGATTGCCATGTTGATATTTGCCGGAACTTCCGAAAATTCCGCCAAAAGCGTGAAAAGTCGGGATGCTTCTTGAAAGTCATTCAAATCGAATGAAATTCTTGCAGCATTGATAATTGAGCGTTCCGTAAAAACCGATTCCGGACGAGCAATCACGGCCAAAAAGTATCTCCTTGCTTGCTGCATATTGCCACCTCGCATTTCGCAGTCGGCTAAATAAAACGTTGCCTCCGTAACAAAAATACCTTCCGGAAATCTTTCCAAATAATTTCTTAACGATGGCATCGCTCCAAGGCAATCGCCCTCCAAATAGCGATTTTCAGCGGCCGAGAAAGCTATTGAATCTTGTGCGTCTTCATTGATATTTGCTCCAATTCTGTTCACAAACGCAAAGAAATCATTGGCCCTGTTTAGGGCGATATAAATGTTTCGCAAACTCATCAAAGCCTCTCTTGCCTCCGCAGTTCCAGGATGTTCGACAACGACTCTTTCAAACACTGCGATAGCCTCATCGTTTCTTCCTGCATTGAAATGAATCAAACCTTGTCTAAGCAAAGCGACCTTTCCTAAACTTGATCTTGGATGGTTGGTCGAAAGCATTTGGAAATACTCAAGGGCTCTTGCGTCATTGCTTAAAACCAAATGCGAACTTGCCAATTCGTTAAGGGCTCTCGGTATCAGAGGCGAATTCGGATGTTCGTTGAGTATAATCTGAAGTGTCGCTATTCTTGCATCAGTTCTTCCCAAAACTCCTTGTACAACGGCTCTTTGAAGCAACGCATAATCTCTGTCCGGTTGATTTAATTGAATGGCTAATTCATAATTTCGTAACGCTTCGTTTGGCATTCTTTGCATATAAAATGCGTCTCCCAAACGCAGATAAGTATCATTTAAAATTGCAACGCTAACTTGATTTCTGTTTTGAACAACCGTTGTAAAATATCGAACAGCCTGCGAAAAATTATTCATCAAAAAATTCACATAACCTGCACCATAAGCGGCTAACGGATATTCCGGCATGGTTTGAAAGCGTGTCGAAAAGAGAGCTCTTTCATAGTACATGAGTGCTTGTTGAAGTAGCCCCATGCGAAAATAGGCTTCGCCTTTCCAAAAAAATGCACGTAGCGTTAAGTCTTGATCAAAGCCGATTTCAATAGCTTCGTCGAACAATTTTTGTGCTTCGGCAAATCTCGTTTCGTTGAACAATTCCACACCCAAATTGAACGCAATGCGTTGGTGTGCCTCAATCAAACGTGGGTCTCTGCGTTGTATCATTGAAATTGCAGCGTGTGCATCTCTGAAATTTCTTGTTGTGCTGAACATTGCCACTAACAAACCATGAAGTTCGTCGGCATGCCTTGAGTTGGGGTATCTTTCCAAAAACGCTTGAACTGCTCTCAATGCTTCGTTGAACGGACTTGGCGAAAGTTGATAAGAAAGCCTGGCGTAGTTTAAAAATGCGTTTTCTTGAATACGTGGATCAACATCAATCCGAGATGCGTCTAAAAACGCGGCTTGTGCGGCTCTGTGCTGTCCAAGTTTGATATAAATATCACCCAAATGGTAGAGTGCATTTTGTTTCAGCAAATCCCTTTGCGTAGAAGCACTCACCACTCTTTGAAAAAAGATTGCGGCAGAGTCGTATTTTTGCAAATTATAGAATGTAAATCCCATAACGTAATCGTCTTCTCTGGTTGGTCTTACGGCGGCTCTTTCAAAGTGCAATCTCAAATGTGGCAAAGCTTCGGCAAATCTACCTTCGTTGTAATAAGCTTCACCGATCAATCGTGAAAGTTCTACGGCTCTGCGAGGTGAGGCTCTTTCGATCAGTGCCGGTGCTTGCTCGATAATCAAGTTGTGTCTACCTTGTTTGTGGTAAATCTGCATGATATAAAACGGAACGATCGCTCCAAGCACCTCATCCTCTCGCAATTGTTCAAATTCCAACAACGCTGATTGAAAGTTTCCTTCGGTGTGAAGAATGTGCGCATAATAGTAGGAAGCCAGTGCTCTGTATCGACTTTCGATATGCCTGATTCTCGCAAAATGCGGTTTTGCTGCCGACATTTGATTCAGCATAAAATGCGAATATCCTCTTTTGAAATGATATTCTACACGTCGTTCTTCGGGCAAGTCGAGCGGATCAATTTGAGTGTAAATTTCGATAGCACGTCCCCAGTCTTGATTGACATAAAACACGTCTGCTAATTCCATCAAAGCATCTATACGTCTCGCACTTTCCGGAAAGTCTAAAATAAATTGTTGTAGATTTCTCACAGCATCTCTGTGGGCTAATCTTGCCGATGAAACGGCGGCATAAAACGACGCGTTCATGGTCATCATCGGGTCTGTTCTTCTTGCTTGCTCAACAACAGAAAGCATTAGATCTTTTGCGGAAGCATATTTTTCGAGATAAAAAAGTTCCACGCCCATGCGATAGGTTTCGCCCGGATTTGTTCTTGACATAGTTTGTTGTCCCATTACGGGAATGCTTATCAGTACAAACATTCCGAGCAACAAATGATTTGCTATTCTCTTCATAAAAAACGGTTTTTTCAGAATGTAAAGTTACAAAAAAAAGAGCGACACAGCGAAGCTCCCTCTCACAAATTATTAACAAGTAGGATTTAATAACTGAGCTATAAAAAACGTGACTTAAGGGATAAAATTTTTAAAAATTTTTCGACCGCCTCCGGCGGTATTATTGAGTTTTACTTTTCGCTTCGTTCGTCCCTCACTTCGCTCTTTGTAAAACTCGTTCCCTTATCCTTTTTTTGCTCATAAAAAATCGTCGAATAACTTAAATTAGGAACTTAGGGCGAGACGGAAGCCAATGTAGTAGCTGCGACTGCCAGGCGTGTTGTAGCGATCAGACACACGGCAGTACTGCGCGCTGATGCCCCAACTGCCACCACGCAAAACACGGTCCGAGCCTTGTTGTTCGTTAGCTAACTTACCTTCCCAGTCATTTTCACACCATTCCCAGACGTTTCCACTCATATCATGAATTGCCAATTCCTTCGCATTTTTTGCCATACCAACTTCGTGAGTTCTATCGTTACTGTTTTTATAAAACCACGCATATTTTTCTAATTCACTTTCATCATCATTATCCTTATTGTACTTTGAGCCTGCATATATTTTGCTCTCAACTTTATCATTTCTGCTATAATACCTTGCCGCATATTCCCATTCGGCTTCTGCTGGCAAGCGAAAGCCATTTGCTCCACCATTCAACTTTACAATATCTTTATTGATCTTGTAATAATTGTCTAATCCATATTTTTGGCTTAATGCGTTACAAAATTTCACACAGTCGTACCAAGAAACTTGCTCAACCGGTTTCTTTGCTCCATTTGCCTGAAAATAGCTTGGATTACTGTCCATAATCTCGTGCCACAGTTGTTGAGTAACTTGATATTTGCCAATAGAAAAATCTTGTTTTATCTCTTTTTCAACATCGTTTTCCAGTAATCTGTATTTCCCTGTTGTTGGTTTTTCTACCTTTACAAAGTTACTTTCCAATAGTAATTCTAAAGGCGTTTTATTCATTCTGTCTATAGAAGGTATTAATCTCCACTCTTGAACAGGAGTAATCCTTTCTTGGAATTTTTGTTTGTCGTCAAAAATTCTGTAAATGTTATGTTGTTTTTCTCTTTTATCGGTATCATTATAATAATAAGGTATAATTGATTTGCAATTACCGGATTCTAATAACCTTCTCAATAAAGTTCTATCTGCATTACCGCAAGAATGTCCTAACACAACAACGTCATACTCACCCTTGTTTGTGATAAATTCATCAAGCACCATGTAATCAGGCGTTTCGGCATATTTTATCTGTTTTATTTTCTGTTGAAATTTATTCTCATCTAATTTTTCAATCTCTTTTGCTTCTTCACAGTGTTCATCGCCATAACCAAAAATAATGTCTGACTCTAATTTTCCGTGAATATAAACCACTTCCGCTTTTTTTCCTTTATTCTTTATTCTATTTTCGTACAGTTCAGCCGTTTTAGTATAGTTGCAAGTGAGAATCTTATATTCGTTTACATCATCATTCCATATTGCTTTCTCAAATTCGTCCTGCAAATTGGTTAAAAAATTAGAATTAAGAGCATTTTCTTTTATCAAAGCTTCTCTTGTTGTACCGTTTTCTCCCTTCTTGTATTCTTTTTCGATTTCTTTTTTTAAGTATTGCCTTAATTCATTTTCTATTGCATCGAAATCTCCATTTAATTTGTCTATTTGGGTCGTATCATTTCTGTCTTCTTTTGCCTTATAATCCTTATAACATCTTACTAGTTCATCAAAATATAATTTTTCAATGTTACACCAAGTTTTAATTTGAATATCTCTTTCTATTTTTTCTAAAAATTTATTCTCATAACTAATAGCATGTTTAAAATCATCAATAGCTAAAACTGTATATGTACCTTCCTCTATCTCTTTTTCTTTTGCAATTTTGAAAAAAGGCTTAAAGTTGGTTTTATTTTCTCGTTCATTTTTTTCTTCATTTGTAGGTATATCTTTGCCTTTATTGATTTTATAATCCTCAAAGGCTCTTTCCCAGAAGTCGTTAATAAAATGTTCATATTTAGTTTTTAGCCCATGCGCCAAATCAAAACCATTACCAATCAAAATAATGCGATTTAATGTTTTTTTTGCTTGTTTTCCCATGATATTGCTTTTTGGTCTTGCAAAAATACTAATAATTTTACAAACTCACAATTTTTCATTCGAATTAACTATAGGACAACCGCATCAAAATTGTCCTATTGTTTTATTGCCCATCGGGCATATATATCAATAGAAAACCGTTATCCAACATCACGTGTAGCCCGTAGGGCTTTAACGTCTATTCAATTTTGAACAGCAAAAGCATAATGAATGTAGATTTATGTGTATATGTATTTAACATTTTTTTGATGTGAAACACCTACGGTGTTTTAGGGTTTGGGGGACACATTGTTTTCTATTGATATTGTTGCCCTACGGGCAAGGTTTTTTTGCAAAGGTGCAGAACTATTTTGATTTTTTTCGTATCTTTGCAAATCATTCTCAACCACCATGAAAAAGTCTCTTTTAATCTGCTTGGCATTATTAATGTTCGCGTGCGGTACTCGTAAAACAGGAAGCGGTTCTATTGAAACGCTTGCTGAAATTGAAAAATTCTTCATCAACTATCTATCCGGTAAAGAGACGCTTTACACCGGTCATTCGCATAGAATCCGGGTACGAGACATTGCGAAAAAACAAGCACTGGTTTGGGAAGCATGGAAACGGGCTAACCAAAATTTCGATGAGGAAAGATTAATAGCGACAACCCCCATCGAAGAAGCCAATACCGGCAAGTGGCATCTGCCCGAGCATCTTGAACCCAATGCTATTATGAACTTTTTTTGGGGTAGCAAAGGTGAAAAACCGGAAAATGGTTTTCCTCTGTTTCTCTATCTGCATGGCTCGGGAGATCGAGACCGCGAATGGGCAACCGGACTTCGGCTTGCCCAAACATTCGACGATGCTCCTTCAATCTATTTTGTGCCACAAATACCAAATATAGGACAATGGTATCGCTGGTATCAGCAATCCAAGCAGTTTGCTTGGGAAAGGTTGTTGCGACTCGCAATGATCAGCGATGAGATTGACCCTAATCGGATTTACTTTTTTGGTATCTCGGAAGGTGGTTATGGCAGTCAACGATTGGCAGCGTTTTATGCGGATTATTTGGCAGGAGCAGGTCCGATGGCTTCAGGAGAACCTTTGAAAAATGCCCCAGTCGAAAACTTTCGCAACATAGCCTTCTCGCTACTTACAGGGGCTGACGATAGAGGGTTCGGACGGAATATTCTTACGCAACACGCACAAGAGATTTTTGGTAACCTTGCAGCACAATATCCCGGTAGTTTTATCCATCGCATAGAACTCATTCCCGACAGAGGACATGCTATTGATTATACACCTACGACCCCATGGTTGAAACAGCATACACGCAATCCTCATCCAAAGCATGTGTCGTGGGAAAATTTTCCAATGGACGGTCGTTACCGAAGTGGATTTCATAATTTAGTAGTTAATCAACGTTCCAATCCGGATGCCTCGTCGAGAACTTTTTACGAACTCATTATTGATGGCAATAATATTTCGCTTACAGTTGATTTGGTCACGTATGAAACTATTGAGCGACATCAGTCAGGTGTAGAAATGAAATTCTCACGAACGTTCACTCCTGCGACAGAAGGAAAGGTAACCATTTATCTTTGTCCGGAATTGGTCGATCTGAATAGAAGAATCACTCTGACCGTAAACGGAAAACGAGTTTTTAGAGGGCGATTGCAACCGGAATTGAGGCACATTGTGAATAGTTGTGCGATATTTTTTGACCCTCACAGGCTTTTTCCTGTGGCAATTGAGGTGGATTTGCAAGAGGCTGTCTCAGAAATTTACGACAACGTCATTGCGAGGCACAGAGTGCCGAAGCAATCCATTGATTTAGATTGCTTCCTGCTTCGTTCCTCGCAGTTCGCAATGACGTTGTCGTAAATTTTTGAGACAGCCTCTTCTCTCTCTATCGTCAGAAATTATCTTGTCAATTCCACAAGCATCGTTGTTTCGCCTGTTCTGAATTGATGTTCGATAGTCTGATCTTCGAACGAATAGCGGATTGTATAAGTGTGGTTTTTTTGCAAAATCAGTGTTAAATACTGATTCCAATCGCTTCTTGTAGAGGATGTTTGACCTCTGCCGGCATCTCGACCTTCCTCATCAAAAACACGGACATTTACAGCAATTCGGTTGTCCCTTTCTGTTGAACGTGTATCTCTAAAACTAATTCTTACAGCAACGTAATCGCCCGATTTGAGTTGCTCATCTTGTTGTTCACTCCAAAGTTCAATGTATCTTTGTGTTACATTTACGGCGTGAACATCTCTACCTGCTCTATCCCAAACCAATGGGAAATGCTGCCCTGTTGGTCTGAACGATGTCGCAAAAATTGCGTGTTCTTCGCTGTCTTCGTCTGCCATACCTGCACTTGCCAAAAACCAACTGTGATTTAATCCATTATCATCGGGATAATATTCTGTAAAATACCATATACCGTTTACCCAAACCTCGCTCCAATTGTGGTTTCCACGACGATCGTACCAGTTTGGAGTTCCTGCGATTCGCGATGGAATACCCACTGAACGAAATGCAGCGGTTAATAAAATTGATAATCCCGTGCAACTTGCCATTTGCAATTCAATTGACTCAAAAGGACTTTGATGTGGCTGTTTTCGTCTTACATCGAAATCAACTAACAATTCATCTCTGATGTTTAAGTTTACCGAATCAATCGCAGCAAAGATATCGGGTGCGCCTTCTACAAGCCTTGAAAATCGTTCAAAGAAATTTCCTCGCCAATTATCGCGTGCTTCGTCCATTATCGTAAACGGCAGAACCTCATTAAAAAAAATGTCTTTTGGGAGATTTCTTGCCCACGGGAATTTTTCTTTTGCTTTGAAAGCGTAGGTTACATTGTCAATAAGAATTTCGGCTGTAAGGGTTGTCAAATCTCTTTCCGGCATGTAGGAAATCAAAAACGCCATGGCTTCTCTTTGAGACCTTGGCACACCTTCGAGTGCCTTTGTCAGTTGTGCCGAATTATCTCCGGCAATATTCAATGCAATATCAAGTTTTGCATGATATTCTCTTGGCACACCTCTCAAACTATTGTCTTGGCAAGAGATTAAAAGAGATGCGGAAATTAAGATTAGTGCTAAATTAAAAAATTTCATGATTCGGTTTGGTTTAGTTAGTGATGCCGGTTTGATGCGCAAAGATAACACTTTTTTTACAAATCCACAAAATTATTCAGATAAAATCAAAAATTATTCGTATTTTTGCAAAAAAACATGATTTAGTATGCAAAAAACACGTTCACTATTAGTTTTCGGTCTGTTGTTGCTGTTGTTGGGTTGTAAAACGGCAACACAGGAGCCGGATTTTCGCCCGCGTATCGGCATTGCGGGTATTTCTTTGGAAAGCAGCACGTTTTCTCCGGCTGTTACGCCATTAGAGGCTTTTCGTCAGTTTCAGGGCGAGGCTCTCATGCAACTTTTTCCCTACTTGCATCCCGATTCTGCGATGGGTCAAGGTGCCGTGTGGCTTCCTGCGATATTTTCTGCTGCCACTCCCGGTGGAATTGTCACACGCGAAGTCTACGAATATTTGGTCAATAAAAAATTAGATATCATTCGTGAAAATATGCCTTACGATGCTTTCTTTTTCCGCATTCATGGGGCGATGAGTGTTGTGGGATTGGACGATCCGGAGGGGGATTTTCTTCAAAGAATACGCGGCGTTATCGGCAATGACGCCATCATCTCAACTTCGATGGATTTGCACGGCAATGTGTCTTTGCGTTTGGCAAAATATACGGATTTGATAACTACTTTCCGCACTGCCCCTCACGAAGATGTGCAAGAAACACACCGTCGTGCCATTACACATCTCTATGATCGTGTGATTTCCGGAAAAGGGCGTCCGGCATACAAGGCTTGGGTTGCAGTTCCAATACTGCTTCCGGGCGAAATGACAAGCACTCGTATCGAACCCGCAAAGTCGCTCTACGCCATGCTTCCCGGCATTGAGGCACTTCCGGGCGTGATAGATGCCGGAATATGGATCTCGTATGCGTGGGCTGATGAGCCTCGTAATCATGCCGTTGTTATGGTAGTTGGCGACAACAGAAGACAGGTGGGGCGTTCAGCAAGAAGACTGGCAGAAAGATTTTGGTCTGTTCGTCATCAATTCGACTTTGAAGCACCCGTCATGTCGCTCGAAGAAAGTTTAGATGCTGCGATTGCGAGCAACAAAAGACCTTTTTTCATCAGCGATATGGGCGATAATCCAACTGCCGGAGGTTCGGGCGATGTAACCTGGACTTTGGCAAGACTTTTGCAACGTCCGGAACTTCAAACACCGGACGGAAAATCCGTGATTTACGCTTCAATTCCGGGCCCGGAAATGGTTGTTGCCGCAAAAAGAGTCGGTGTGGGCGGACAAGCCACCGCCATGGTGGGTGCTATCGAAGATTATCGTTTTGAAGGTCCTGTGAGGCTGTCCGGAACGGTGATGTTTACAGATGAACAAGTTGCCGTAATCAAAGTTGGGAGCGTCTATGTGATTGTAACATATCGCCGTGCAGCATTCCATCGCGAAAGTCAGATGCTCGCTATCGGATTGAATCCGCGTGAGGCAGACATTGTCATTGTTAAGCAAGGTTATCTCGTGCCCGATTGGTTCAACATGCAAGCCGATTGGGTGATGGCTCACACACGAGGTGGCGTGGACCAAGATATTGTGAATCTACCATTCAGCCGTATTGTCAGGCCAATGTTTCCGTTTGACCCCGATATGCCCGACCCCGAACTTAATGTGATATTTGTGCCTTCAGCAAGAGACGTTTACGGACGATAAAAATGTAGGGGCTGTATCAAAAGTCCGTCACCCCGTGCTTGAACCTGTGTCGTCATTCCCGCGAAGGCGGGAATCCCCTCAATGCAGGGGGATTGCGGGTCAAGCCCGCAATGACGACGTGCTTTTCTGGGTTTTTGAGACAGTCCTACGTGCAAATGCGTTTTAATTTTTCACTATCTGTAAGATAAAAATCGTACTCATCCGTGAACGCCGGATTTTTATACTTCATGTTGCTTTGATGTAAACTTCTGAATGTACCGTGAATTTCTGTAGCACCTGTGTTTTCAATAATTTGGATAAAATTTTCCGGTGTGATTCCTGATCCGGGCATAATGGCAATTCGATTATCCGCTTTTTCAATCAATTGGGCAAGAATTTGCACGCCTTCCATTGCTGTTTTTTCTCCTCCGGAAGTCAAAATTCGTTCACAACCAAGATTTATAACATCTTCCAAACCCTGAAACAAATCAACACAATGGTCGAATGCTCGATGAAACGTAACGCCCATCGAATAGTTTTTTGCTATTCGGACTAGTTCTCGATTCCGAGTCATATCAACAGTTCCATCGCTATTAAGCATCCCAATAACCACACCGTCGCACCCTATTTTTCCACAGTACTCAATCTCGGATTTCATAGTTTCAAACTCCAAATCATTGTACAAAAAGTCCCCTCCGCGAGGACGAATAAGCACATACAACTTTATAGACAGCAATTTCCGGGCTAAATTTAACACACCGAACGATGGCGTTGTGCCACCTTCCGAAAGATTGGTACACAATTCTACACGATGTGCACCTGCTTTTTGAGCAACAAGTGCAGAGTCAAGCGAATCTGTGCATACTTCGATGATAATTGGTGGTTTCATTACTCTACTCGTATTTTTCTGATAAATGGTTATGCCCACCCTTTGAATATGGTCAATTAAGCCATCATTTTTAAGCGTATGAAAAATGGAGATGTCAAATTGATAGGGCAGCAAAAGGTCGTCAATATCCAACGATAATTTATTGAGCTGGCTATGAGTTAAATCATCGCCTACCAATGTAATATCAACATCGGAGAACGTTTTATAATTTCCTATTGCTCGCGATCCATACAACACCACTTTCTCAATATCTGTATATCGAGAAAAAAGATTTTGCAGTTCTGTCAATTCTTTATCTTTTAATCCCCATTTCATTCATTAAACAATTTTGGCTCAATACCTGCAAGTTCGGTCATTTTTCTTTCAAACTCGCAAAACAGTGGAAAGTATATTTTCACAATGTTTTCGTGTATTTGAGCCGCTGTTTCCTCGTTGTAGGTGTGAGATGTCAAGTTGCGGTCTTTGATAGTTTCCATCCAAGCGGCATCATCAATAATATTTATTTCCAATGCCTTGCGTATAGCATCACGAGAGCCGGTGATACCAGTATACCCTTGATATATTAAATAGTCTCTCATTACTTTCCACGCCAATTCATGAGAAAATTCAAAACATTGTATCAATCCTTCTTCCAAAACTTCGAGCACGTCTTTTCCAAAGTCCGTTTTTCTGGAAAAGATTTCTACAGCTTGTTTGAGTTTTACTAATGCTTTTCTGTAATTGGAAAAGCGTTGTATCCATCTGATGTCTTGTTGTGTGCTCATACCATAGCTATTTACTTACGAAATTCACCCACAAAGATACGCATTTTTTTCGAGCAAAAAAATAATTTCTGAAAATAGTTTGTAAAAATCCCCTTTAAACTTTTCGCCTTCAAATCCATGAAGGCTACTATGTTTACAACTTTTTTGCTTCGCAAAAATTTATTCAACTCTTCGTTTCCCTGCTCAAAATCTGCAAGTCCTATGAAAAATAACTTTATTTGCATTTTTTTCAATTTTTAAAAATTTTCGACCGCCTTCGGCGGTATTATTAAGTTTTACTTTTCGCTTCGTTCGTCCCTCACTTCGCTCTTTGTAAAACTCGTCCCCTTACCTTTTTTTGCTCATAAAAATCGTCGAATAACTTAATTATGAACCTAGGGCGAGACGGAAGCCAATGCTGTTGTCGCGATCGCCAGGCGCGTCGTAGTTGCGATCAGACACACGGCAGCTCTGCGCGCCGCCGTCCCAACTGCCACCACGCAAAACACGGCTCGAGCCAGAAAAAGCACCTTGCGGATTTTTTTGCGACCGGGCATCATAACTTCCATATCTATCAAAACACCACTCCCATACATTACCACTCATATCATATAAACCCAATTCGTTAAACTGCTTCGTTCCGACTGCGTGTGTTCGGCAATTATTTTCTTCTAACTTATCATATTCCCATTTACCCTCCAATTCTGCATCTCCACTATTTTCGTAATACCACGCAACATCTTTTAGATTATCGCTACCACTATATTTGAATTTCTTACTTTGGTTCCCTCCACGAGCAGCATATTCCCATTCAGCCTCCGTTGGTAAACGGAAACCTTTTGCACCGAAATTTATCGTAATCTCTCTTTCATCTATACTATAGTATTCGTCTAATCCATATTTCTTACTCAATTTGTTGCAGAATTCAATAGCATCATACCAACTAATACATTCCACAGGTAAATTAGATAGTTCTGCTTCGTCCAAGTTTTTAATTTTATCTTTTCCTCCGCCTTCCTTGCTAAACCAACTCGGACTATTACCCATAATCTCTTTCCATTTTTTCTGCGTTACTTGGTACCTACACATATAAAAATCATCTAAAATAACTTTATGTATCGGTTTTTCATCATCATAATCATTAGACCCCATATCAAACTCCCCACCGTTCACCTTTATCAAATTTTCGCCATTAGTGAGTTGAGCTATAATTCCGTCAATACTTTGACTGACTTTCGCAGGTTGTTCTGTTTCTTCTTTTTTGATCACATTAATGTCTATTTTATTCTCCGACACCTTACCTTCGATAGCCATACTCTTTTTATCATACTCAATTTCTTTACCAATTCTTAAACCCTCATTAGGTTTTATTTTTTCACTCGAAAATTCGTCATTTTCATTAAATTCGAGCATTTTTTCCCTGAATTTTGACTTTTCGCCAAAAGCTCTGTAGATATTCGTTGTTTTTTCGTCAAAGTCATTGGTTCCATCTTTCTTTGTATAGAAAAAATATCGTATAGCCTTACAACGCTCATGTTCAAATAACTCTTTTAATAATGTTCTATCCGAATTTCCACACGAATGCCCGAAAATAAACACGTCATAATCGTCTTTTTTCATAAAGTTTAACAATTCTTTATAAGCGGGCGATACGATATACTTTATGGATTTTACATTCTCTAAGAATTCATTGTTATTCAAGTTTTCTATGTCAGACGATTCCGATGCACTTTCATCTCCATAACCAAAAATTACATTGTCTTCACATTTTTCCGTATCGTCAATTATGCCGTGTATGTGAACAGGTTTTATTTGAATTTTTTTTGTTTTTAGTTTGTCATTTTCTATGTATATAGTTTCAGTTTCAATATAGTTGCAACTGAGGAACATAATTTCTGTAATATCTTGCTCTGTACCATTGTTTATTTTTGCTTTTTCAATAAAAAATTCGAGCAGTTTTTGGTGCAATTCAGCTCCGCCTAAATCATCTGTTACTTTATGAGCCTCATACTGTAAATACTCAACTAGTGCTAATTTAATATCCCTAAAATCTTTGTTTAACTGCTTAATGGTATAGATTTCATAACTATCTCTATCGTTTTTATATCTGTCTTTGCAGTTCTTTAGCTGTCTGAAATATAGCTCTTCAATATCAAACCAATGTTGCAATCTCCTATATTGATTTTCAATAGACTCTAAAAAATTATTATTGTAATATTCAATGGATTTTTTTAGCGTATCGACTTTTTCAAAGAAAATATCATCGTTATTTCCTTGTTTTACCTGTTCTACAAATTTTTTTGCTAATCGAATAGAGAAAAATTTATTTTCAAACGTATAATATCTATCATTAGGATTTTTTGGTTTTTTCCACCTTGTAGTATCATTGACATCATCAAGTTGCTTTTTCCAAAAATTATCAATAAAATGGCCATACGAAGTTTGTAACCCATGTGCCAAATCGAATCCATTCCCAATCAAAATTATTCTATTCATAAACTATTTGTTTTGATTTTGCAAAAATACTAATAATTTTACAAACTCACAATTTTTTTTAAGGGCAAATACCAACATAAATACGGTTTTGCGTATAAAAAACGAAACAGCCCTTTACAATATTCTTGTAAAGGGCTATTTCCACGTGGAGAATAACGGATTCGAACCGTTGACCTCTTGAATGCAAATCAAGCGCTCTAGCCAACTGAGCTAATCCCCCGATTTTAATTGAGAATGGAAAATGGAGAATTGAGAATTATTTTTTCATTCTCAATTTTCAATTCTTAATTCTCAGCTCAAAAAACGCAAAGCGTTTTTTGGTAGTCCTGCGCAGATTTGAACTGCGGACCCCTACATTATCAGTGTAGTGCTCTAACCAAACTGAGCTACAGGACTGTGCCAAAAAAAAACGACAAATGTCGTTTCTTTTTGTATATTAAGCAAACCGAATAGCAATAGGATATAATCCCTGTCGTTTAGTTCCAGTAATATCTCTCCAGAAAGGAGGTATTCCAGCCACACCTTCCGGTACGGCTACCTTGTTACGACTTAGCCCTAGTTATCCGTTTTACCCTAGGACGCTCCTTGCG